>JAYQKD010000002.1:0-191122 GCA_038142505.1 Gammaproteobacteria bacterium | reverse complement strand
TTGCTGATGGACCCTGGCCTCTTACTACAATTATTAAATCTTTATTTAATTCACCTTCATTAAATGCTTTTAAAACGTCTTCCTGATCATCAAATACAACTGCAGGAGCTTTAATAACCTTATCAGGATTTTTTAATGCAGAGGTTTTAATAACTCCCTTGCCAAGGTTTCCATTCATTAATTTCAATCCACCAGTTTGTCTAAAAGGATTATTAATATCTCTAATAATGCTTTGATCTAAAATTATTGATTTATCTTTCCATATTAGACTTTCATCTTGAATCTCTAATTTATTTCTATATACACCCAACCCATAACCAAGAAGAGTTTGAACATCATCAAATAAATAACCACCATCAAGAAGAGATCCAATAAATGCTGCAACACCTCCTGAATTATGGAATTCATTTACATCAGCTGTTCCATTTGGATATACATTTGCAATTATTGGTGTGATAGATGCTATCTCATCAATATCTTCTATAGTTATTTTAAAACCACCAGCCTCAGCCATAGCTATTAAGTGAATTGCTAAATTTGTAGATCCGCCACTAGCAATTAAACCAACAATAGCATTGACCCAACTCTTTGAATCGAGCATTTCACCCATTTTTATACCTTTTTCTTTAAGGTCTAAAATACATTCGACAGTTTTATCTATTAATAATTCTCTCTCTTTAGTATTAGGTTGAAAAAATGATGCACTTGGAAGTTGAAGACCCATCACTTCCATTATTAACTGATTGGTATTAGCAGTGCCATAGAAGGTACAAGTGCCTGAACTATGATATGCAGATTGTTCAGATGATATCAATGCAGACCTATCTATTTCTCCACTTGCATACTTTTTTCTGTTAGCTGATTTTTCTTCATTTGAAATTCCAGTAGGCATAGGTCCAGCAGGAAGCATGGCTATTGGAAAGTGTCCAAATGAGAGAGCGCCTATAACTAATCCAGGCACAATTTTGTCACACACACCCAGACATATACCAGCATCAAAAACATTATGAGAAAAAGCTACAGCAGTAGATAAGGCAATTACATCTCTGCTAAATAATGAAAGCTCCATCCCAGGCTCACCCTGAGTAATTCCATCACACATAGCAGGAACACCACCAGCAACCCGTGCTATTGCATTTCTTTTTTCTGATGAATGTTTAATAACATCCGGGTAGTCTTTTAAGGGAGCATGAGCTGAAAGCATATCATTGTACGCAGAAACAATACCGATCACTGTCCCACCATTAGCTCCTTGATCTTGTTGTGCTTTATCACATGAAGCAAAGGCATGAGCGATATTACTACATCCCATATTATCTCTTGCAGATTTTGATTGCTCTGAAGAGAATTTTATTTTTTCTAAATAATTAGATCTTGAATCTTTACTTCTTTCTTCGATTCGATCTTTAATATTTATTAATTGTTTATTCATTTTTATTTTTTTGATGATCCGTTTTTCCAAGATCTAAAATCTCTTTTTAAAAGTAAATCTGCATTTGATGGACCCCAACCACCCGATATGTACTCTTCCATAGGGACATCTTGCGATTTCCATAGATTAATAATGTTATCTATCCACTTCCATGATGCTTCAATCTCATCACGTCTTACAAATAATGATGGATTACCTCTGATAACATCTAAAAGTAATCTTTCGTAACAATCTTGATGACCAAGTTCATGGTAATCATGCAAATTTAAATCCAATGGAAGTTCTTCTAAATCATATCCAGACACACCAGGTTGCTTAGTATTTAGTTTTAAATCAATACCTTCATCAGGGTGAATTCTTAAAACAAGCTGGTCTGGTTTTAATGCCGCTTCTTTTGAAAAAATATTGTGAGGTACAGATTTATACCTAACAACTATCTCAGATGATTTTGAGTGCATCCTTTTCCCTGTTCTTAAATAAAAAGGAACGCCTGACCATCTCCAATTATTAATTTCTAGCTTCAGAGCAACAAAGGTTTCAGTATTATTTTTTGCATCAACACCGTTTTCATCTAAATAGGCACATGCTGGCTCTCCTTTTGAGATACCATCAAGATACTGCGCTCTAACTGAATTTAAAGAAATTGTCTCTTCTGTAAAAGGTGCTAAGGACTTAAGAACTTTTAGCTTCTCATCCCTTACCGATTCACTTTGAATCGATACAGGTGGTTCCATCGCAATTAAGCATAAAATCTGGAGTAAATGGTTTTGTACCATATCCCTTAAGGCACCAGTTTCATCATAATAGCCACCGCGATCTTCAACACCCAAATCTTCTGCGACAGTAATTTGAATATGGTCTATAGCTGAATTTGACCAACTTTTCTCAAAAATAGTATTTGCAAATCTTAGCGCTAAAAGATTTTGCACCGCCTCTTTACCTAGGTAATGATCTATTCTATAGATTTGGGTTTCATCAAAACCAGCTGACAGTGAATTATTTATATCCTCTGCTGATTCGAGATCTGTTCCAATAGGTTTTTCAACTACAACACGGCAATTATCTTGAATTAAGTTATTTTCTTTTAAGCAGGTTGCTATTTGCTTGTATAAGTTTGGTGGAGTAGCTAAATAATATACAACAGCTTTATTAGTTGGAATATTATTAATATTTTTCCAATCTTCTTTTGTATTTATATCAATTTTTATATAACTCAATCTTTTAGAAAACCTTTTCCAAGCCTCATCATTTTCATTAAATCCTGGAAAGTGTTTTATTAATGATTCTTGAACCATCAAAGCATAGTCATCAACTGATATATCTCTTGATCCAAGACCTATAATTTCACTATCGTTATTTATATTTCCAAGCGTTTCTTGTCTGAACATAGCAGGTATCAATTTTCTATTGGATAAATCTCCAGTTCCACCAAAAAGATATAAATTAAATGTATTAAGATCCATTGAAAGATTCCTTTAAAGATTGAATTTGATTTAACTGTTTAGATAGTTCTGAAACAAATCTTGCTGCATATGCTCCATTAATCACCCTATGATCATAGGAGAGTGATACTGGTAAAAGCTTTTTATTAACGACTTTTTTATTATCTAAATAAAGATTATCAAACGGTTTTGATAACCCCAATATTGCAACTTCAGGTGGATTAATAATTGGTGTGAAGTATTTTCCACCAATGCCACTTAATGAGGATATTGTAAATGTTGCGCCTTTAAGCTGATCTACTTTAAGCTTTCTTTCTTTAGCAAGATTAGCTAAGCTCATTACATTGTCAGAAATTTCCAATATAGTCTTTTTATCAGCATCTTTAATATTTGGGACGATTAATCCCTCAGGAGTATCTACAGCAACACCAATATTAAAATAATCCTTTAAAACCACTGTATCTAAATTTTTATTTAAGGACGTGTTCATCAAAGGGTATAGTTTTAAGGTCTCTACTGTAGCTTTAATAATGTATGCTAATGGAGAAACTTTTGTCTTATGTTGCTTGTTAAGGTCTGCGCGCAAAGCTAATAAATCTGTTATGTCAGCATCGTCATGTTGAGTAACGTGAGGAATATTTATCCATGAGGTATGAAGATTTTTCGATGCTGTTTTTTGAAATTTTGAAAGTTTTTCAAAGCTAACACTTCCCCATTTTGAAAAATCTATATCTGGTTGAGAATGTTGAAAACCGACCTGAGTTGAACCACTATTTAATCTTTGTGAAACAAATGCGTGAAGATCTTCTTTTAAGATTCTGCCTTTTGGACCAGAGCCTTTAACCTCTAATAAGTTTATTCCGAACTCTCTAGCAAGTTTTCTAGTTGCTGGTCCTGAATGAACTGATGAATTTTTATAGTTTATTGGTTGGATATTTTGGTTTATTTTTTGAGGTGCTTCTTCAATTTTATCTGATTTAGCGTCATCAGTTTGAGTAATTATATTTTCAATTTTGTTAGTTTTTTTAGAAGCTTTTTTTATAGTTTCAATCTCTACAAAAGGCATTCCTTGTTTGACCATATCACCAACGTTAATGAGGATATTTTTAACCTCTCCATCTACCGAAGCAGGTATTTCCATTGCTGCTTTATCAGTTTCAAGAATCATGATTGAGTCTTCAGACTCAACTTTTTGTCCAACCTCTACACAAACTTCAATTACCTCTACCTCATCAACATCACCAAGGTCAGGAATCAAAGGTTGAGCTAAAGATATCTCATCAATTGAAGTATCTTCTATTGTTTCCTCATTCGATTCTATTAGATTCTCTGCATCCTTATTTTCAGATTTGTCAATTTCCTTTGCAGATGTTTCTGAAACATCTATCTCTACAAAAGGCATTCCTTGTTTGACCATATCACCAACGTTAATGAGGATATTTTTAACCTCTCCATCTACCGATGCAGGTATTTCCATTGCTGCTTTATCAGTTTAAGAATCATAATTGAGTCTTCAGACTCAACTTTTTGTCCAACCTCTACACAAACTTCAATTACCTCTACCTCATCAACATCACCAAGATCAGGAATATTAATTTGGTTAATAGTGGACATTAAACTTCCCAAGGATTTGGTTTTAATGGATCAACCTCAATGTCATCATAAATCTTCTTAAGTTGTGCTTTATCCATTATTTTATTTTTGTGAAGAGTATATGCAGCTGCTCGAACTATGCTATTCGCATCAATCTCAAAAAACTCTCTTAAACTTTCTCGTGAATCACTTCTACCAAAGCCATCTGTACCTAAAACTGTGTAATCAGAATTAACATAAGGTCGAATTTGTTCTGCATATGACCTCATATAGTCAGTTGATGCCACAACTGGTATTGAATTATCTTCAAAACACTCTTCAACATATGTTTTTTTTCTTTTTTGGTTGGATTTAATTGATTGATTCTTTCAATCTCCATTCCATCTTTTCGAAGTAAGATTAAAACTTGTAACACTCCAAACTTCTGATTCAATATCATAATTCTTAATAATTCTTTAGCTTTAATTGATTCATTAAGGATAGAACCTGAACCAAGAAGTCTTATAACTGGTTTTTTTGCAGGCAATAATTTATACATACCTTTAATAATTCCTTCTTCAGCTCCCTTTGGCATTGGAGGATGCTCATAGTTTTCATTCATTGTTGTGATGTAATAAAAATAATTTTTTCTGTTCAACAAACATTTTTTGAATACCATCTTTAATGATTACAGCTATTTCATATGAGAAAGCAGGATCATAAGATAAACAATTAGGAATAGTTGATGAAAGAATATGACTATGTCCATCCTGATGTTGAAGCCCTTCACCATTAAGTGTTGTTCTGCCAGATGTTGCGCCAATTAAGAAACCTTTTGCCTGAGAATCTCCAGCTGCCCATGCCAAATCATGAATTCTTTGAAATCCAAACATTGAATAAAATAAATAAAATGGAATCATTGGAAAGTCATAATTTGTGTAGGCTGTTGCCAAAGCAGTCCATGCAGAAAAAGCTCCAGCTTCAGTAATACCCTCTTCAAGCATAACTCCTTCTTTAGATTCCTTATACCACATGACCTTATCTGCATCTTCAGGCTCATAATTTTGACCAGCAGATGAATAAATACCAACTTGTCTAAATAATGCCTCCATTCCAAAAGTTCTTGCTTCATCAGGAACAATTGGAACGATTCTTTTACCTATTTCTTTATCTTTTAATAAATCTGTTATAACTCTAACAGTCGCCATTGTTGTTGAAATATTTCTTCCTTCTGAACCTTGAATATAGTTTTGAAAAAATGACTTGTCATCAGGCATTTTAAAAACTTTAGATTTAGTTCTTCTTCTAGGAATTGGTCCTCCAAGATTAGCTCTAGTTTTCTTAAATACTGCATTTCAGGTGAATCTTCTGGAGGTCTTACATATGGTATTTGTTCAATATCTTCATCTGTAACAGGTATATTAAATTTATCTCTGAATGCTTTGATATTATCCAATGATAATTTTTTAACTTGATGAGTTGTATTATCGGCCTCTCTTGAACCAACTCCATAACCTTTTGTTGTAAGAGCTAAAATTACTGTTGGAGCTCCTGATGAATTTACAGCTTTATGATATGCAGCATAAACTTTATAAGGATCATGACCACCTCTATTTAGCCTGTATATATCTTCATCAGTTAAATCTTCAACAATTTTTAAAACATCAGGATCTTTTGCAAAAAAGTTTTCTCGTGTATAAGCTCCCCCTTTTGCTTTGAAGTTTTGCATTTCTCCATCAAGGACTGCGTCCATGATATCTTGAAGTTTTCCTTCTTTATCCTTAGCTATTATTGGGTCCCATTTTCTTCCCCAAACAACTTTAATCACATTCCATCCAGCACCCCTAAATGATCCTTCTAATTCTTGAATAATTTTTCCATTTCCTCTAACAGGCCCATCTAATCTTTGCAGATTACAATTAATAACAAAATTAAATTTTCTAAGACTTTCTCTTCCAGCTAAAGCAATAGCTCCTTTTGACTCAGGCTCATCCATTTCACCATCACCACAAAAAACCCATACTTTTCTATCGTTTCTTGGTACAAGACCTCTAGCAGACATATATCTCATAATATGAGCTTGATAAATTCCCATAATTGGACCCAACCCCATAGATACAGTAGGAAATTGCCAATATTCTGGCATCAACCATGGATGAGGATAAGATGAAAGTCCTGGTTTTTTAACCTCTCTTCTAAAATTATCTAAATCCTCTTCATTTAAATAACCTTCAAAAAAGATCTTGCATATATACCAGGAGAAGAATGTCCTTGATAATATATTAAATCTTCAAGCTGACCTTCAGATCCTCTAAAAAAGTAATTAAAACCTACATCATATAATGTTGCAGCAGATGAAAATGTTGATATATGTCCACCCAAATCATCATCATTTTTATTTGCTCTTAAAACTAGTGCTAATGCATTCCATCTAATAAGAGATCTAATTCTTCTTTCCATAAACAAATCACCAGGCATTTGAGCTTCATCTTTTGCAGGAATAGAGTTTCTAAATGGTGTTGTTAAGTTATATGTCGGTATTGCGCCTTCTTCATTTAATCTTTTGGCTAGTTTTGTCATTAAGAAGGATGCTCTATCCACTCCTTCTTCTTCAATTACGCTATTAATTGCTTCTAACCATTCACTCGTTTCTATTGGATCTTTGTCTTCTGGATTCATATATATACTTTAAAATGTAGACATAATATTACGCTAGATTATGTTAAAAATATACAATATCCTGCATTTATCTTAAATATTGTAAATAAATTACAAATCTATATAATTAACAGAATGATTCTAGACACATTAGTAAATGGAGAGGTTAAATTAAGTAAATCTGAAAAATGGATTGCTTTATCTGTTTTAAATAATCCAACCAAAGTAATCAATCAATCAATAACTTCTCTTGCTGAGGAAGCTGGTGTTAGTCTTCCCACTGTTAATAGATTTTGTAAAAAATTAGGTTTTGATGGATACCCTGCTTTTAAAATTCAAATAGCTCAAGAAATTACTAATACAAATGAGCTACTTGATAGATTTAATGTTGACAAAGATACCCCTGAGGTTGTTAAACGAGTCATGTCTGATATTCAATCAACTATTGTAAATGTTGGTCAAAATCTAAACCCGGAATCAATTGATAAAGCAACTGATTTATTAGCAAATGCTAAAAGTATTACATTTTTTGGGTTAGGTGGCTCTGGTCCTGTTGCCTTAGATGCACAACATAAATTCTTTAGATTTGGTGTTCCTGTTGTTGCTCATACTGATTACATAAATCAAAGAATGATTGTTTCTATGATGAAGGAAGGAGATTTATTAGTATCTATCTCATTTACTGGAAGAACTACTGAAATTGTTGAAACTGCTAAAATAGCTAAAAAAAATGGGGTAAAAACAATTGCACTTACATCTGAAGACTCCTCTTGCTAGACTTTCAGATGTGGTTCTTCATATTCATACTCATCTTGAAAATAATCTTCATATTCCAATGACTTCAAGATTAGCACATTTAGCTATTATTGATATTTTATCTGCTACTGTTCAAGCAAGATTTGGAAAGGTTTTTGATAGCAGAAAGGATGAAGTTATTAAAAATATCGAAAAAACTAGAGTTTAATTTAATTATCTATTTAAGTTTTTAAGTAAAAGAATTCTTAACTCTTATGATAAATCATCATTTATTTCCTTATGTGTACTAAAAATGTTTGATAATTTTTATATCAGCCTTATCTTGATTTAGAAGATAATAAAGTGGCAATGATTTATCATATTTTGCTTGATTTAAAACTTCTAATTTTTTTTTGACTAGATACAAGAAGGAAAAGATTCTATATCAAAGTGGTTTTTCAATTAGTTTTGGAAATAAAGATGCAAAGTGTCCATCCTCTCCCATACCCAAAAGCATCACACCAAAAGGTCTTTTTAAATTTATCAATTCTTTAGATTGGTTGCATATTGATATGAAATTAGCATCCTTTGCCTTATCTTTAATTAACAAATCATTCACTAATTTTTCATTCGAATCTACATGATTTATATCTACTACCCTGTCATCCACTAGTGATATGTTTATGTCAGACCATTTAGCTTGCATGGCTGATAGGTCTTTGAATATTTGAACTGGACTAGAACCACCACTAACAATAAAAGTAGACTTAGCATTTTCACAAAGATCTTTTTCCAATTCATTAAAAATAGTTTGAGATATATTTTTCATAATTATGTTGTTTATTAAATTAAATAAGCTTATTTCTCGGCAATAACAAAACCAATTGCAAACGACCCAACAACATAATCCAACATTTTAAAGATTGATTATTTGTATGGCCTCAGAATGCTCTTCTGAAAGAATCTTAGAAACATTTACTAAAGTTTTATCATGATTGGATAAATTAGATAGATAGAATGGAATAGTAGACCCTACTAAAGAAAGTTGATTCAATGTCTTCTTATTTCCTGTAAATGTAAAAATAGGTATTCCATGAGGCTTTGAATTAGAAATATAATTGGCTGTCTTGCCTGTTCTAGTAATTGCAATGATTCCATCAGCGCCTATTGATTCAGCTAAATTTTTTGCCGCTACTCCAATATGCTGCCAATCTGAGTTCGGCATAAAGTTACTTTCATAACCTAAGGTTCTAAATTTTTCAGTTTTTTCTGCAATAGATTTAAGAAAGCTAACACATTCAAATGGATATTTTCCGATACTTGTTTCACCAGAAAGCATTATTGCATCTGCGCCCTCATATATAGCGTTAGCAATATCTGTAACTTCAGCCCTTGTAGGAGTTGGGTTTTCAATCATTGATTCAAGCAAATGCGTGGCCACAATCGACCTTCTTCCCCACTTTAGCACATGCATACATTATTCTTCTTTGTATATTAGGTAAATCAACTAGACTAGTTTCAATACCTAAGTCTCCTCTGGCCACCATAACACCCCATGAAGCTCTGCTTATATCATGAATATTATCCAGACCTTCTTGATTCTCAATCTTGGCTATAATTTTTGCTTTTGATTTTTTCTTATCAAGTATTTCTTGAAGCTTTTCTAAATCTTCAGTATTCCTTACAAAAGACAAAGCAATGAAATCAACTTTGTTTTTTATCCCAAAGGCAATATCATCAAGATCTTTAGATGTTAATGATGGAAGGTTGACTCTAACACCTGGTAAATTCTCATGTCTTTTTGATCCAAGCTTTCCACCATCTAGAACCTTACAGCGAAGCGTCTCTTCATCTTTGGACAGAACCATAAAGTTAATTAACCCATTATCAACTGAGATTCTAGAACCCTCGCTTACACTATGAATTAAATCTTTATAATTAATTTTTATTGAAGAGGTCTCAACATCAACTTCATCACGAACTGTTAAGGTTACTTCCTCACCAACATTTAATTCTAATGGAAGCTCTGTATCACCTGTTCTAATCTCTGGACCTTGAGTATCAAGCAGAATACCAATTTTTCCTGAATTTAATTTTGATTCTTTATTTATTTTATTAATGCGATCAATTATTAATTGAGCTGATTTGTGAGTTGCATGAGACATGTTTATTCTTGCTACATTCATGCCGTATTATGAAGTTTTCTCAGCGCAGTAAGACTTTCAGTTGCGGGGCCTATTGTGCAAATAATTTTTGTTCGAGTAAATTTCATAACAGCTCTCTAAAGCATGAAGTATATACCTTTAAAGAAATTTTATGCTGTTTCTTTAAGAGAAATAGCAGAAATTTCTTTGATATATAAGGATAATTCTATCATTCTCTTTGAGAAACCCCATTCATTATCATACCAAGCAAGAATTTTAGTTTGATTTCCTATTTGATAAAGATGATTGCTATCAAAAATAGATGATGAAGGGTTATGATTGAAATCAGTACTTACAAGAGGTAAATCACAGACTGACAAGATTCCTTTGTATTCGCCATTAGCTGCATTTCTAATTATCTCAATTAATTCATCAAGACTGAATGATTTTTCTGTTTCAAAGGTGAAATCTAACATAGAAACATTTAATGTAGGAACTCTTGTTGCCATACCATTAAGTTTTCCATCAAGTTCAGGAATTACTAAACCAATTGCTTTTGCTGCTCCTGTTTTAGATGGAATGATTGATGCTGATGCTGCTCTTGCTCTATATAAATCAGAATGAGCTACGTCTAATAAACTCTGATCATTTGTACTTGCATGAACTGTGTTAACAAGACCACTTTTTATTGTATAGTTTTCATGAATAATTTTAGCGAGTGGTGCTAAACAGTTTGTTGTACATGAAGCATTAGAAATAATTAATCATCATCTGATAATTCATGATGATTAACACCAAATACAATAGTTTTATCTGGATTTTGTGCAGGAGCTGAGATTAATACCTTTCTTTGCTCCAGCTTCAATATGACTTGAAGCAGCTTCTTTAGATGTAAATATTCCAGTACATTCAAAAACTATATCTATATCAAGTTCTTGCCATGGCAAATCTTCTGGATTTCTTTCTGAGAAATATTTAATAGAAGATTCATCTATTTTTATTTCATTATTTTCATCTTTATTTCATTGTTAATCGATCCATGAATAGAATCATATTTTAGTAAATGAGCATTTGATTCTATTTTTCCTAAATCATTGATAGCTACTAACTCTAATTCACCACCTTGGTTTGAAAGATATCCTGCTTCAATTAAATGTCTTGTAATATTTTTTCCGATTCTTCCAAATCCGTTAATTGCAATTCTCATAATTAAGTAAAAGGTTATTTATATAAATGTAAATTATTTACAATATTTAAAATTAATATGATATATTGTATAATATTTTCATTAATATACAAAATTAACCTCTTAATAAAAAGAAGGTTTTTTCAAAATACTTAATAATTTTATGAGCGAATTAATTTCTTCAGGAATAAATCTTATGCTTACTGGCATGATTACTGTATTTATTTTCCTAGCAATATTAATAATATTAATAAATGTATCAGCCCTTCTCTTAAAGATGATATTAAAGTTGAAAAGATAAATATCTAAATAAGTCCCTTTAAGTAAAAAATTTAATGAAATACCTAAAGAGCATTTAAAAATAATAAATCTAATTAATAAGAGAATTTTTAATGGATAAGAAAAAAATAGGCGTCACAGAAGTAGTTCTAAGAGACGGTCATCAATCTTTATTAGCCACAAGACTTAGATATGAGGATATGGAAGCTATTCTAGCTCATATGGATTCAATAGGGTTTTGGTCGGTTGAATCTTGGGGAGGAGCAATATTTGATTCATGTATAAGATATCTTGGTGAAGATCCATGGGACAGAATAAAAAATATAAAGTCTAAAATGCCTAATACACCTCAGCAGATGCTATTAAGAGGCCAAAACCTTCTTGGATATAAACATTACTCTGATGAGATTGTCTTTAAATTTATTGAAAAATCTAAAGAAAATGGTGTTGATGTTTTTAGAATTTTTGATGCTTTAAATGACACAAGAAATATGGAAACTGCAATAAAAGCTACCATTGATGTAGATGGTCATGCTCAAGGCACTATGTCCTATACAACAAGCCCAGTTCATAATATGCAAACATGGCTAGATTTAGCTTCAAAACTTCAAGATCTTGGATGTCATACACTTGCTATAAAAGATATGGCTGGACTACTAGATCCATATGTTGGATATGAGCTTGTTTCTAAACTTAAAGAAAGATTGAGATTCCTATTCATCTTCATAGTCATGCAACTACTGGAATGTCTACAACAACAGCAATTAAGTGTATTGAAGCAGGATTAGATAATGTTGATACATCAATATCATCAATGAGTATGACATATGGGCACTCAGCAACTGAAACAGTAGTTGGTATATTAAAAGATACAGAATATGAAACAGATATTAAGATAGATAACTTAGCTCCAATTGCAAAACATTTTAGAGAAGTTAGAAAAAAATATGCTGATTTTGAAGGATCTCTTAAAGGTGTTGATGCAAGAATAATTACTTCTCAAGTTCCTGGTGGAATGCTTACAAATCTTGAAAGCCAACTTAAAGAACAAAATGCAGTTGATAAGTTTGATGAAGTAATAGATGAGATTCCAAATGTTCGTTCTGATTTGGGGTACATACCACTTGTAACTCCTACATCACAAATTGTTGGTACACAGGCTGTAATAAATGTTCTAAATAATGAAAGATATAAAGTTATAACAAAGGAAACTCAAGCAATTCTAAAAGGTGAATATGGTAAAACTCCTGCAGATGTTGATAAAAAATTACAGGATAAAGTTCTTGGTGATGAAGATCCAATAACATGCCGTCCTGCAGATCTTATAGATGAAAATGAGTATAAACTCACTAAAGAGAAGTATTTAAAATCACTAGAAAAAAATAATATTAGCGTTGATGATACTGAAGAAAATATACTTATCTATACCCTCTTTCCTGAAATAGGTTTAAAGTTCCTAGAAAATAAAAAAAATAAAGATTATTTCGAAAAATCTCCAACTCAGTTAAGTGAAGAAAAAAATGGATATTATAAAGTTGTAATAGATGAAACAGATTATCTAGTTAAGTATTCACAAACTGATGAACCAGAAATAATAAACGGTAATTCAAATCTAGAACTTCAATCAAATAATAAAGAGCCTGTATCAGATGAAACTGGTATGGTTGTAAATGCTCCACTAGCTGGAAATATTTTTAGAATTGAAAAAAATGTTGGAGATGCTGTAAGCGATGATGAAACCATTATAGTTTTAGAGGCAATGAAGATGGAGACAGCAATCAAAACACCAACTAGCGGAAAAATTAAACAAATCTTCATCAAAAATGGTGACAAAGTCCAATCAGGCGATCCTTTATTTGAGGTAGTTTAATGAACTTAATTGAATTTTTTTCTACACTTGGAATATTTAGTATAACAATAGGGCAATCTATAATGATTCTTGTTGGATTGCTTTTGATATACCTGGCAATAAACAAGAAATTTGAACCACTACTGCTTCTACCAATTGGATTTGGTGCTTTATTAACAAATATTCCTGAAATTGGTTTATCTATGAGTCCAATAGAAAAACTTATTTATGCCAACAATCCGTCTGAAATAAGCACTGTTATTTCTGAACTATCTATTACTGGATTAAATCTTTCTGAGTTTTTAAAGAATGCATCGTTTAGTGAACTTCAGTTATTAAATATTGCTGCACAAAATTTAGGTTATAGTCCTGGAATCTTATATATATTTTATGAGACTGCTATTGGATCTGGTATAGCTCCATTATTAATTTTTATGGGTGTTGGTGCCATGACAGATTTTGGTCCACTTTTGGCAAACCCAAAGACATTAATATTGGGGGCAGCTGCTCAGTTTGGTATTTTTTGCAACAGTTATGGGTGCCCTTCTATTAGATTATTATGGATTGATAGAATTCACCTTAAAACAAGCTGCTGCAACTGGCATAATTGGTGGTGCAGATGGTCCAACTGCTATATATGTTTCATCAATCCTAGCGCCTGAATTATTAGGCCCAATTGCTGTAGCTGCATACTCATATATGGCTTTAGTCCCATTAATCCAGCCACCAATAATGAAAGCTTTAACAACAGAAAATGAAAGAACTATTTCTATGGTTCAACTAAGGAATGTAACTCAAAAAGAAAAAATAGTATTTCCAATTATGCTTTTTTTACTTGTTGGACTTATTGCTGCCTAGTGCTGCACCACTATTAGGTATGCTATGTCTTGGAAATCTGATGAAAGAATCTTTAGTAGTCGACAGATTAAGTGATGTTGCTCAAAATTCTTTAATCAATATAGTTACGATCTTTTTAGGTTTATCTGTTGGATCAAAACTAGCAGCAGATAAATTTTTATCGCCTGAAACCTTGGGTATTTTAATTCTAGGTATGGTGGCATTTGCTATTGGAACTGCAGCTGGAGTTTTAGTAGCAAAACTTATAAATGTATTTAGTAAAACTAAGATTAATCCATTAATTGGAGCAGCTGGAGTTTCAGCAGTGCCGATGGCAGCTAGGGTTGTTAATAAAGTTGGACTTGAATACAACTCACAAAATCATCTACTAATGCATGCAATGGGACCAAACATAGCTGGTGTTATAGGTTCTGCAGTAGCTGCAGGTGTAATGATTAAGTTCTTAAGCTAAATTCCAGGCGAAAAAAAACAGAGACTAGCTCTGTTTCTTTAAGTTCGAGATCCTTAGGGGTCCAAAGTGAGATTTTCTCTGGCTCCTTGAGTTCTTTCTCTTGAACTCTTGGTGGGTTACTAAGCTCTTTTTTATCGTCGACTCTTAGCAACGCTTTCACCCTATGGGCTCTTCCTTCTTGATCTCTCTAACTCCCGTCTGCAGTTGATTGTTAGTCGGAATCAAGTTGGTCTATTAAATATACGCCTCTCAAAATTAATGTCAACACTTTATTTAAAAAAAAATAATATTTTTTTTTAAATTTTTTTTAATGTTAAAAAACTAATACAATATATTTAATAAATATAAATAATTTAAGATATGTTTTTACCAATTAAAGATCCACTAACAATACAAATCTAAGATCTAAATCTTTAATTAGAATTGACTGATATTTCGCATCAACTACCTAAACTTTTACTAACAGGAACAGTTCAAAAAACAATTAATAAGCTTAAAAATAATGATCTATCAGTAAATGTTTAATTAAAAGTAATGATATTAATGAAATTAAATTAGCTATGGTTCATATAAGCTTTATTTCACATGCTTATATTTGGGGATCAAAAACCCATCTAAAGTGCTTACCTGAATCTTTATCAAGCCATGGGTTAAATTATCAAATTATTTAGGCAGGCCACCTATTCTAAGTTACGCAAGCTATTGTTTGATAATTGGTATAGATTAAATAAAAAGAACCTATCTGTTTAGAAAATGTTGGATTGATTAATAAACTTTTTGGTGGTGTTGATGAAGATTGGTTTGTAACCATTCATGTTTGTATTGAAAATGCTGCATCAAAAGCTCTTCAAAAGCGGCGCATATATATTATCAAGATTAAATGAATCTGATTCAATTTCTGTTTATTCAAATAATCTTAAAGGATATTATTTCTTCATTAAGAGAAGTTAATTCTATATTTTCAAGAATGCCTGAAAAATGTGATCCATATATTTATTATCATAGAGTTAGGCCATTTATTTTTGGAACAAAAGATAATCCTGATCTAAAGAAAGGTCTTGATATATCAAAATCAATTTGATAATAAGCCACAATTTTTCCGAGGAGAGACAGGTGCTCAAAGCAGCATGATTCCCTTCTTAGATGGTGCGCTTGGCATATATCATACAAATGATCACCTTAAGACATTATCTAAATGAAATGCGTGAATATATGCCTCCAGAGCATAGAAAGATGATTGAGGATGTTGAAAGTAAATCAAATGCTAAAGAACTAATTCACCAATCTAAAAAACTTAACTTCACAATATAATAAATGTCTTGAAGAAATAAGAATTTTTAGAGCACAGCATCTTGAATTCGCAGCAACATATATTCATAAGCAATCACAAATAAAAAACCCATTTGGGAGAGGCGGTTCAACTATAACTGGAACTGGTGGAACGCCATTTATGAAGTATCTCAAAAAAACATAGAGACGAAACACAAAAACAAAAAATTTAAATATCTTAAATAAATTTATGATTTAGATCTTAGATTTAACAAAAATATTCATAAGTCTTATGAAGATTTTTGTAAATAGTGCTATAAGCTTCCTATATAAATTAATCTTTAATTTTTTAATATTCATATAAGCAATATTTAATCCTAGGTTTAGCCATTATACATTGCAAAAAAAACCGGGGATAAATCCCCGGTTTTATTCAATTTGTAATGACTAGAATGTCATATCAAATCTTAGGTTCCAATACATACCCAATGAATCATAGAATCCACCGATAGTATTACCATAACCAGTAGATAGAACATCACCTAATATTGGTGGAGTTTCATCTAAAAGATTGTTGATTGACATCAAATACACACCCATGTTGTCATTGATCACATATGAAGCATTAACATCTACAAGATAGTACATATCTTCTAATTCACCTTGAGTAACTACGTCAGCTGTATACTCGTTATCAATGCCTGACATAGTTCTAAGAGTACCTTGAACTGTCCAAGCATCACCAGTTGTATAACCAACTTTAGTATTAGTTCTGATTTCAGGTGATGGGTAGCACTTATTGCTCTTACCCAACACAATCAGTAACCAGCTTCATACACCTGGAACTAAAGTCGTTTCTTTAGTCATTAAGTATGTAAGAGTTGATGTAACAGACATTGTTCCATTAGCAACATCAAAGTCACCAGTTGCAACCATATCAACACCTTCCCACTCTCTTTCACCGATGTTTTGTGATTTTTCATCAACCCAACCACCAGTTAACCAAAGACTTCCACCAGGACTTCTGTGAATAGCATCACAAAGAATTCCTTGAGTAGCACAAACTTCAATAATAGTTTCTTCATCAACAGTACCTATTGCTTTCTCCATTGAGATTGACCAGTAGTCAATTGATGCAGAAATACCTTTAGGTAAGTCTAAAACAACACCAAGAGTGGTTGTTTCAGCTTCTTCAGGTATTAAATCTTAAGTTACCACCACCTAATATTATAGTATTGAGAAGCTGGACTTTTTGTAACTTTACCATATTGAGCAGCAGCTGTAATACCTGTATTAGCACACTGTGCTTGAGTATATTCAGGTGTTGTGCCAGCACATTTGTCATCACCAGTCCAAAGACCTTGTGATTCAGGTATAAAGTAGTCAGCAATACTTGGAGCTCTTTCAGCAGTATTAAAACCAAGTCTGAATTTAGCCATATCATTAAGCACATATGACATACTTATACGTGAAGTATCACTTTTACCACTTAAGTTATAGTCAGATGATCTGAAAGCAACGTCAACAACAAGTTGATCATTAACAGGGATAGCTGCCTCACCATAAAACTCATCTACTGAAATAGTACCTGTAATACCTTTTACTGCTCCACCAAAGCCAAGCCATAATCCTTCTTCATATGCTGAATCAGGAGTTCTACTGTATGTTCTGTCAGTTGTAGCAAAACCAGCTGCAAATGTTACCGGAGCCGGAGCACCTGGAACTTTAAGATCAGTTGATCCTGTAAGTCCATAACTGAATGATTCAATCTCATTCTTACCTTTCATTGAACCTGTAATACCCATACCGGCTGCCATCTCAGGTGTTACACCTTGATATGTAAATACGTTATAGTCAGTTATTGCTGTACCGCCTTCAATAGCATCAACTAATTTTTTGGAGCACTGAAGTCATTAATATAAAAAGAACTTGAATTAGTTTTTCCATAAAGCATTGAAACATCATATTCCCAATCTTTATAACCAATTTCACCTTTAAGACCCATTCCATTCTACCCGCATCTACAGCGATAGTATCTTGTCTAGGTCCACCTTCCACGTTTCTTTTACCAACATATGTAGCATAACCAACCCAAACACCACATGTTGAAGCGTCAGCTGGATCAGAACAGTACTCTTGGTTAGGTGTAAGACCACCATCAGCATAATTAGCGCCGTTTATAAATGCATTTTGAACTGATGTTTCCCAAGCTGCAGGTAAACTGCTATTTCCAAATAATAATTGATACTCGTCATTAAAGAATGTACCAGATTGAGCTATACCACCAGTAGTATTGAATGAACTGTAGTTAATTTCAGCATAAGCTGTACCAACTCCATCAATTTCAAACTCACCAATTGCTCCACCAGATTGTCTTTCAGTCGGATTCATTAATTGAGCTACAGCTGCGTAGTTATATCTTGTACCTGTATCGTTGATAACAGTACCGTCAGATGATAGTTCTGACCAAAACTCTTGATCATATGATGTGAATAAAGATCCATCTGCAGCTCTTAATAGAGGATAGATATCAAAATGAGGAACAATAGTATTAGCTGAACCACCACAACTTGTACCTGATGTGTGTTAATCCACAAGCAGCATAATCACGATCAATGTTATAAACAGTCTCATTTTCTGATCTCTGTAAATACATTGTTACATTACCCTTACCATCATCAAAATCTGAACCCATGACTATAGATATATTGTCAGTGTCGCCATCATTTGCTGTACCAGTAGGATATTCAAAGTTTTTAGCTTTTAATGGAGGAACAACAATATTCTTACCGTCATTGTCATGCCTGTATCCACCTTTTGAAATTGAGATTTCAAGGCCGTCAACTTTTCTTGTAATAAAGTTAACAACACCAGCAACAGCATCAGAACCATAAACGGCTGAAGCTCCACCAGTTAATACATCAACTCTTTCAATCATCGCAACAGGTATTTGACCGATATCAAAGTTCCTCCCTGTGTTGATGGAACCATTCTTCTTCCATTCAATAAGAACTAAAGTTCTTGAAGAACCTAAACCTCTTAAGATCAAGAGTAGCTAGTACCAGATCCTGGGTTGTTTGAAACTCTATCATTTCCTGGAATGTTTCTAACTGTGGTTGATTTAAAACGTCTTCATTCTAACAGTACCAGTTTTTATCTAAATTCTTCCGCTGATAAAGAAGCAACAGGACTGAATTTAACTCAAATTCATTAGATTTAATTCTTGTACCTGTTACAACAACTTCTTCAACATCATCTTCAGATTCATCTTGAGCTACTACATTAGTATTAAAAAATACAAATGTAAGGGCTAAGACTGAATATAAATAGTTTTTCTTATTTAACATACAATTCCCCTGTAGTTATGTTTTATTTAATTAAATATATATATAAAACATATGTTTTTTACATATTACGACCATTGTGAACGCTTTTTTTTATAAAGCAAAGAAAATAATCTATTTTTTTTTAAATTATTTATAATTGATTATAAATATTTAATATATTTTATTTTGATATTTTATATAATAAGAATAAAAACTATTTTTTCTTTTACAATACACTTTTTTAAATAATTTGATCCTAATGTGTTAAAAAATAAAAAAATATTAATCACTGGTTTAGCTAATAAGTATTCTATTGCATCTGGTATTGCTGCTGCAATGCATAGAGAAGGTGCAGATTTAGCTTTTACCTATCAAAATGAAAGACTACTTAAAAAATCTTAGAACCATTAGCAGAAGAATATGGCTCAGATATTCTTATTAGAATGTGATGTTGCAAGTGATGAGTCTATTGAAAATTCATTTTTAGAATTATCAAAAAACAAATGGGATAAATTTGATGGTTTGTTCATTCAATAGGATTTGCACCTTCAGATCAATTAGAAGGTAATTTTGTAGATGTTACAACTCGAGAAGGTTTTAAAATTGCTCATGATATTAGTTCTTATAGTTTTACAGCACTTGCAAAAGCATCTAAACCATGCTTAATGATAGTTCTGCCCTGCTTACTCTTACTTACTTAGGAGCAATACAAACAATACCAAATTACAATGTTATGGGTCTTGCTAAAGCAAGTTTGAAGCAAATACAAGATTTCTTGCAGCATCTATGGGACCTGATAATATAAGAGTGTAAATGCTATTTCAGCTGGACCAATAAAAACTCTTGCAGCATCTGGAGTTAAAAATTTTAGAAAAATGCTAACTCAACATTCATCAAGGGCTCCTCTTGGAAGAACAGTAACAATTGAAGAAGTTGGTAATGTAGCTGCATTTTTATGTTCTGATTATGCAAGCGGTATAACTGGTGAAATAACCTATGTAGATGCTGGTTTTAATACTGCAGCCATGCCTCTTACTGAAATTGTGGATAGTTGATTTTGAGTTTTTACGATAAATATATTCTTCCTAAATTCTTAAATTGTGCTTGTGGATCTAAACCCATTAATTATCAAAGAGAGAAGATAGTTCCATTAGCTGAAGGTATTGTTTTGGATATTGGGATTGGTTCTGGTCTTAATATTCCTTATTACGATAAATCAAAAATTGATTACCTTTATGGACTAGATCCATCTTTTGAACTGTATAAAATTGCAAGAACCAGTAGCAAAAAAAATGAAATAGAAATTGAGTTTTTAGAATGTGGTGCTGAAGCTATTCCATTGCCAAATGATTCAATTGATACTGTAGTGATTACATATACTTTGTGCACAATTCCAGATATTCAATTGTCTAACAAAGAAATAAAGAGAGTATTAAAACCTAACGGAAAGCTATTATTTTGTGAACATGGGTTAGCTCCTGATATAAATGTTGCTAAATGGCAAAAAAGAATTAATCCAATATGGAACAAAATTGCTGGTGGCTGTAATCTCAATAGAGATATTCCAAAGCTAATCAGATCATCTGGTTTGAAAATTTTAAATATGGAAGAAATGTATCTTCCAAGCACGCCTAAATTTGCAGGATACAATTACTGGGGAGTTGCTAAAAAATAAATACATTTAGGGGGAATAATGTATATAAAATTAAATTACTTCATTTTGCTAATTGCTAGCAGTCTAATTACAAATATTAATTCATCATCAATTGAGGAGAACATACTCAATCATAAGGACCAATTTTCTGAAGTAGCTCTCAAAATATGGAGTCATGCAGAAATGGGATACCAAGAGATTAAAAGTTCAAATTTACTTGCAAGCGAACTTAAAAAAGAGGGCTTTAAAATAACAAAGAATGTAGCAGGAATACCCACAGCCTTTGTTGCTGAATATGGATCAAAAGGTCCTGTTATAGGTATTTTAGGTGAATTTGATGCCCTACCAGGATTAGCACAATCAAGTTCTCCATTTAAAGAAGTTATAGACAATGGAACTGGAGCTGGTCATGCATGTGGTCATCATTTATTTGGTGCAGCATCAGCCTGGGCTGCGGTTGTTGTCAAGGAATGGCTTGAAGCAAATAATTATGATGGAAGAATTAGGTTTTATGGGACCCCTGCTGAAGAAGGAGGATCTGGTAAAGTCTATATGGTAAGAGAAGGATTATTTAATGATGTTGATATCGTTCTTCATTGGCATCCGGATGATGTTAATTCAGCTAATTCAAGAACCTCAAACTCTAATAAATCTGCAAAGTTCACTTTTAGCGGTATATCTTCTCATGCTGCGGGTGCACCTGAGCAAGGGAGATCAGCATTAGATGGCGTTGAATCAATGAATATGATGGTTAATATGCTTAGAGAGCATATTCCTCAAGAATCAAGAATTCATTATGTGATAACTAAAGGAGGATTAGCTCCAAATGTGGTTCCTGATCTTGCTGAAGTATATTACTACGTAAGACATCCAGAAATGCGAATGGTTGAAGAATTATTTAAAAGAGTTGTAAAAACTGCAGAAGGTGCAGCGATTGGTACAGATACTAAAATGACCTATGAGGTTATGCATGGCAACTATTCCCTTCTTCCAAATGATGTAATTCAAAAAATAATGCATAAAAATTTAGCTTCTTTTGGAGGTATCAAATATACAAAAGAAGAAAATGACTACGCAAAAACTATATATAAAACTTTTATAGAACCAACAACGGAAATTGGTTCGCAAGAATATGTAAGTGAATATACAACATCTCATAGTTATGGTTCTACAGATGTTGGTGATGTTAGTTGGGTAGTTCCTACTGCCGGAATTAAGAACAGCAACATGGGTTCCTGGTACTGCAGCTCATTCATGGCAAGCTGTTGCAGCTGGTGGGACTAGTATTGGACTAAAGGGAACTGAATTGGCTGCAAAAACAATATCAGCAACTGCTATAGAAATTTATAAAAATCCTGAAATTATTTATGAAGCAAAACAAGAACTTAAAACGAGAGTTGGAGAAGACTTTAAATATAAAGCTTTATTAGGTGAAAGAAAACCGCCATTAAAATATAGAGTTAATTAATTGCTTGAACTGCAACAGAAGCATTTGGTCTTCTTAAATCAGCATAACCATATCTAATGCCATCAATTATTTGAATGCTTTGTGTGCTTCCCATTGTTTTATTGGGTGATGTTTTATGACCCAACTTATTTAGACCCATTAACAATATCTGAACTTAATGTTTTTTCATAATCAATTCCTCTATAAGGCCAATCTTTATGGACTCTTGGAAGCATGGTTGCATCTCCAATTGGTAAATCAAAGTCAATCACTCCAGTAACAACTCTTAAGATAGCACCAGGTATATATGATCCACCAGGAGAACCTGTAATAAGTGTTAATTGATTATTTTTGTTAAATACCATAACTGGAGCCATTGTGCTCATTGGTCTTTTACCTGGTTTAAAGCGGTTACCAACACTTACACCTCTTCCCTCAACAGCAACATCTCCTTCTATACATTAAATTATTCATCTGATTATTCATTAAAATTCCAGTACCAGGAATTGTTACTCCAGATCCAAATGAAGCACCAAGAGTATAAGTATTTGAAACAGCATTGCCATCAGAATCAATTACAGAAAAATGAGTTGTATCTCTACTCTCATTTTTACTGATAATGGTTTTATTGATGAAGCTTTGCTAGCTTTGTTAAACCAAATTGTTTTTTAATTCATTTGTTCTTTCTTTTGATAGAATTCTCTACTGGAACATCATAAAAATCAGGATCACCAACTTCTGATGACCTATTGTTATGCCCTCTTCTTAAAGCTTCTGAAAATAAATGATATGTTTTTACAGAATTGCTTTTATATTTATTTAAATCATAGTTACTCAATATATTTAAGGCTGTTAAAAGAGTTATTCCACCTCCTGATGGTGGACCTGCTGTAAAAACTTTGTTACCTCTCTAATTTGTTGAAATTGGCTCAGTCTAAAATCTGCTTGATAATTATTAAATCATTTAATGATCATTAATCCATTATTCTTATTCATGGCTTCAACAATTTTTTTTAGCTGTTTCACCTTTATAAAAACCATCTTTACCATGCTTAGAAATTAATTTAAAAGTATTAGCTAGGTCTGGCAGTTTTAGAAGTGAGTTTTCTTTAATAGGCTTGCCATCTTTAAAATAAATTTTTCTTGATTCTGGATCATTAAAAAGCCTTGGTGTACTTTCAATAGCCTTATGCAAATCATAGAAACTTGAATACCATTTTCAGCTTGTTTAATAACAGGTTCTAGGATATCTTTTAAGTCTAATTTACCAAAATTTGCATGAGCATCTAATAAACCAGCAACAGTTCCAGGAACTGCAGAGGCTTTATATCCTGTATCTACAATATCAAATTTTTTATCATCAAAACTTTTTGGAACTACCTCATATGGAGTATTTGAATTATTAATTAGATCAAAAATATTTTCTAAATTTGAATTTAAAGGAGACGTACTTCTGATAATCTATATAATAAATTTCATTCTTTTCTTTTATATATACCAACATAAATCCACCACCACCAAGATTGCCAGCTCTTGGTAAAGTAATTGCTAAAGAAAAACCAACTGCAACTGCAGCATCAATGCATTACCACCTTTATTTAATATCTCAAGTCCAATGTCTGATGATAAATAATTCTGACTAACTACCATCCCAGATTTTCCAACAACTGGATGATATGGCGACTCATAATCAATATAACTTCTGGAATAAATTTGTAGATGAAAAATAATCCCTAAGGTTATTAGAAAATCTAAACATCATTTTAAAATATCAGAGGTGCTAAAAAATAAGCAAATAAAGTTACAACAACTATACCAATAATGTTTAATACAAAACCTGCTCTCATCATCGTAGCAATTGTAAATTTACCTGACCCATAAACAATTGCATTTGGAGGGGTGGCAACTGGCAGCATAAATGCACAACTTGCAGCTAAGACATACTGGAACGGTCAAGTGAAACTGGAAGCACTCCAATACCAACAGCAACAGCTCCAAAAACTGGCAAAAATGTTGAAGTAGTAGCTACGTTAGATGTAACTTCTGTAAGAAAAATAATTAATCCTGCAACAGCTAAAATTAAAAAAATTGGAGGCACAGTACTTAAAACACTTAAACCTTCTCCAATCCATATTCCTAATCCACTTGAATTAATCTGGGCAGCAATTGATAAACCTCCTCCAAATAATATTAAAAGACCCCAAGGTAATTTATCCGATTGATTCCAATCAAGAAGCTCACCTTTATTAGAATTTGAAGGTATCATAAATAACAATATTGCAGAGATTATTGCAATACCTGCATCAGTTAAGACCTGAAAACAAATCATAATTATCAAGAATGTTCTAAACATCCATGCTAGAGCAGTTAATCCAAAAATTATAGAAATTTTTATTTCATCTTTGGATAAAGACCTTGATCTTTTAGCATATTTTTAAATAGATTTTTGTTTCACTCAGATGTTATAAATGAAGTTGGAAAAACATATTTTGTTAAAACAATCCATGCTGAATAAAGCATGACAATAGCCAAAGGAACACCCAACATCATCCAATCAATCATAGCTATTTCAATGCCATAGGTTTCTTGCATGAAAGCACTAAAAACGATATTTGGGGCTGTTCCAACAAGCGTGGACATTCCACCAATGGTTGCAGCATAAGCTATACCTAACATCAATGAGGTATCAAAAAACTTCATCTCTTTTTCGGTTAAGCCAGGAATTGTATTACTTACAACAGAGCAAACAGCTAATCCAATTGGTAATAGCATTAAAGTGGTAGAAGTATTCATAACAAACATACTTATCAAAGCAGCAATCATCATAAAACCGCCAATTAATTTTGGTCCACTTGAACCAGCAGCAATAATCATATGAAGTGCCATTCTTTTATGAAGACCTGATCTTTCAATAGCTAAAGCAAGCATGAAACCACCAAGAAATAAATAAATATTTGGATTAGCATATGGCAGCGCAGCTTCTTTAAAAGAAGTAACTCCAATTAATGGAAATAATGCTAAAGGAATAATGCTGTAACTGCAACTGGTATGGCTTCAGTAGCCCACCAAACTGCCATTAAGACAACTACAGCAGCAACAGACCAACCCACTGAACTTAAACCAGCTGGCTCTGGTAAAAGAACCATTGCTATAAAAAATATTATGCCAAATCCAAAAACCTTTCTTTTGATATACTTGCATATAAAATATATTAACCTTTTAATTAAAAAAAGGGAGCTAATGCTCCCTTTTTATTTTTTAATAAGATTAAAACTTCTTGAAAAATTCTAATAATAGTTACTTCCAAAGTCACTATGTTGATCAGCAACAAAAAACCAAGATAACCATCAGCTAAAGGGAGCTCTTTCATCTTCAAGATTTTTAACCATTAGTTCCTCTAGCATCTTTACCATTCATCAAACTTATAGCCTACAGTTAAATTAACATTGTCATTGGATCTACTTCTCCACATATTCCATCATCTAACATAACTTGTTTCAAAATTTCACCAATTCTAAGAATTCACCCCATCTGAGCACCCCAGTCTCCAAACTTCAACTATAGTTAACTTTATCAGTATTTTTCTTGATCAGGACCATATTGTATTTAAGATAAATAAGCATTCCATTCCGTTTTTCCATGAAATACGCAGGCATTTTTACCAGGATTAATGCATTAGCTATTTCAGTAAAAGTCACCGTACCTGCTGGGTGTTTGATAGAACTCCATCTGTAGGCTTTGAAGATTTCTATTAGATTTTAAAATTCACCAGATGCTTCTTAAGAAATCCAAATCAAAGTAAACACTCAAATCAGTTTAGCTCAATGTTCTAGTAGCTTGTATCTAAATATTCATCTCTGATAACATCTTGTTCCTGGACAAATACTATCATTTAAATACTGTATTGTGTGCATCTGTCAACTTGTATCCCAATACTTACAAACTGCTAGATCCTTCAACAATATACTTTCCTGTTTCAGCATCTGTATCTTCAACATTTGCTCTAACCAACTTTGGATTTCCAGTAATTGTTGTAGCGCCACCTTCCAAGTCTAGTTCTAGTATCAAGTAAATACTTTGGTTAACTCACCAAATAAACCAATAGTATTTTCAGTTTCAATTTCCCAAATATCAAAGTAATTATTAAATTATCAATTGGTGTTATGACAATACCCTAGAGAGTTGTAGTTGATTCTTCAGGTTCAAATTTTCTGCATCGTTACCTTATCTAATACTATTTGAATTGAATAATCTAATATAGCCATTTCCCAGAAGCTTTGAGTATTAATTCTCAACATAATTTGAAGATATTGCATTTCTTATCAACCTAACCTTCATTAACAGTTGAATTAATTATATTTGGAGCTCTAATGAAGTGTTGATTGAAGCTCTTAACTTTTAACCATTCATTGACCGAATAACCTAAAGCTAATTTTCCTACAACATTGTTCCATAATCACTAAAAGATTCACCTCTTACAGCTAACTGAGATCAACATTATTCATGCTAAAGGAATTGCATTTCTGTAAATAAAGATTTAACTGTTCTATCACCATAAACATCTCCAGATGGACTACTAGAATTGACAATATTTGAAATATATGGGAATGTTGTTCTTGATTTTGCACCTTCTGGGAACTGTTGAATAAGGAATTGTTCCATTTATATTAGGATCTCTTGCATCATCCATATGTTTCTTTTCTTATCTCTGCTCCAACTAAGCATACCTACATCACCTGCTGGCATTGAGAATACTGATGGATTACTCATTTTGAAATCAACCATATATAACTCAGTTGTGTTATTTCTAAAGATTGTGGTCATAAATGCTTCTTCACCACAATTTTACACCTGCACAGAATGGATTATATGCATCAGGAGTTGATTTAGCTAAAGCAGCATCTAATAATGTTAAATTTGCTCTACCGTGGTTATTCATTTTGTTTAAGTTTTGCTTTTGATGCAACTACTGCTGAATCCCAATCCCATCCATTTCCATATGTTCCTCTAAAACCTTGAACAATTCTCCAAGTTTGACGAGTTTAATCCCAAGATCTTGGAGTTGAGAATCTAAAATATCTAGCCCATAAATCCATCTGCTTCTTTATCAACAAACAAATCTCCACCTGATGAACCAATTGGATCTTTGGATTGATTTAACCAATAGTTAGTAGATGGGATTAAAAATGGTTGAGTATTACCACCTTTTTTGGAAGAAGAACCTAAACCTAAATTAGTTCCAGCATATAGAACCTTTTCAGATTTTGATTGATAAAAACTTAATTCAGTATATCCTCAACACCATTATCAAGCTCTCTATTTATAAACATAGGAATAAATTATGTTCTATCTAATGGTCCCTCTTTTATCATATGTTTCACCATAGTTAGTTCTATTTTCAGATCTAATTGAACTGGCATCATAAATACACATATTAGTCAGGCCTGGTATAGAGTATAGATTTTGTTGTTGAGCTGCTCTGACAATAACTATCATCAGGTCTGTACATCGAATGAACATTTGAGCCAGAACCATGTATAGAATTGACCCCATACTGAACTTGCACTTTGGTTTCTCCATGTAGTGTCATTAAATTGTCCATCTGGATCATTGCTTGTAGGACTAGGAAGGTATCTTCTTAAATCTCCATTAACCCATTTTGGATCTTCAGCTCCTCTTATTTTTTCTCTGACATATCCATCATAATAAACAGATACGTTTGTACCATCTGCTAAAATCTTTACCCCATTGAATACTTACTTTATTATCTTGAGCTTCGAAACTATCGTACCAATTAGTTCTAGAGTCTTACAGTTAAGCCTTCAAAGTCATCTTTTAGAACAGTATTTACAACACCTGCAACAGCATCAGCACCATAAATCGATGCAGCGCCATCTCTAAGAATTTCAATTCTTTCAGAACCATAAACTGGGATTAGATTTGAGTTAACACTTGAAACTGGAACGTAACTTCCTCCAACCCACTCAGTTGCATAACCAGGAGATTGAACAAGCCTTCTACCATTTAACAATGTTAATGTATTACCAGTACCAATGTTTCTAAGATCTAATGATCCTACATCACCTCTTGATGCATTATATCCACCACTAAAATCTGTTTGGTTAAAGTTATTACTTCCCATTTCAGCTAGTTCAGCAAAAAGCTCATCTCCAGATTCAACACCAATACCCTCTATATCCTCTGTAGAAATGACTGTCACTGGAAGAGCGCCAGTAATTTTTGCTCCTTTGATTTGTGAGCCAACAGTAACAACTTCTTCAACATCTGAAGCTGACTCTGAATCTTGAGCAAAAATATTGGTTGATATAACCAATGGAAATACTAATAGTAGTTTTTTAAACATTTTTTAATCCCCTAATAAATTTTAAAAGTTTGATTTAGTATATAGCTGTAAGACTTTTCTTGTCTACCATAAATAATATATTTATATTAAGATATATATAACTTTTAGTTATATATGTTATCAACAAAACAAATAGAAATTTTTTATGAGGTCTATAAGCAAGGCTCAATGACAGCTGCTGCAGAGGGCTTTAGAAATATCACAACCTTCAATAAGTAAAACTTTAGGTGTTATAGAAAAAAATTAAATTTCAAACTCTTTTTAAGACAAGGAAAAAAATTAATTCCAACTCATGAAGCAGATGATTTATTTGAACATGCATCTATAGTTCATAGTCAGCTAAAAAGCTTCAATGCTATTGCTAATACATACAAGTCAAGATCTGCTGATTTTATTAACATTGGAACTACACCTTCCTTAGCAGAAGGTATTGTTCCTAAAATTATAAAAAAATATAACAAGATAAATCCTGGTGTGAAATTTAATTTAATAAATCTAAATAGCATTGATTTAATTGAAGATAGATATAAACCTGATATTGATTTAACAATATGTTTTAATTCTAAAAATCAACCAAGTTCAAGATCAACAATCATAAAAGAAGGAAATCATAGCCTTGTCTCTCCAATAAAATTTAATCTTCCTGATGAGGTCTTCTTAAAAGATATTGTGCATTTATCCATTCGTAGAAATAACAAATTTACTATCTTTTTATGAAGAAACCAGTCTTTCAAACTATATTAAAAAACAATGAAATCAATATGAATACCGTTGTAAAAACAGACTCCTATAGCTCTGCATTATCAATTGTTCATGATGGCATTGCTATTTCTATTCTTAGACGAAAATAGCCTTTTAAAGGCTGATAGAAAAAAGTAAAAATCTCAAAGATTTTAGATAAAGATTTCAAATATAGAATTAGTGCTATCAAGAAAGATATTGTTAGGTATGAATGCAATGAATTCTTTAATTATCTTTGTGAAGAAAAGATATAAGAGCATCTAATCTTTTTAAAACCTCTTCTTTCTCAAATAAATATAAAGTCATTCCTAAAGATGGTGAGTTTGTTGAACCAGTTAAAGCTATTCTTATAGGTTGATTAACTTTTGGAATAGGCAAATCATGCTCTTCTCTATATTTTTGAAGAAGCGTATCTAGCGATGATTCATCCATGATCTCTAAATCATTAATTTTATTTCTTAAATCGCTTAAAACTTTATCTGAGTTCCCAATAAATTTATCAATAGCTTTCTGATTGTATTCCTCTAATATCTTTAAAATAACAAATTAAATTATTGCAAACCCCTTTTAAAGTATTTGATGAGGACCTCATGGATTCAATTAATAAATCTTTTTTAATATGCTCATTAAGATTTATATCCATATCAATAAGAAATGGATTTATAGCATTAATGAACTCTTCATGAGATAGATTTGCCATATGTTGGGAATTAAGAAAATCTAACTTAGTTACATCAAAAATTGCTCCAGCTTTTTGAACTTCTGTTATATCAAAATCCTTAATTAAATCTTCAAGATAAAAAACTTCTTTATCTCCTCTAGACCAGCCAAGCCTTGCTAAAGTATTTAGAATAGCTGAATCAAGATAACCATCATCTTGTATTCTTCAAGGCTTGTAGCAGCATGTCTTTTTGAAAGTCTTTTTTTATCAGGTCCTAATACTAATGGCAAATGTGCATATTCAAGCTCTGGATATCCAAGAGCATTTTGAATATGTATTTGCCTAGGAGTATTACTTATATGATCTTCGCCTCTTATAACTGTAGTAACACCCTGCTCAAAATCATCAACTACATTACATAAATGATAGGTTGGACTTCCATCACTTCTTAAAATAATTAAATCATCAAGTTCTGCATTATTGAAAACAATATCACCGCGAACATAATCTTTAACTACTATTTCTCCATCAAGAGGTGTCTTGAGTCTAAGGACTGTATCACTTGATTTTTTTAGATTTAGATTCCTACATTTTCCGTCATATTGGGGCTTTTGTCCGTTAGCTTGTTGTTCAGATCTCATTTTTTCGAGCCTCTCAACAGAGCAATTACAATAGTATGCCTGTCCAGAATCTATAATTTTTTGAGCAGCAGCCTGATATATATCTCCTCTTTCAGATTGATTAATAGGTTTTTCATCTGGTGATAGCCCAATAGAGTCCAGGCTATCAAGAATATTTTTCTCAAATTCTTTAGTAGATCTTTCTCTATCTGTATCCTCAATTCGAACTAAAAATTTTCCAGAATGTTTTTTAGCGTATACATAGTTAAACAAAGCTGTCCTCACTCCACCAATATGCAATGTGCCTGTTGGACTTGGAGCAAACCTTGTTATGACTTTTTTCAATGTATTTTTCTCCAAATTGTTTCAACAGAATTTCTTTTTTCAATATCTAGAAGTCTTGACTCATGTTCTTCTATATCACTCTTATTTGCTTCAATAGAAATTAATTCAATGCCCTCTCTTGAGACAGTATTTTTTGAAGAGGTTTTTCAATATTTGATAGATTGTTTGAATCAAATTCAAATTTACTTTGTCCACCTGTTAATGACATATAAACATCAGCTAAGATATTTGCATCTAGCAAAGCTCCATGAAATGTTCTGTCATAACCAGAAATATCAAAACGATTAGCTAAAGCATCCAATGAATTCCTTTGTCCTGGAAATTTATCCTTAGCAAGAGCTAAAGAATCTTCAATTTCACATATCTCTTCAAGCATGGGATATTTTGATGAAGCTAATTTAAGCTCATTATTTAAAAAGCCCACATCAAAAGCAGCATTATGAATAACTAATGTGGAACCATCTACAAATTCTAAAAATTCCTCTGCTACCTCTTCAAAATATGGTTTGTCTAAAAGATCTTCATTCATTATTCCATGAACTTTTGATGCTTCTTCATCAATTAATCTTGATGGATTTAAATATGTATGAAAATGTTCCTCAGATTTTTTTCTATCATTTAGCAAGACAGCACCAATTTCAATAATCCGGTGACCTTGTTGAACTTCTAAGCCTGTGGTTTCTGTATCTAGGATTATAAATTTTTTAGCCATAATTATCTTATAGGGTGTCTATTCCTTTATTTGCAAGCTGATCAGCTATCTCATTTTGCTCATGACCAGAATGACCTTTAACCCAGGACCATTTTACATCATGCATTTCAACATATTTATCTAACTCAATCCAAAGGTCTTTGTTCTTAACATCTTTTTTTGAAGAGCTTTTCCAATTATTTTTTTTCCAATTATCAATCCAAGAAGTTATGCCTTGCATTACATATTTAGAGTCAGTAGTTAAATGGACAATACATGGCTCTTTTAATGCTTTTAAACCCTCAATGGCAGCCCTAAGCTCCATTTGATTATTAGTTGTATTAAGCTCTCCACCAAAATACTCTTTTCTGGTTTCGCCATACTCAATGAGCGCACCCCAACCCCCAACTCCAGGATTTCCTCTGCAAGCACCATCTGTATAAATATTTACTGTTTTCATCAAATTAACTTAGAATTTGCATATGATTAATATAGAGCCTATTGAAGCATTTAGCGATAATTATATTTGGTTACTTACAACTAATGAAGGGTCAATAGTAATTGATCCAGGTGAAAGTCAGAATTTATTAAAAATTCTTAAAGAAAATAATCTTAATTTAAAAGCTATTCTAATTACCCACCACCACTTTGATCATACTGGTGGTATTAATGAGATTCTTTCAGAAAAATCTATTGATGTGTATGGACCCAAAAATAATATTGATTCTATTAATATAAGAGTTACTAATGAATCTAAAATAAACTTATTAGGTATTGAATTTGAAATTATAGAAATTCCAGGGCATACGCTCGATCATATTGCCTACTATTCAGAAAATAATGGTCATCCTATTTTATTTTGTGGAGATACTTTATTTGCTGGAGGTTGTGGAAGAGTTTTTGAGGGAACCTTTGAACAAATGCATGATTCATTATCAATTTTAAAAAAACTTCCCTTGAACACTAAAATTTATTGTGGTCATGAATATACTGAATCAAATCTTAAATTTGCTAAAAGTGTTGAACCACTTAATCAAAAATAATTTCAAGATATAATGATGTCATTGAATTAAGAAAACAAGGAATACCTTCACTCCCAACAACTATAAAACTTGAATTAGAGACAAATCCTATTTTGAGAGTAGGATTAGGAGAAATTCAAGAAACAATATCAAAAAAATTTAATACATCCAAAAACGAAAAAGATATATTTAGTGCACTAAGACAATGGAAAGACAATTTTTAACAGCCTCTTTATTTTTTTTATTTGGGCTTTCAAGTTGCCAATCTAATCCAACTGTATCAAAATTATGATGCTATATGTAATCCAGGTTCTTTAGATGCAGAATGTATTAACGAGTTGTTATATCAGTCGAAGAGCCAAAACCAGTAGCTAAAAATGTATGGGATTATATGATCATTAACAATAATTATGATCATAAAATCAAGTTTGATGAAAAAACTATTGGCTACATTAACAATCACATAAAAGATGTTGATAAATTTAATGAATTTCTTAATAAATCTTATTATTTTATTTACTATGTAATTCAAGAACTTGAAGCTGCTGATCTTCCTCCTGAATTAGCATTAATACCATTTGTTGAAAGTAATTATGATCCTTTTTCAATATCGCCCTCTGGTGCTGTTGGTCTTTGGCAATTTATGCCAAAAACTGGAAGGATGTTTAATCTTGAGAAATCATGGTGGAGCGAGGACAGGCACGACCCCTATAGATCTACGCATGCAGCTATAGGTTATTTTAAATATTTATTTAACAGATTTGATAATGATTTATATCTTGCCTTGGCTGCATATAATGCTGGTCCAACATATTTAGATAGACAAATAAATAAGAATAAAAGACGAAACTTAGATTATGATTTTTGGTCATTAGATTTAAATAAACAAGTTACTGAATACATACCAAAATATATTGCCATAAGAGAAATTATTTTTAACTCTGAAAAATATGGAGTTGTTTTACCTGATATACCTGTTGAATCAGTTGTTAAGAAAATTGAGATACCTGGACAAGTAGAAATACTAACTTTAAGTGAATATTTAGAAATACCTCCAGAGCTTATATATAAACTTAATGCTGGATATACAAAATGGGCATCTGCTCCCAAGGATAAAAGTATTTTTTATGTTCCAATTGAGAAAACATATCTATTAGATAGTCCAGATAGTCCATTTGATAATGTAAATCAAATTAATTGGATTTCTCATATTGTTGAGCCTGGTGATAGTTTATGGAAACTTGCTAATAAATACGATACTGAGGTAAAAATTATTAAAAAAATAAATTATCTTGAATCTGATTTATTATCATTAAAAGATACTCTCTTAATTCCACTAAGCAGCACTAAATCAAATAATTTTATTCCTTATGAAATGCATATTGTTTCTGAAGGTGACACTTTATGGAGTATTTCAAATAAATATAATATTGATATAAAAGATATAACTAGAATGAATTCTTTAAATAAAATTCTATTTTAAGATTAGGTCAACAACTTACAATTGGTAATAAAAATATTCATCAGAAATATTGAATCAAAAAAAGAACTATTTTATATTCAGTTAAACAAGGTGATAATTTATATAAAATCTCAGATATTTTTGATGTAAGTGTTGAAAGTATTAAACAAATAAATGAATTTGAATCCTCAGATCTTATGCCTGGACAAATAATAAAAATAGCTATTAGAGCTTTTTAATTATCAGTAGTTTTTGGATCAAGAGCATCTCTAAGACCATCACCAAAAAAATTTAAAGCAAATAGAGTAATTGTAAAAGTAATTCCTGGGTAGATTAGTAACCAGCTATATTCTTCCATTGATTCAACACCATCTTTTATTAAAGTACCCCAACTACTCATTGGTGGTTGAATACCTAAACCTAAGAAACTCAAGAATCCTTCTAGAAGCATAACCTGAGGAATTGTTAATGTTGCATATACTGCAATAGGTCCTAAAATATTTGGTAATAAATGTTTTCTAAACATTGAAAAGTTGCTAACTCCCATAGCTTTTGCAGCCATAACAAATTCTTGATTTTTAAGACCCATAACCTGGCCTCTTACAATTCTTGCCATTGTTAACCACTCAACAGCACCAATAGCACCAAATAATAACCACAAATTCCTTCCAAAAATTACCATTAATAAAATAATAAAAATTATAAACGGAAGTCCATATAGGACATCAACTATTCTCATCATTATTGAGTCCACTCTTCCGCCAGCATAACCAGCAATAATTCCCCAAGAGACACCAATAACTAATGCAACTCCTGTTGCAACAAAACCAACAAGGAGTGAGATTCTAGCTCCATATAGTATCCTGCTTAAAAGATCTCTTCCTAAAACATCAGTTCCTAAAATATGATCTGCTGATGGAGGAGATGCTCCTAGTTCTAAATTTTGAAAAGAATATGAATAAGGTGCAATCCATGGAGCAAGAGCAGCACTTGCAATTAAAATTAATAATATAAATGCTCCAAACATAGCAGCTTTATTTCTAGTTAATCTATATATTGCATCAGACCATAATGTTGAACTTTTGCTCATGAAACATCCCTTGATCTTGGATTTAGCCACATTGCAGCAAGATCAGATAATAAATTAAAGAAAACTATCATGGCAGAGAAAAATATTGTTGTTCCCAATATCATTGTGTAATCTCTATTAAAAGCTGCCTCAACATAAAATCTTCCAAGACCAGGAATCTGAAAAATAGTCTCAACAACAAAAGATCCCGCTAACAATCCTGCAATTGCAGGGCCTAAAAATGAAACAACAGGAATTAATCCTCCCTGCATTGCATGCTTAATAACTACATTTCTTTCAGTTAAACCTTTGGCTCTAGCAGTTCTAATAAAATCTTGGTTTAATACTTCTAACATTCCCCCTCTACTTAACCTAGCTATATAAGCTGCATAAGCAAAACCAAAAGTAATTGAAGGTAAGATTTTATCTCCAGGAAGTTGACCCCAACCAGAAACTGGAAGAATTTCTAGATTAATACCAAAAATTAATACTAATAAGCGGTCCCATTAAAAATGTTGGTACACATATACCTATCATTGCTATAGCCATTGGAATAAAATCAAGATAAGTATTTCGTTTTAAAGCTGCTAAAACTCCAGAAGAAACGCCAATTAATAAAGCAATTAATATTGCATAAAATGCCAACTCAAAAGTTACTGGCAGACCCAGTTGCAATCATTTCTGAGACAGATCTTCCTGGAAATCTGAAAGAAGGACCAAAATCACCCCTAAGAATTCCAGACATATAATCAACATACTGCTCCCACTCAGAAGCATCTAAGTTATATGCCTCATTAAGATTTTTTAAAACTTGAGGTGAAACTGCTTTATCAGCATCAAATGGACCTCCGGGAGCTAATTTTATTAAGAAAAAGGTAAGGCTAGCAACAGCTAATAAAACCGGTATAGCAAGCAACAACCTTCTAATAAAAATATTTAACACTAAAATCTAATCTCTTTCTAAATATATAAACTTAGGATGATGATGGTCTAAGATATGTGGATTGTATCCTTTTACATCAGGAGATAATTGATAATTTCTTACATATGTATAAAAGGTATTATTGGCATATTATCAATTAACATTTTTTCAGCTTCATTTAATAATTTATACCTTTCAACTTGATTATTTGTAGAGTTTGCTTTTGCCACCAAAGCATCATAGTTTTTATCTTCCCAGCCAGTCTTGTTGTTTCCTCTGTTTGGTCTCATTAAATCAAGAAATGTATTAGGATCTTCATAATCACCAATCCATCCTGCTCTTGAAACTTGAAAATCACCTACCATCTCACGACTTAAATAAACTTTCCAATCTTGATTAACTAACTCAACTTCTATACCTAAGGTTTTGCTGCCACATTTGCTGTATAGCTAAGCAGCAACTTTTCTATGATCTTCATTTGTATTAAAAAGTATCTCTAATTTAGGAAACTTATTTTCTGAATTAAAACCAGCTTCAACCAGCAATTCTTTTGCTAATACAGGATCAAAAGGTATAGAGGTTGTTGGTTCATATCCATTAGAACCAGGAGGTGTAAAAGAATATGCAGGTATTTGTCCACATTTAGTAACTTTTTCAACCAAAAGTTTTCTATCAATAGAATAAGCTAATGCTTTTCTTACCTTTACATCACTTAAATATGGGTTATTAGTATTTAATCTATAAAAATATGTTCCCATATAAGGATCTATTCTTAAATCTGGATTATTTTCTTCTATGTAAACTGGACATTTTTGAGAAGGAAGTGTGCTGGTAACATGAAGCTGTCCAGCTCTAAACATCCTATCTTCTGTCATCACATTTGATACAGGATAATAGTGTATTTCATTCAACCGAACTGTTGACGCATCCCAATACATAGGATTTTTTTCTACAACTATTTTGTTGTTTAATTCCCATGATTTAAGATTAAATGCTCCATTACATACAAAATTACCTGGTCTGGTCCATTCTCCATTTCTATCATCAATAGAACCATGCTTTAAAACAGTTTCTTTATGAACCGGCCAAGTACTGTAGTGACTTAAAAGTCCTGTAAAAAATGGGGTTGGTGCTTTAAGTTTAACTTCAAGAGTATGGTTATCAATAGCCTTAACACCAACACTTCATCAAAATCATTAGTTATTCCAGTATGATATTCTTGAGCTCCTTCTAAGATAATAAAGCATATCAGGATATTGAGAACCAAACTTGCAGTTAATATTCTTTGCCAAGACCATACAAAATCTTCTGCTGTGACTGGATCTCCATTAGACCATCTACCATTTTTTCTTAATTTAAAAATATAAATTTTTCCATCATCACTTACGGTCCATGATTCTGCAGCTCCAGGTAGATTTTCATCATCAAATGGATTAGGGATTGTTAAACCTTCACATAAAGATATTAAAATATGGTGTTCAGGAACACCAGTTACTATATGTGGATCTATACCTTGAGGCTCTGAACCATTTCCAAAATGAAATATCTGTTTTTCTAAGCCATCATCAACAGGTGTAACACTTGATGAACAGCCTATTAGAAAAAATAAAACCAAAAATGTAAAAAATGCTTCATATTAAAAAACCAAATTATTTAAATTAACTTTTGCTGATTCAAAATATCATTCATTAATTATTTCAGACTAATATTTGATGAAATTCTTTGTTCAGAAAAAGAGCTGTATTGATCATAAATAGAATCAATAAATTCTGATGAGGGTTTATTTATTTTTAATCAAATCAATCAATAAACATCTCCATCTCTTGAATTTAAGGTTATTGAATTTCCTGAAGAAAGTTTAAAAACTTCTGAAATTACTTCTTGAGGCAATAGTGATGAATTTCTTTTTAATCCAACATAAGATTCTTTAGATAATAAAGTCATATGCTTTAAAAAAAGATTCAAGAGTATTTTCTTTTTTTTGCAGCCTCTAGTTCTAAAACAAGCAAGATTTTTTTTTTCAATAGTTTTATTATCTGATAGATAATCATTAACATCTTCATAAACCTCTTCAAAATTTTGTAATTTGGGTTCTTTGATTTCTTTTAATGAAAGAACAATATTGAATCATCTAAATTAAATATTGTGGTTTACCAATCTCTGTATCAGGTGAAAAAATAAAATCTTTTACGATTGAATCACTATTTCAAAATTAAAATTACTTAATTGCTTATCTGATTCATCTAAAATATTTTTTGAAATAGATTTACCTATAGATTCAATAGTTGAATTTGAAAAAATCATTTCATCAATTGCATCATAATCATCATTCATAAGTGCCAATGATTCAGATTCAATAAGATCATTAATAATTGTCTTGCTCATTTCTTCTAATGATGATATTTCTTGTTTCATTAAATTCTGTAATTTTTAAAATATGAAAAGTATCTTCTAGCTCAACTATCTCACTTATTTCATTAATGCCAAGTCCTTCTAATAGCCTCTGCAAATTCAGAAGAAAAATATCTGCATCAAAATATTCTAAATCTCCACCATTATCTTTTTGATGCAACATCATCACTATAGGTAGTGCTAAATCATAAAAATTTTCACCATTTTTTAATTTATCAGAAATTTCTTTGATAATTTCAAAATGCTTCATCAACATTATCATAATTTAAGTTTTTCAATCATAATATGAGAAAATCTAATCTCTTGATTTTTTTTCAGCTTTTTTAGATAAATAATCATCATATGCTGATTCAATGTATCCATTTGGAATATTAACTAAATCTTTCATAATCTTTTGATTCTAAGTAATATATATTTAAAAAGATCTTTTTCTTCTGAGAAAAAAAGAATTTGATTATTTTTATCGAAAAAATCTTTAATCTCATCATCAGAATTTATAATCTGTTTTTTTAATGAATTAGAATCTAATTTAATAAAATCAATATCAACACTTTGTTCAAGAATTTAGCTAGTTCTTTAATTTCATTCTCTGTTACAAAATATGAAGATGAAAGAAAATCTAATAAGTCTGCAGCAATTACAGCAGTCATTAATCAATATATGAGTCTTTTGTATAACCCAGCTGAATTTACTTGAGCTTCATAAATATCCTCATCAAAACACCATCTATTTGAAATGCTGGATTTCTTATAATAGCTTTTTTTGCTTGTTTTTGGTACTTTCTATTTATAAAACCAAGAGATCTTGCCTCTGAAAGTAAAACTTTCTGAGAATATTAATTCTTGTTTTATTGCTTCAAGCTGAATAGATTCATCTAATTCATAAAAATTAAAATCATCGCCATAAATATTTTTAAACTTTTGCATTGCAACAGTTGATGCTGTTTGCATATCTGCTTCTGTTATATTTTCTCCATTAATTGAACCAAAATTCCTTGAAATGTTGAGCCAAGTGAAGAAGTTCCTAAAAAAACAAAAGGCAATGCACATGCTGCAATTACAATAAATAGTCTAGGTCCAGTTAAAAAATTTCTTAGTGATTCCATCATAGTGGTGACATTATAAATAAAAAAAGGGTGCGGAAGCACCCTTTTTTAATGTTAATAAAACTTAGCCGTTTTTAACCTTATCTTTAAGGCCTTTACCAGCTTTAAAACCTGGAACTTTTGAAGCAGCAATATGCATTGATGCGCCAGTTTGAGGATTTCTACCCTCTCTAGCAGCTCTGTGCCTTACTGAAAATGTTCCAAAACCTACTAGTGATACAGAATCACCTTTACCTAAAGCATCTCCAATTCCACCTAGAACTGCATCAACTGCTCTTCCAGCTGAAGCTTTAGAAATATCTGCGTCACCTGCGACCGCATCAATCAAATCTGATTTATTCATATTAAATACTCCTCTGTATAAATTTATTTATATAAATACTCTTCTATGAAAAGCTTTTTATCCCTAAAAGTCAAGCAAATAAAGGGTTTTAATGGGCTTGCTTATTTTCAGCTTTTGTCTTTCTAACTCTTTGAGTTTTAGTTTTTAGCACTAGATGAAGATTTATTTATTGGAGTTGGTTCTTTTACCAAAGCATGAGAAATAACATCATCAATCCACTCAACCGGAATTATATTAAGTGACTTAAGAATTTGTTCTGGTATTTCTTGAAGGTCAGGCTCATTCTCTTTAGGAATGATGACGTTCTTAATTCCACCTCGTTTAGCTGCCAATAGTTTTTCTTTTAATCCACCAATTTTTAATATCTGTCCTCTTAAAGTAATTTCACCAGTCATTGCTGTATCAGATTTGACTGGTATTCCTGTAAAGATAGATATTAATGATATTGCCATTGCACCTCCGGCACTTGGCCCATCCTTAGGTGTAGCGCCTTCTGGTACATGAATATGTACATCATATTTTTCATAAAAGTTAGGTTTTATGCCCAACGAATCTGCTCTTGATCTAACTACTGTAAACGCAGCCTGAATTGATTCCTGCATTACATCTCCTAATGAACCAGTTTTAATGATTCTGCCCTTTCCATCAATATGAGAAGCTTCTATGGTTAATAACTCACCACCAACTTCAGTCCAAGCAAGTCCTGTTACTTGACCAACTGCATTATCTTTTTCAGCAATACCATATTTAAACTTCTTCACACCCGAAAATTTTTCAAGATTCTTGTTTGTTATTGATGTAGGCTTATCAATATTCTTTTTTGTTAAAAGACGTTCTTTTACAACTTTTCTTAAAATCTTAGCTATCTGCCTTTCAAGCCCTCTAACTCCAGCTTCTCTTGTGTAATATCTAATTAAAGAGAGAATAACTTCTTTATTTAAATTTATTTCTTTATCTTTAAGGCCATTTCTTTCCATTTGTTTTGGTAGCAAGTATTTAGAAGCAATGTTGATTTTTTCATCCTCAATATATCCAGGTATTCTAATTATTTCCATTCTATCTAGGAGTGGAGTTGGAATATTTAAGCTATTTGCTGTGCATACAAACATAACTTCTGATAAATCATAATCTACCTCAAGATAATGATCACTAAATGTATTATTTTGCTCTGGATCCAATACCTCAAGAAGCGCAGAAGCAGGATCGCCTCTATGATCCATTCCAATCTTGTCAATTTCATCCAATAAAAATAAAGGATTTTTAACCCCAACTTTAGATAGTTTTTGAATAATTTTTCCTGGCATTGAACCTATATATCTTCTTCTATGTCCTCTGATTTCAGATTCATCTCTTACTCCACCCAGTGACATTCTTACAAATTTCCTATTAGTAGCTCTTGCAATAGATTCACCAAGAGAGGTTTTACCAACCCCAGGAGGACCAACAAGACATAAGACAGGAGCTTTCATTGATTTAACTCTTTTTTGTACAGCAAGATATTCAATGATTCTTTCTTTGACCTCTTCAAGACCATAATGATCTTCTTCTAAAATATCCAAAGAAGCCTGAATATCAGTTTTTACCTTAGATTTTTTCTTCCATGGAACTTCAACCAAACAATCTAAGTAAGATCTTACAACTGATGCTTCAGCAGATGATGGTGACATATGCTTAAACTTAGCTAATTCACTTTTTGCTTTCTTTAAAGCATCTTTAGGCATACCTACTGTATTAATTTTTTCTTCAAGTGCATCAAGCTCATCACCCTCTTCACCTATTTCTCCAAGCTCTTTTTGAGCAGCCTTAATTTGTTCATTCAGATAGTATTCTCTTTGAGATTTTTCCATCTGTTTTTTAACACGTTCTCTTATTTTCTTTTCAACATCAACAACATCTAACTGGGATTCAATAAACATTAAAACTTTTTCAGATCTTTCTTTCAGATCAGCTATAGCTAAAATTTCTTGCTTTCTTGCTGTTTCTATTGGCAAATGTCCGGTAATAGTATCGATAAGCTTTGAGAGATCATCCAACGAATCAACAGTAGAAACTATTTCAGGGGGAATTCTTTTAGTAATGCCAATATAGTCTTCGAACTTAGCTTTTATAAATCTAACTAAATTAGATGCATCAGCTTCTTTTAGCGGTATATCATCAATAGAACTTACTCTTGCTAAGTCATAACCTTTTTTTTCAATAAACTTATCTATAGAGCATCTTTTATGGCCTTCAACAAGAACCTTCATAGTTCCATCTGGTAATTTAATTAACTGTAATAAATTGCTAATAGATGCATTTTTGTATACATCCTTAAACTCAGGATTATCAATTGCAGGATCAGTCTGAGAAACTAACACAAGTTTTTTATTTGAAGACATAGCAACATTCAATGCTTCAATGGACTTAGGTCGGCCAACAAATAAGGTTGTAACAATTCCAGGAAAGACGACAACGTCTCTTAAAGGAATTACGGGTAGGTCTGATTTTATTTCATTCATATACCCAATATAGGGATAGATAATAAAATATCAATTAGCAGATGATTTTTTTGGAGCAGTTTTTAAAAGCTTAATTGGTTCTGTTTTGGAGACAACTGTGTTCTCATCAATAATAACTTTTTCAAGATCTTCATTAGGAAGCTCAAACATAGTTTCCATCAGTATATCTTCCATAATTGATCTAAGACCTCTTGCACCAGTTTTTCTTTTTAATTGCTTGTTTAGCAATTTCAAGAAGCGCTTCGTCTCTGAATGTTAATTCAACATCATCAATTTCAAATAAATGTTTATACTGATTTACTAAAGCATTTTTTGGTTCTTTTAAAATTCTAACAAGTGCAGTTTCATCAAGCTCATGCAAGTTTGATATTACTGGGAGTCTTCCAACAAACTCAGGTATCAATCCATATTTAACTAAATCTTCAGGTTCTAAATTATCAATATCTGATGAAATTGATTGAACGTTTGAAGTAGTACTCACATCAGCTCCAAAACCAATTCCAATATTATTAGTTCTTTGATCAATAACTTTATCTAAACCAGAAAAAGCTCCACCGCAAATAAATAATATATTTGAAGTATCTATCTGGATAAATTCTTGTTGAGGGTGCTTTCTTCCACCCTGAGGAGGTATTGAAGCTACAGTTCCTTCAATTAGCTTGAGGAGTGCTTGCTGAACTCCTTCTCCAGAAACATCTCTTGTTATAGATGGGTTGTCAGATTTTCTTGCAATTTTATCAATCTCATCAATATATACTATCCCTAATTGTGCCCTTTCAGGATCGTAATCAGATTTTTGTAAAAGCTTTTGTATTATGTTTTCAACATCTTCACCTACGTACCCAGCTTCTGTAAGTGTAGTAGCATCAGCAATTGTAAAGGGAACATTTAAAATTTTTGCTAGAGTTTGAGCTAATAAAGTCTTGCCACTACCTGTAGGACCTAATAGCAATACATTACTTTTTTGAAGTTCAACTGCATCTTTTAGGTCATTTTTCTTTAACCTTTTGTAATGATTATAAACAGCTACAGAGAGAACTTTTTTAGCCTTTTCTTGACCTATTACATACTCATCAAGTTTATTAAAAATTTCTAAAGGAGATGGTAGTTCTTCTAAAGAAGTATCCTCCTCACTTTTAATTTCCTCTTCGATAATGTCATTACATAGATCTACACATTCATTGCAAATATATACACTCGGGCCAGCTATAAGTTTTTTTACATCATCCTGGCTTTTGCCACAAAATGAACAACTTAATTTATCTGATGATGCCTTACTTACCATTCTTTGAATCTCTATGTTCTAAAATATTATCTACTATGCCATATTTAACTGCTGCAGGTGCATCTAGGAAATTATCTCTATCTGTGTCTTTTTCTATTTTCTTTATTGATTGACCTGTATGTTTTGCAAGTATGTCGTTCACAACTTTTTTCATATGTAAAATTTCTTTTGCATGAATTTCAAAATCAGATGCCTGACCTTGAAAACCACCTAATGGTTGATGAATCATAATTCTTGAATTTGGCAAAGCATATCTTTTTCCTTTATCTCCTCCAGCAAGAAGTATCGCACCCATGCTTGCAGCCTGACCAATACATAGCGTTGAAATAGAAGGTGCAACAAATTGCATGGTGTCATATATTGCTAAACCTGATGAAATACTACCTCCAGGTGAATTTATATAAATTGATATATCTTTCTCTGGATTTTCAGACTCTAAAAACAATAACTGAGCAACTACTAAGTTAGACATATAATCATCAACAGGACCTGATAAAAAAATAACGCGTTCTTTAAGAAGTCTAGAATATATATCAAACGACCTTTCACCTCGAGGAGTTTGCTCGATTACCATTGGTATTAATGCTGACTCTATTTCATTCATATACATCTATTTATTTGCTAGTTCTGAAAATTCTATCACCTTATCCTTTGATTTAAGTGCATTTTCTAAATTTTCAATCAATTGTTGTTCTAATGCAATCATTCTGAATTGTTCTAATTGTTGCGGCTGACCCTTAACCCATTGTTTAAACTGTTCAGGATCTTTGTATTTCTGTGATTCTTTATCAATAAAGGTATCAAGCATTACTGCATCTGCAGTTAATTCAAAATGATTAACTAGTTCTGCAAATAATAAATCAAGCTTTACTCTTTTTTCTGCATTTTCCATAAATGTATCAATCGGGAATAAATCATCGCCTGCTTGATCTTCCATTTGGCCAATTCTCATTAATGCATCCTTCCTCATTAGTTCTGCTTGTTCTTTAACAGTTACATTTGGAACCTTAAATGAATTTGTTTTTAATAATGTTTCATAAATTGATTCTTTTGTTAGATCTTTTTCTTGAACTTCAACTTCTTTTTCCATTCTTTTTGAAATTTCTTCTCTAAATGCATTTTCATCTTTTACATCCATTTCTAGTTTTTCAAATAAGTCTTTATTTATTTTTGCTTCATGCAGCTCTTGTATCTGTTTTAATGTAATTTTAAATTCAGCTTCAACCCCTGCTAGATCTTTCTTAAAATAATCTTCTGGGAATGTAGCTTTTAATGAAAATTCAGAAGGTTCTTTATCTAAGATAGCATCCTCAAATCCAGGAATCATTGAGTTACTTCCAAGGACTAACTTGAAATCTTTAGCTGAATTACCTTCAAATTCTTCATTATTGATACTTCCAACAAAATCAATAATCACCTGATCGTCTTTTTTAGATTTTCTTGTAACATCCTTCCATTCACCATATCTTTTTAAAATATCTGCAATGGCTAAATCTATATCACTATCTGTAATAGAAATTGATACTTTTTCATAACTTGTCCATCTACTTAATTTTGCTTTAATTTCAGGAAAAACTTCAAAAGTTGCTGAGTAAGTTATTGGTTTTTTAGGATCTTCACTTTCTATGTTAACTGTTGGAGCAGAAGCTGGTCGAATTTTATTCTCTGAAAGTGCTTGAGGGTAAGAACTTTGAATTAAATCATTAACAACATCTGCATGAATTGACTGGCCATATCTTTGCTCAAGAACATCATTAGGAACTTTACCTTTCCTAAAACCATCCAGTTTAGCTTTACCTTTAATATTATTAAGCTTTGTTTGGAATTTAGAATTATAGTCTTCAACTGGAATTGAAACTGTAAGCTTTCTTTCCAAATCCTTTAGTTTTTTTAATTTGCTAGTCATATTTTGTCCAATTTATTGGGGCGAGCGATGGGGTTCGAACCCACGGCCTCCGGAGCCACAATCCAGCGCTCTAACCAACTGAGCTACGCCCGCCACGAAACGAGCTATTATAGATTAAAAAATACAATTATTAATTTTTTTATTATGTTAATTAAAAGATATACAATGACCTTATCATTTATTATGGGGAGATAATTAATGACTAACTTTCTAGACGATACTACTAAGCATGTTAATAAAGCATTAAAGTTTTCTGACTTGTCAGATGATTTATCTAAAAAAATAATAATTTGTAATTCTACATACACTGTTCGTTTTGGTGTAAGGCTTCGTGGAAAAATTTTTACTTTTGAAGGTTGGCGTTCAGTACATTCAGAGCATATGGAACCAACCAAAGGCGGTATAAGATTTGATATGCACACAAACTCTGAAGAAGTAGAAGCTCTTGCAGCATTAATGTCATATAAATGTGCCATTATTAACGTTCCTTTTGGAGGCTCTAAGGGAGGTCTAAAGATTAATCCTGCAGACTGGGAAAAGAGAGAGCTTGAAAAAATTACTAGAAGGTTTGCGCAAGAACTTATTAAAAGAGATTTAATTAGCCCATCAATGAACGTCCCTGCTCCGGATATAGGCTCATCTTCGAGAGAGATGGCATGGATTGCAGATGAATATAGAAAGATTCATCCAAGCGATATAAATGGTGCAGCATGTGTTACGGGCAAACCGCCAAACAAAAATGGGCTACCCGGAAGAGAAGAAGCTACCGGCAGAGGTGTTCAGTTTATTGTTAGAGAATTTTTTAGAAATCCAGATCTTCTTAAAATGGTAAAACTTGATGACAATCTTTTATCAACTAAATCAATGATAGTTCAAGGTATTGGGAAATGTAGGCTATCACCTTATCAAAATTTTTACAGAAGAAGATGGTGTAAATCTAATTGGAATTTCAGAATATAACGGTGGAATATATAATGAAGAAGGTATTAATGTAGAGCATGCAAAAAAATATTTTACAAAACATAAATCATTTATTAATTATCCAAAAGCAACTTTTATAAAAGATTCTTCCCTTACTTCTAAAGAGAAAATGCGATATTCTTATACCAGCAGCTCGTGAAAATGTTATTACTGAAAAAAATGCTGGAGATATTTCTGCTAAATTAGTTGTTGAAGCTGCTAACGGTCCAGTTAGTTACACGGGAAATCAAATTCTAAATAGAAAAAAAATATTTGTGATTCCAGATATTCTTGCAAATAGTGGAGGTGTTGCAGTTAGTTATTTTGAATGGGTTAAAAATATAAGGCATATTCGTTTTGGTCGATTAGAAAAAAGAAGAAATCAATTTCAATTAAATACACTTAATAGAAGCAATTGAGCAAATGACTGGTAAAAATATGCCTGCAAAAATATAAAGATAATTTCTTAAAGGTATTGAAGAAATTGATCTTGTTAGATCTGGTTTGGATGATATGATGATTGATGGATTTCAAGAAGTTAAAAAAGCTTTTACTTTAAAAATAATAAGATTACGGATTTTAGAACTGCCGCATATTTAGTTGCTATAGAGAAAATAGCAATGGCATATGATTCTATAGGTTTGTAGGAAATAACTTACTGGATTATTTTTTCCCAGACATCAAAGTTAATCATAACTTCATTTAATAACTTGCTTTGGAGAAAATTTTCTAGCCATATTTGAATATTTGGAATATCCTGATTTGCATCAAACCATAAAGGGTCTGCGATTCTAAATTGACGAATAAATGGTAATACGGATATATCAATTTTATTAACATTGTTTGAAAAAAACCATTTGGTATTTTTAATTTTTTATCTAAAGTTTTTTAGGATACTCAAGCATGCATCCCTATGAGAAACTTTCATCAACATCTTTATATCTTGATGAATACTTATATCTATCTAAATGAAATTTAAATTTTTCATCAAAAATTTTTATTATTTCTTTTGTAAATAATTCTTGACTATCATCGAGTCTGTCTTTAAATACTGAAGGATTTTTGTTTTAAACACCAATTTATAATATCCATACTTTCATCTATAACATCTCCGTTTTCTAATAGAAGTACTGGCACAGTACCTTTTGGAGATATTTCCATCATTGATTTTGGTTTATTTTTTAAACTTACTTCCCTGTGCTCAACAACTATTTGAGATAAATATATTGCCATTCTTGCTCTCATTGCATAAGGGCATCTTTTAAAAGAGTAAAGTATTGGCATATTAGGACTTGGGGTTATGTACTTCTTCTTTTGGACCAATATGTTTTTGGTTTCTTTTCTTTGCTAAATCAACTTGTTTTTGTCGACTCATATATCTAGCTTTTTGTTCTGGAGTTTTCTTATTGAAGCAAGATGGACATGCAACTCCTCTTATGTATTCTTTTGCCAGTTTGTCTTTGTCAGTTATCGGCATTCTACATCCATGACACATATCATAGCTGCCTTCAGTTAGATCATGGGTGACGGAGACTCTGTCATCAAAAACGAAACATTCTCCATTCCACATGCTTTCATTTTTATCAATTTTTTTAAAATAATTTAAGATTCCACCTCTTGAGATGACTTACATTTTGAAAAATCCCTTGTCCAGCATTAAAGATGAAGCTTTTTCACATCTAATGCCACCAGTGCAAAACATTGCAAATTTTTTATCTTTTTTTTCTTCTTCAGAAAAATTTTGCTCATCTACCCAGCTAGGAAAATCTCTAAATTTTACTGTATTAGGATTGATTGCATTTTTGAAGGTACCAATAGAACATTCATAGTTATTTCTTGTATCAATTAAAATTGTATTTTCATCACTAATTAATGCATTCCAGTCTTCTGGCTCTATATATTTACCTACAACCCTATTAGGGTCTATTGACTCATCACCTATTGTTACTATTTCTTTTTTTAACTTAACTTTTAATCTAACAAACGGATTTATTTCTGACCTGGAGTATTTGATATCCAAATCAGAAAATCCTTTTATAGACGAAATAAAATTTATGGCTAATTTTAAATTATTATCATTTCCTGATATGGTGCCATTTAACCCCTCTTCACCTACTAAGATGGTTCCATATATGGAAAACTCTTTAAGCTTAATACGAATTGTATTTTGTAATTCTTCTGGATTAATGATTGTTGAAAATTTATATAAAGCTGCAATCGAATACATAATTTTAGTATTTTACTATAAGCCCATATAAAAAATTAATTATCAAAAAATGATTTTTTATTCTTATTAAAAAAATCAAATATCATCTCTTTGTTAACAGCTTCAAGGTTTTTATAAATAAGATATTTTTTCTTATTTTTAATAGCTGCAATTGAACAATAATTTAATTCTTCTTTTTCTGATGCAAGCATACTTGGGCTAATTTTCTGACAACCATCAACCCAAATATATTTTTGATAGTCTTTAAGTTCTGCAACTCTTTTTTCTAAAGACTTTGCATAATGAAAGTCAAAAATTATTTCTTGAGTATCATTATTATCATCAAGCAAAATTAGTGCAGGCAAATTTACATATCTAGTTCCAAAAATAATCTTTTTTTGATCAGGTATTATTTTGAAGCCATTTTTTAATTTAGGAAAAGACCAAAAAGATACAATTTTTGATCTTGTATCTTCAATTACTTTATTCATTCCATCGCTATCTTCGATAAGACTATCTTCAATTAAAAGATTTCTTCCTAAACCAAAGCCAGTTGTATTTGCTCCCATTATGCTCAAGACATTTGGAGCAACATCAAACATTGTTCCTGGTTTCGTTATTTTTCTTTGAGGTGCATTTTCTGCAAAAATATATAAAAGATTCTTTCTATCAATATTTTTTAAAATTGGAGTTGCTGTATTTTTTAATGCCAAGTGATCTGATAAAACAACAAGAACAGTATTTTTAAAGGATTCATGATTAATGATTTCCTCTATAAATTGTGCAGCCATATAATCGGCACAATGAACTGCGTTGAGAATAGGGTTTTTGCCATCTTCATATAACATATCTTTGCAAGCACTTGATAAATAGCCATTTGGATGATGAGTATCCAGGGTTAAAGTAAATAAACCATATGGCCTATTAGTATTTCTAAGTTGATTCAAACGATCTATATTTATCTCATATAAAGAATCATCGTATAAACCCCAAGGAGATCTGTAAGAGCTATCTATTAATCGATGCCTCAACTCATCCCAGCCTTCAACTTTATTAAAACCATGTGATTCGTAAAATTTACCCTTACCAGCAAACTCCAAATTAGACCCATTTATATAATTTAAGTCATAAGATTTTTCATTTAATACATCGCCTATACAACGAGCAGAAACTAAGAATTTATCCATGCCTCCCATATTATTTGCGACTTCTATATTTGTAAGTAAAGGAATTCCGCATTGTGAGGCAACCATTCCAGCTATAGTCCAATTTGTTCCCATAGGAGATTCTATATTGGTAAAGCTTGTTGCTTTTTTTTCAAGATTGTTTAGGTGTGGTGTTAAACCTGGAAAAAGAGAGTTATCGGTATATGTTTTTTCAAATTGTTCTAGATATAAAAATATTATGTTTTTAGATTTTTTAATAAATTTTATATCGCTATTATCATAATAGCTGTTTTCACTAATAGAATTAATATTATTAGAAAAAAATATATTTTTGATATCTGTTAAAAGAGGATTAAGGACTAAGCTAGTAAAGAAAAATATAATAAATATAGGCGCAGTGATTACTAATTTTTCTGAATAAAAGAAATTTAAATTTCTATTAGTAAACAAAAATATACAAATGATTAGTGAGCTCAGGAAATATAAAAATAATAAGATGCCAGGAATAATATATTCATCGATTCCAAATCCACTTATACCATGAACTAAATGAAAAATAACTGCTTCATTTAAACCATCACCTGAAAGGAAGTTAAAAAAATAATATATCCCTAAAAGATTAATATTTATAAAAATAAAAGTTATAAAAAATAATCTTAAAAAGTTATTTTTAAGATTACTTTTTACAAAAAATATTACTGCTAGGGCGCGCCTGAAGAGATTCGAACTCCTGACCCACTGCTTAGAAGGCAGTTGCTCTATCCAGCTGAGCTACAGGCGCGTGGTCGGGGTAGTAAGATTCGAACTTACGACCACTCGCTCCCAAAGCGAGTGCGCTACCAGACTGCGCTATACCCCGAGGTTGCAAATATTAAAGTTTATCTAAAAAATAAGCAATCATCATATGAATAAATATTCATAAATGCGATAATAATTTTTATGTCAGCAAAAATTTTAGATGGTAAAAAATTAGCTTCTCTAAGCGAAGAAGAGATTAAAGCAGAAGTTTCAGAGCTTGTATCAAAAGGGATAAATCCCACTCTAGCCACTATTCTTGTTGGCAATGATCCGGCTTCAGAAACATATGTTCGAATGAAAAGAAATACTTGCAAAAAAGTTGGAATGGAATCAATAGCTGTTGAGCTTCCAGAATCCACACTACAGAAGAGTTATTAGCAACTATCAATGATTTAAATAAGAATCCAAATGTTCATGGAATTTTATTACAACATCCAGTTCCATCTCAAATTGATGAAAGAAAATGTTTTGATGCTATTGATATTGAAAAAGATGTGGACGGAGTAACCTGTTTAGGCTTTGGAAATATGTCCATGGGTATTAATGCTTATGGCTCATGCACGCCTGCTGGAATTATAAGACTAATTAAACATTATGAGATTGAAGTTCAAGGTTTAAATGCGGTTGTTGTAGGAAGAAGTCCTATCTTAGGCAAACCAATGGCCATGATGCTACTAAATTTAAATGCAACTGTAACTATTTGTCATTCAAGAACTCAAAATATTGAAACCATAATTAAAAATGCAGATCTTATTGTTGGAGCAGTAGGAATACCTAAATTTATTAAAACTGATTGGATTAAACAAGGTGCAATTGTTATAGATGCAGGCTTTCATCCTGAAAAATGTGGTGATATTGATTTAGATCAAATGGATGAGATATCCTCTGCTTACACTCCAGTTCCTGGTGGAGTTGGCCCAATGACTATTAACACATTAATACTGCATACTATGCAGTCTGCAAAAAAATTATTGACTAATTAGTTACTCTTTAACTTCTTCTATTTCTTCAGAAGTATCTGTGTCTAATTCTCCTTCTATAACCTCACCTTCATCTTCATTGCATTGCATCATCATTTTCATTTTCTTTGAAAGGAAATGGTTTATCTTCAGTTTGAAATAATAAAAATGCTAAAGAATCATGAAAAAACTCTAAAAGATGGGAATTAAAATTTGCTATTGATGCATTTGGTTTTGAAGTAAATAAATAAAATAAAAATTGAACTATAGCTAACCCAATGCATATAGTAATTACAAAATTAATTACAAAACCATAAAGAATCATGAATAAGAATCTTATCCACTTGCTTCCTTTTAAAATTTCTTCCTTATCTATTTCTATTTGAGTCATAATTTTATCCTAGTAAGTAAATTCTACATCAACTTCATGTGGATTATTCACAAGATCGTCAATAAATGTTTTTGATGATGCGTCATTAAAGACAATATTATATAAAGAATCTACTAATGGCATGCTTATATTCAAGCTAGCAGATTCTGTTTTTATAACCTCTAGCGTTCTTATTCCTTCAGCAACTTGGCCAACTTTTAATTTTGCTTCATCTAGCTTTAAGCCATTTCCTAAATGCATACCAAGTTGAAAATTTCTAGATAAATTAGAGGTGCAGGTTGCTACCAAATCACCCATCCCAGCAAGTCCAAGAAAAGTTATAGGATTAGCTCCCTTTGCTACTGCAAATCTGCTCATTTCAGCCATGCTTCTTGTAAGAATTAATCCAACAGCATTTTCACCAACTTTCAAAGATTCAGCAATACCACAAATGATTGCATATATGTTTTTAAGTGCTCCTGCTAGCTCAACACCTTGAATGTCATCTGATGAATATATCTTAAATGTTTCTGATGAGAGTGTTTCTTTTACATCATTAATTAATAATTCATCACTACTTGCTATTACTGTTCCAGTTACTTTTTCTTCAGCAATCTCTTTAGCAAGATTTGGACCACTTAATACTCCAACACTATTCTTTGAAGAATTCATGTTTATTTTAATGATATCGGACATTGACCTAAATGGATCTAATTTAATTCCTTTGGTGCAAGAAATAATATGTGCTCCCTCTTCTACTATGGGTGCAATTCTCTTTACTATATTTTCAAATATTAAACTTGGTGTTGCTATAAGAACTATATTTGCATCCTTAACCACTGACTCTAACTTTTCTGAAGCCTCAATATTCGATGATAACTGTAGCTCAGGATGATATGTAGTATTTGCTCCTTCAGAATTAATTCTTAAAGCCTGATCTGAATCTCTAACCCATAATGAAACATCGTAACCATTAGATGCTGCTATATTTGCCAGAACAGTTCCAAAGCTACCACCACCTAAAACTGCAATTTTTTTTATTGCACTCATAGCTATGATAGATACTTATCTAGCTGCCTCAAGTATTTTGATGGATCTTGAGGCGATCCACCTTCAGCTATGACAGCATAATCATAAAGAAAGTCTACAAATGAATTAAATTGCTTGCCCTTCATATCTTTTAGCTTTTTAACTAATTTGTGTTTCATGTTAATTTCAAAAATTGGATTAGACGATCCTAATGTTTGACCAGAGGCTTCAAGTATCTTTCTTAACTGGGCCCCAGGCTCATGCTTAGGCAAGACAATGCAGGAAGCAGAATCTGTTAAACGTTTGCTAATTATTACATCTGAAACTTTATCATCTAAGTGCTTCTGGATTTTAGAGATAATTTCCTGATCTCCTTCGGAAACTTTTTTTGTCTCTTCATCATCAGTAATATCTTCTTTGGCTACATTAATAAGCTCTTTGCCCTGGTACTCCATTAATCCAGCCATAACCCACTCATCAATTCTGTCTAGAGGAGAACTTCTATTCCTTTGGATTTTAAGCCTTCAATATGTGGTGAATTAGCCGCTGCTTCATATGTATCTGCTACGCAGTAATATATCTTATCCTGGTCATCGCCCATTCGTTCTAAATAATCATCAAGAGTTTGATCACAATCTTTGCTATTTGCATATGTTGAAGCAAATAACAATAAACTTGCTATCGTATCCTTGTTTTCTCTATCTTCTGCTGGTCCCTCTTTTAAAACTAATCCATATTCGTTCCAAAAGTTCTTATATTTATCAAAAGATTCTTTTTTAAGCGCCTTAAGAGAATCCAACATTCTTTTTGTTACCGCTTTTTTTATGGTATCCACAAGATGATGCTCTTGAAGAATTTCTCGAGAAACATTTAATGGCAAATCATTAGTATCGATAATACCTCTTACAAATCTTAAATATAGTGGCAAGAAGTTAGAGGCATCATCCATAATAAATACCCTCTGGATGTAAAGTTTTACACCCCTTGGGGATTCACGGTTCCAAAGATCAAAAGGTGGCTTTGAAGGTATGTATAACAAATTTGTATACTCATTTTTGCCCTCAACTTTATTGTGAGCCCAAAGCAAAGGATCCTCCTGGTCATAAGTAATAAATTTATAGAATTCTTTATACTCTTCATCTTTGATTGATCTTTTAGACTTTAGCCATAGAGCATCAGCATCATTTATTCTTTTTGATTCAGCATCTTCGCCAATTAAATTTAGAGGGAAATTAATATACTGTGAATACTTCTCAAGCAAAAATCTGATTCTCCCTTCTTCAGCAAACTCTGTATTATCGTCATTTAAATAAATAACAATATCAGTACCATTTGAATCTTTTGTAACTTCAGAAAGTTTATATTTTTCTTCACCAGAACTTTCCCACATGATAGCTGAGTCAGATTTTTCGAATACAGATTTAGAAATAACTTGAACTTTATCGGCAACCATGAACACTGAATAAAAACCAACACCAAATTGACCAATTAAATTAGAGTCTTTTTTCTTATCACCTGTAATGTTTTCTAGAAAAGATGCTGTACCCGATCTTGCAATTGTTCCAATATTTGAAACTATTTCATCTTCATTCATTCCTATACCATTATCAGAAATAATAATCTTGTTCTCTTCTTTAAGCACTTGAACGTCAATCTTTAGATCCTTGGTATATTTAGCAATAGATTTATCCTCTACAGATTTAAATCTAAGTTTATCTATTGCATCTGATGCATTAGATACAAGCTCCCTAATAAAAATTTCTTTATTAGAATAAAGGGAATGAATCATCAGCTTTAAAAGCTGCTTTGTTTCTGTCTGAAATGATTTAGTTTTTGATCTTGCCATGTTAATCCTCTCTAATGTTCTTTAAATAATATTTAATAAAGAAAATTCAAGTGTTAATTGGGTTTATAGATATGTGACTCTTACTATTTGAACTACAGAGACTATAAAAATTACAAGGGTATTAAATACACTTAAATTATGAAAAAACTTAAATAACCTTTCCCAACCTCTATCTCTAGCAATATTTGTTAAAGGTATAATGACATAACCAATGAAGGCAAATGCGACAGCGGTAAGAGCAAAATAAACATCTGCGGTCTTAAAGAAAAGATAGCTAATCAATAAGGCTACCAATGCAATTAATAAGATTAATAAATAATATCTTGGGAAGATCTTTCTTAAGAAATTAGATGCATTTTGATCATCTAAAACTTTAAAGACCACTGGTGCAGTAAGAAGTACTTGAGCAAATATTATGCCTAGAACCAATGAGTAACATAATATTAAAAGGCTTAAAATAACTATATTCATAATTAAGTGGCGGTCCGACGGGGAATCGAACCCCGAACGCCGCCGTGACAGGGCGGAATTATAACCGTTTAACTACCGGACCACTTATTAACATTCGAATAATATATTTAAAAAATAATAATTCAACTATTAATTATTGGTGGGTGATGACAGGATCGAACTGCCGACCCTCTCGGTGTAAACGAGATGCTCTACCAAACTGAGCTAATCACCCACGTTGCGTATTATATTGATTAATTCAAAGTATACAAAAGAAATTTTTATTATTTCTTTATTAAGTACTTGAATTCAATTTAGCGCCCACTTTTGTTGCTTCGAATACCTCTTTTAAATTGCCAGTTTTGCAATCATAAATATAACCATATATTTGTATTGAATTTGGCACTAGTGGATGATTCTTTAATTTTAGGACATCATCAATAACACTTTTTTCATTATCATTAAATGTAAGCCAATCTATTTTATTTTTGGAATCCAGATTAAATTCTTTATCAATATCTGCATTAGAAAATTTTTCCAAACCACAATCAGTGTGATGAATAACAAACCACTCTTTAGTGCCCAATAATTTATAAGATATTAACAAAGAGCGAATAGCATCATCACTAACTCTTCCCCCTGCATTTCTAATCACATGAGCATCTCCCTCTGATAAGCCTGCAAACTTAGCTGGATCTAGCCTTGCATCCATACAGGTAAGAATCGCAAACTTTTTTATTGGCGCAGCCCGCAAATCCCCTTTTTTATTAAAGTTCTTTGCATACTTTTCATTTGAAATAATTACTTCTTTTAAGATTTTTGACATATTCAGTACCTTTAAGAATTATTTTACAATGCTTAATCTTGCAAGATATATACCCATAAGTGTTATGAAGACAAATATTATCTGCATTAAATTTAAAATCTCAGAAAAAATAAATGCAGCTAATAAAGTTGCTGTTAAGGGTTGCATTAATAAACCTATTGAGCCATTTGATGCAGAAATCTTTCCAATGCCATAAGTAATTAGAAATTGGCCACCAAATTGACATAAAAAAGCCATAAGTAGAAGATTAATCCATTCAAAGTTAGTAGCAGGAATATAAGGTCTAGAATCAATCATCATAGGTATCACAGAAAATAAGCAACAAAAGAATGTAGTGTAAAAAATAATGTTTAAAGATGTTTCTTTACCTAGCTTTGAGATTATTAATAAATAAATTGCATAAAATAGTGCAGCAACCATACATAATAAATCACCAAGAACTTTTCCATTAGCATAATTATTTGAAAAAATTATTAGGCCTATTATCCCAACATAGGTAATTAAAAATGATACCCCAAAACCCTTGGAGGGAATTTCTTTAAAAACAATGAAGGCCAAAAGAGCTACAAATATTGGTGCAGAATTTACAATAATTGTTGCATTAGCCACAGATGTAATGGTCATACTGTAATGCCATAAAACTAAGTCAGTTGTAAAAGCTAATGATGCGATCGCAGTATATAGAATGGTCTTTTTATTTTTTACCTTAAAAAATATTTTCTTATTCGCAACATAATTAAAACCTATTAGAAGAGGAATCGCTAAAAACATTCTCCAAAAAGCGATAGCAGCTGGAGACAAATCACTCCACTTTACAAATATAGGCGCAAAGCCAATTAGTGTCGCCCCTAATGCAAGCATAAGAAAATAATTTGTTCCCTGTAAATTCTTAATCATGAAGTTATACTTTGACTATGCAAAATGACATTGTAGAGCAGAATAAAGAAATTATCTCAGTTGGTGAGTTAAACAGGTCTGCTAAATATCTGCTAGAAGATGCATTCGCAAATATCGCTGTAATTGGTGAAATATCAAATATGTCTCGACCTAGCTCGGGTCATATTTATTTCACGCTAAAAGATGAGGATGGTGCTATAGGTTGTGCAATGTGGCGTTCACAAGCATCTAAGCTAAACTTCCGCCCTGAAGATGGTGATAAATGCATTCTTAAAGGACAAGTGAGTTTATATCCTGCAACAGGTCGTTATCAGCTAATGGTTAAATCTATTGAACAAGCTGGGTCTGGAAATTTAATGCACCAGTTTGAACAATTAAAAAAGAAACTTGACTCAGAAGGATTGTTTGATTTGTCAAAGAAATTATCTATTCCTCAGTCACCCAAACATATTGGAGTAATCACCTCATCATCTACAGCAGCATTTCAAGATATTTTGAGCACAATTCAAAGAAGAGCTCCATCTGCCCAAGTTTCTTTAAGTCCAGCTGTTGTTCAAGGAGATACTGCACCAAATACAATTATTCATGCATTAAATAGGATTCTAAAATTTAATGAAAATAATCAAGACAATCCAATTGATTTAGTACTTTTATCAAGAGGTGGTGGATCAATTGAGGACCTGTGGTGTTTTAACAATGAAAATCTTGCACGAGAAATAGCATCATTTCCAATCCCAACTATTTCAGGTGTAGGCCATGAAATAGATTTTACAATTTGCGATTTCGTATCAGATATGAGAGCGCCTACCCCAACCGCTTCTGCAGAAATTGCTACAGAGTTTTACTTTCAAGCCATGGATAGAATTAATGATTTACATATTGATCTTAAAAGAGCATTGACCAACTCATTTAAAACTCAAAAGCAAAAATTAGAATTTTTAAGAAGCAAAATTAGAAGCCCGTTAGTGATATTAAGAGAACAAAATCAAAGAATTGATAGCTATGAGTTACAGTTAAAGCAGAATATTAAAATTAGCTTCAATCAAAACAAACAAAAATTAAATCTTCTAAATATTAGATTTAAAGAAAAAAGTCCAAGCGCCTACATTCAGGAATTGAATATCAAATTAGGCAATATTAAAAATATGATACAAAAAGAAATTAAATCTTGTTTAAATCGAAATCTTATCTTCGTTCAAGAATATGAGAAAAATCTCGAAATTCTTAATCCATTATCAATACTTGATAGAGGATATTCAATTATTCAAAATCAATCTGGTAAATCAATAAAGTCTAATGCTGATGTAAAAATTGGAGAAAACTTAACTGCAAGATTAAATAAAGGATTTATAGATATAGAAGTTAAAAATAAAAAAGATGCATTATAAAGCCTTTCTTCTTCTTACCTTTTTCATTTCATCTGGATTAAAAAGTGAGATAGTTGTTGATCCTGGTGAAATGGTTGCAATCAAAATATCGACTTGTCCTGATATAAAAAATAAAGAAATATTTTTTTATACCTTTAATAAGATTGAGTACGCAATAGTTCCTTCACCTTTTTCAAAAAATAGTAAGGTTATAAATAGCTACTGTGTTCCAATTAAAATTAATAAAAAAGATTTTGGGGAATCTAGAATTACAATTTTAGACGTTTCTAAGGTTAATCTCAGTGAAGAAGATTCCCAAAGAGCATACAAAGAATCTCAACTGATAAGAGAGTCGTTAAATAGTTATTCAACAAATATCAAACCATCACTTAAGTTTATTAGTCCTGTTGATGGAATAATTTCAAGCAGATATGGCAAACAAAGATATATAAACGATCAACCCAGATCTCCTCACTTAGCATTAGATATAGCAGCTGCTGAAGGTACAGAAATAATAGCTCCAGCACCAGGAAAAGTAATACTTGTTGGTGATTTTTTCTATTCTGGAAATTACCTTATTCTTGATCATGGATTTGGATTACTCTCATCTTATAGTCATATGTCAAAAATTCATGTCCAATGCTGGTGACTATCTAGATCAAAGAGATATTATTGGTGAGGTTGGTTCAACTGGAAGAGTTACCGGACCTCATTTGCACTGGTCTGTTTACTTAGAAAAGCAGAGAATAAACCCAGAATCTTTGATCGCTGAAAATTTTTTTGAAAAATTATTTAATTGAAGCAAGAATAGAATTTAGACTATCTTTTGTTTGAGGTCTGAACAAAGACTCAACTACAACACCTTCGGGATTAATAAAAAAAGTAGCCGGTACAGCTGGAGGCGTTTCGATACCCCAAATCTCTCTGGGATGAGATATTAGCGATGGAAGTTTTAGATTAAATCTTTTAGCTACAGGCGCTAAATCTTCAGCATCTAATTCATCAAAATTAAATACATAAACGAGCACATCATTGTTTTCTTTAGCAAAATTCAAATAACTCAGGAAGCTCTTTTATACATGGAGCACACCAGTCAGCCCAATAATTAACAATAATCCATTGGCCTTTTAATTTTTCTAATGAAGTATCTTTTCCGTTAAAAACATCAATATCATTTTTTTGACAACCAAATAATATGAAAATGCATAACAAGGGTATAATTTTAGCTTTCATGAACCACATAATAGGCTAAATTATCAATATGGAAAATAAATATTTATTAATTCTTTTTTACTCAGCTGGAGGTTCTGTTAGAAATATTGCTCATGCTATTGCTGATGGAGCAGAGCAAGAAAACTTAAGTGTGAAGATAAGAACAGTTCCTAAGGTCTCATCAGTTGCTGAGCAAACTGAAGAAAGTATTCCTAAAAAAGATGAAATATATTGCACTAAAGAAGATTTAATTAATTGTTCAGGTCTTGCTTTGGGTTCTCCGACAAGATTTGGATCAATGGCTTCACCGCTTAAATACTTCCTTGATTCCACTGGAGACTTATGGGCATCAAATGCTTTAGAAGATATTCCAGGAATTGCATTTACTTCAACAGGATCCATGCATGGAGGACAAGAAATAACTCAATTTAACTTATTAACATATATGCTGCACCATGGAATGATAATCTTAGGCACGCCCTACTCCATAAAAGAATTAAATAAAACTAAATCTGGAGGAAGTCCATATGGTCCTTCTCATGTTGAAAGCTTTAATGAATCTAATAATTTAACTCCAGATGAATATGAAATTGCTAAACAGACTGGTTCAAGAATTGCAAAATTTATTAATAAATTAAATGCTAACTAACTCAAAAATAAGAAATATCAATAAATTTAATATGTGCTCTTTAATAATATTAAAACTTTTTCTTTTTTTAATAAAAACATTACATTTTTCTTTTTTTGTTTTTTGGTCAATTCCTTTTTATTTTTTTTTATATTTTTCAAATAAGTTATCTATTAAATCTTTTCAAAGTTTTAGTTTCATACTTTTGATATATTTTTTATCAGCTTCCCTTAAGAGTTTTTGGTATAAAGCCTTTAATTAATGATTTTTAGAAATTATATTAATAATTATTTATTTTTAGTTTGTATATTTTCTCCTAAATCAATTAAAAAAAATATGTAAAGTAAGCTTTACATTATAATTTTCCTAGATTATTATCTTTCACCTTAATAGGAGATATACATGTCAGAAAAACAATCAATTTGGTCAAAAGCAGATAGCTTTTTAACAACAACAAGAAAAATAATATGTTAATTCATTAACTGCTTTAGTTTTAGTATTTATTACATTTTCTATTCTTGGAGGTATGTTGGATCTTTGTTCAGATAGTCCTGAAGAAATTGATACAGAAAGATAAAGTTTTTGGTTTAAACCAATTGGAGTTGTTGTTGACTCTGAGGTATCTAGTTCTGGAAATTTTGATTTTGAAAGTATTGTTTTAAGTGGTGGTGACCAAGTTGAACAACATGAACTTCAAGATTTATTAGATGTTTTAAATCATGCAGCAAATGATGACAACCTTGCTGCAGTTTATGTAAATGTTTCTGAATTAGGAATGTATTGGTCTTCAGCTTTTAAGATTGCTGAGGCAGTAAAAAATATTAGAGATAATGATAAAAGAGTTATAGCATATGCTGAAAATTAATAACAAATGCTCATATCTTAATTAGCTCTCAAGCAAATGAAGTTCTTATAAATGAATATGGTCAAGTTTCTGCTTTTGGTTTTTCAAGAAAAAGAGAATATTACAAAAGATTTATATAAAAAACTTAAAAATAAATTACAACGTTTTTACAGCTGGGTGATTTTAAATCTGGTCCTGAACCATATACAAGAGATTCAATGTCTGAAAATGATAAGCTTGCTTGGAATGAATTTGCAAATCCAATGTGGGAAAAAATGACAGGCATGATGGAAGATGCAAGAAATCTTGAAAAATGGTACTATTCAAAATTATGGTGATAATGCTTGGGAAATGATGACCGATAATCCAGAAATGGCTGAAGTTGCATTGGAACTTGGTCTTGTAGATATGGTTGTTACAAGAAAGAAATAAGATATGGATGTATGAACAATTTCCAAATGAAGATGAAGATAAATATTCCTTTCCAGACAGTGTCTCTATTTATGATTATCTTATCATTAATTAAAGAAGATGAGAGTGAAAAAAATGACTAGTGAAAATAAAATAGCTGTTATAAATGTTGAAGGTGCTATCACAACTGGTGAAGTGGCTTTTGGTGTTGCAGGCTCAGATACTATTGTGGATAACATTCAATCAGCTACTAAAAATAAATCTGTTAAAGCCCTTGTTCTAAGAGTTAATAGTCCTGGCGGAGGTGTTTGGGCTAGTGAATTAATTACAAATGCTTTAAATGAATTTAAAGAAACAGGAAGACCAATTGTTTCTTCAATGGGAGATATAGCTGCTTCAGGAGGAGTATGGGTTACCACGAGCTCCGATGAAATTTTTGCAGAAGAAGATACTCTTAACTGGATCAATTGGAGTTTATGGTATTGTTCCAACATTAGATGGTATTTATGATTGGGCTGGTATAAAAGTTGATGGTGTCAAGCTCTACTAAAATCAGGTGAATGGGATGAAAGATAAGCAATGCCTGATTATGTTAAAAATGGTATACAAGCTGGTATTGAAAATACTTATGTAAAAAAATTTGTATCAAAGTTGCTGAAAATAGAGGCATGGATTATGAAGAAGTTTTGCCAATAGCTGGAGGAAGAATATGGGCAGGATATAAAGCCCTTGAACTTGGCTTGGTAGATAAAATTGGTGGTCTTGATGAAGCCCTAAAATCAGCTGCAGAAAGAGCTGGTATTGAAGACTTTGAAATCAAGAACTATAAAAAACCAATGGATCCATTTGATGTTTTTTTAAATGAATTACTTGATAACATTAATATAGAAATTAATCTTGATCCAAGACTTAAATTAATTAATTCAAAACTAGAAAAACATCTTAAATTAATTAGATCCTGAAAAAAAAAATATATTGATGTATTGCTTTGAGTGTGAAGTTAAATAACTTCTTTAATTAAAGGTATCGTAATTTTTCTTTTCATTTCCATTGAGAGCTGATCTAGGCTCTCAAGGATATGAACTAAATTAGAAATGTTTCTTTGAGAGTAAGTCACTAGGTACCTTGCCTCTTTATCACCTAAATTTATTGAAGTTAATTTCGAAATATATTTAAGCGCATCAAATATATCTTCATCATTAATAGGATATAGCTCATAGCTTTGAATTTTTCTTATTCTTGATTCAAGGTCTGGTAATAAAAAATTTAAAGATTTTAGATCTTTTGAAGAAGTAAGAATTAATCTACTCTCTGAAATAAGAGCTTTATTAATTAAATTAAATATTGCTTTTTCCCATTCTATTTTAGAAATTATCTCTTCAATACCATCAATACATATTAAATCGATATTTTCTAATGATTCAAAAATCTCAACACCATAATTCATTACCTTTTTTGAGAGGAATATATAAAGATGATTTACTTGTTTGAGCTATAAAAATTACACATTGCTTGAAGAAGAAAAGTTTTACCAGATTCTTTTGTTCCATATATAAATAAATCATCCAAAAAGTATCTATCTTTTAGAAGAGAAATGAGATGAGAGTTTTCTTGGCTGGTATAAAAATCCATCTAATGAAGACTTATTTACCTTGTTCCATGGAAAAGTAAGTTGTTTGGGTTTATTCATTATGGTACTTATTAATATCTAGTAACCAGTTTCTAGAATATACAATTAAGCTTAATAAGGTGACTATGATAATAAATATATCGAGCACTATTAATGAAAGATTAATCTCAAAAATTTGAAAAAATAATATAACCACAATATAGGCGATTTGAAGACCTGTAGTAATTTTTCCAAGAATATTCGGCAATGGGGTTTCAGACTCCATAAGTGTCATATGAACAGCAGCGCCTAATAAAATAGCAACATCTCTTCCAATAAAAATAACAAATATATAGAGAGGAATGTATGAATTAAGCCATAAGATAAAAATAGTACCCGACAAAAGTAACTTGTCTGCTATTGGGTCTAAGATAGTTCCAAGATAAGTTTGCCACTTCATCTTTCTTGCAAGAAAACCATCAAGCGCATCTGTTAAAGATGCAATCAAAAAATAACCCAGACTGATTATAAAATTACCAATAAAAATATTATTTAAAATAGGATAAACAAGTCCAATTCTTATTATGGATAATAAATTTGGAATAAAAATAAAATACTTGCTCATTTTACAAACCTTAAATTTAAACTTTTGTTAGAATTTTCAGCCATAATTTCAAAAAAAGTATTATTTTCAATAGTATTTTTAAAGGTACCCAAATTCCCCAATAACACTAATTTGGTATGAAATAGTATTATTATTTAAATTAAGTATTTCTAAATTTGAGATAGCAATAATTTTAGATAACTTATCTTTTGAAATCTCATACTCCTCATAGGAATTTATACCTTCTATGGTCACATCAAGCAATAGAGTTTTAGAAGTATCAACAATCAAATTTTTATAAATTGATTGAATCTTAGATTCAATATGATCAGTAAAAGCCTTTTTGATATCTTCTAGATAATTTTCTGCAAGAATATCTTCTTTTATATCACCAGAAAAGAGCCACTGATTTAAACCCAAATTTGTTAATTTAACATCCACAAATTCATCAAAATCATATTTTGAAATTAGATGCTCTTTTGGTGATGACAAGATATCAGTGTTAGATATATATCTTTGATCATCTAGATCCAAAACAGGTAATTCTAGGAATAAACCTCTTTCATTTGATAGTTCAACTAAAGTTTCTATGATTAGAGATCTATTTCATTGTTTGATTCTTGCGAAACATAGTAAGGCTCATCAGAGCCAGACTCTATATTAATTAAAAAAAATATTACAGGTCGCGAGTATCCCACTATAGGAATTGATAACTCTTTAAACTTATTTATGACTAATTCTTGATCAAAATTAACTTCCAAATAGCTACTCATATTAATATTCTTAATTGAGTAACTTTGAATAAAATCTTTTCTAGATGAACCCGAGTTTATTATTTTCCAGATGTTTGATGGTGATTTAGATCCACTAATTCTAAAAACTAAGTTATTAAAAGATTTATTAATTGAAGACTCTATCTTGCTAGAATTTTCAATAGGCACATAAATAGTAAAAAGTTCTTCAAATTCCTTCCCAAAGGAGTGATTAGAAAAGATAATAAGTATTACTAAAAAATGTTTAATAAAGTTGTTATTCATTTGACTCACATTGAGTATTCTAAATGACAAAAGAAATTATAGAAAATGATCCATATAAGTCAGCTGGTGTTGATATTGATGCCGGAAATGATTTAGTAGACAAAATTAAAAAGGATGTAGCCTCCTCACACAACAAAAGTGTCCTAGGAAATATCGGTGGCTTTGCAGGCATGTATGAGCTCAGTAAAAATTATAATGAGCCTGTATTGGTTGCTTGCACAGATGGAGTTGGTACAAAAGTTGCTCTAGCTCAAGAATTTAATCAAGTTGATGGTATTGGACAAGACCTTGTAGCAATGTGTGTAAATGATCTTATTGTTTGTGGTGCTAAGCCTCTTTTTTTCTTAGACTACTTTGCTTCATCAAAACTTGAAGTAAATGAGGCATCGAGAATTATTAAAAGTATTGCAGATGCATGCAAAAATTCTGATTGTGCTCTACTTGGAGGCGAAACTGCTGAAATGCCGGGTCACTATGTTGGTAAAAACTTTGATTTAGCTGGCTTTTCAGTTGGATGTGTTGAAAAAGCTAATATTATCTCCGGTGATACTATAGAAGAAGGCAATGTTCTAATTGGTATTGAATCAAGCGGACCTCATTCAAATGGATTTTCTCTCATCAGAAAAATAATTAAAGAATCGTCTATGAAAGAAAATGATCTGAACAAAATAACTGAATTAGCTTTAAAACCAACTCACCTTATATCCTAATTTAATTATGCAGTTAATTAATCAATTTAAAATAAATGGGATGGCGCATATTACAGGTGGAGGGTTAACAGAAAATATACCTAGATCATTACCAAAACATTTAGCAGTTGAAATATATTTAGATTCTTGGCAATTACCTGAAATTTTTAAATGGCTGCAAATAATGGAAATATTTCTCAAGATGATATGTTAAGAATTTTTAATTGCGGCATAGGAATGGTTCTTATTGTTAATGAAGATATTTCAGAAAATGTAAAATCAGAAATTAAAAACAATGCCTTTGAATGTTTTGATATTGGTAAAGTTATAAAAAAAGATGGTGAATCGGTAATTTATTCATAATCTATGAAAAAAATTGTTGTCTTAATTTCTGGAAGTGGCTCTAATCTTCAGGCCATCATAGATAAGTGCAAATCAAAATATATTCATGCAGAAATTGTATGTGTAATTTCAAATAACCCTAAAGCCTATGGCCTTGAAAGAGCAAAATCTGCTGGTATTAAAACTCTTGTTATCGATCACAAAGAATATCAATCAAGAGATTTATTTGATAATGATCTTTATAAAGTTTTAAAAGATCAAAATGCTGATTTAATAGTTTTAGCTGGTTTCATGAGAATACTTACAGAAAAAATCACAAAAAATTTCTATGGAAAAATAATAAATATTCATCCGTCTCTGCTACCAAAATATCCAGGTCTCAATACTCATCAACAAGTTATAGATAACAAAGATATGATTCATGGCATAACAATTCACTATGTTTCATCTGAGCTTGATGGTGGCCCGATAATTGCGCAAGGAGAAATTATGACATCAGAAGATGATGATATTGATAATTTAATAGAGAGAATTCATAGACTTGAACATGAACTTTATCCTGAAATTATTAAATACATCTGCGATAATCAAATTAATATTTATTCAAATGAAGTTATATTTAAAAATCTATCTTTAGAAAATACGCACATATATAAAAAATATGATATTTAGAACGCTATTATTAATAATATTTACTATAAACCTGAGTTCTTCAGTTATACCCGAATATAAAGCCAAATATAAATTTGAACGAGACGACTTTTCTATTACTGGAATTAGAGAGCTAAAAAAATCAAATAATGACGATTTCATTTTTAAATTTAATGCAAACACACTATTAATTGTGTCCATGAATTTTGAATCAATCTTTGAAATAAAAGATTCCAAAATAATATCTAAAAATTATGAAGTCAAAATAAGACCTAAGTCCGTTGATAGAGATCAAAAAATCTCTTATGACTATGATAATTTTAAAATAAATTCTTCTGGAAGAAACTCTTGGGTGGCCTCTCTCGATCAGACTGCTTTTTTAACAGACCCATTGAATGCCCAAATCCAAATTAGGCTAAATTTGATTAACGGAATGAAAAAGTTTTATATAAATTTAATAGAGATGGAGACAGGTGAAATCCAAGAAAACTTTTATGAATTAGATGGTGAAGCTATATGTACACTGCAAGATAAAAACTATGACTGTGTTATTCTGAAAAGATTTAGAGAGTCGGATGATAGAATCACGACATACTATCTAATTCCAGAACTTGCATATATGTTTTATAAAGTCATTGATGAAAGCCCGGAAGAGTATCAAAAACTTGAATTAAAAGAGTTATTAAGTTTTGGGTAATGTAACTCCCTGTTTGACCCTGATATTTTCCTCCTCTATCTTTATAACTTACTTCACACTCTTCATCAGATTCAAAAAATAACATTTGAGCAACACCTTCTCCAGCATAAATCTTTGCAGGTAAATTTGTTGTATTAGAAAATTCAAGGGTAACATGTCCCTCCCATTCTGGTTCTAAAGGAGTAACATTAACGATGATTCCACATCTAGCATAAGTTGATTTACCAAGACAAACGGTTAAAACATTCCTTGGAATCTTAAAATACTCAACTGTCCTTGCTAATGCAAAAGAATTAGGTGGTATAACACAAATATCTGATTCAATGTCGACAAAGCTTTTTTCATCAAAAGATTTAGGATCTACAATTGCTGAATGAATATTAGTAAAAACTTTAAATTCATTTGAACATCTAACATCATATCCATAACTAGACACACCATACGAAATTAATTTTTTACCATCTTTATCAAGTCTTATTTGATTCTCTCTGAAAAAGGCTCAATCATTGATTGAGTCTTGGACATTTCTGTTATCCATTTATCTGATTTAATCGACATTTATTTCAGTTCTCCCTTGAATAGCTCTTGCTATAGTATTTCCATCAACATATTCCAATTCACCTCCAATTGGAATCCCATATGAAATCCTTGATACTTTAATATCACTAATATGATCTTTAATATATATAGCAGTTGCATCACCTTCAACAGTTGAGCTTGTTGCCAATATAACTTCTTTTATTTTTCAATTTTTATTAATTTTAAGAAATCATTTATACCCAAATCTTCCGGGCTAATTCCTTCAATTGGTGACAATCTACCAAGTAAAACAAAATATCTTCCTTTAAAACCCCCTGTTGATTCTATTGCTAAGACATCAGATGGATTTTCAACCACGCAAATACTATTCATATCTCTGCTAGTATCTGAACAAATCTTACAAAGATCATTGGATGTTAGCATTCTGCATCTTGAGCATCTACCAATCTCATCAATCGCTTTCTCAAGGTTTTTAGCTAGCATTCCTGCGCCATCTTTATTTTTATCTAATAAATAAAAGCCATTCTTTGAGCAGATTTTTTTCCTACACCTGGTAAAATCGTTAAAGAATTAATTAAATCATTTAGAAGATCTTGATGCATTTTAATTTACTGGCTTAATTGATCCATCTTTAATATTACCATTATGCTTATCTAGAAACTTCTGAATTGATGAGTCTGATAAAACATCTTTTTCTGCTTTTGACTGTCTATCAGACTCAATTTTTTTTTATAATTTAATGGAGAATTGTTACTATCGCCTTTTTTATTTCAACAACTATTTCATAATCCAAAATATGATTTAATACGGTTTGAAATTCTTTAAAAACATTTTCTGGAATATTACTTTCCTCTTCAGGCTGCACAAGTGTAATTAAAGATTCTTCAAATGATAAAAATGAAAGATTTCCAAAATAATTTCTAGCAAATGGACTTAAAGACAATAAATCAAATAACTCTAATCCAATCACTATTATTTTTTAAATTTTGTTTATCTTTTGAATTAGCAGTTTCAGTTTTTTTACTTTCTAAATCTTTCTTTAAAGCCTTGGAATTATCGATTTTAGGTGTTTTTAAATTTTTTTTTTCTGTATCGTTTGAAGTGTTTTTGTTATCAATTTTATGTATAGGATTAAAAGCTAACATTCTTAAAATACAAACTTCTAATGCCTCTTTTGGACTAGGATGAGCATTAAATTTAGAATAGGAGTTAACTGCAATCTCATACAATAGCTGACAAAACTCTTCATCAATATTTGCTGCTAAATTTTTAATATCTTGATCTGATGAATTGCTTAAAACTTTTTCTATAGAAGCTTTATGTAAAATCGAAATTAAGCTTTTTAATATTACATCATACTCTGGAGATAGTTCTTCTATTTTTGATAATGCTCTCATATGCACCATTACCATCTCCATTAATAATGGCATTAATCATTTGAACTAAAAATGAGCTATCAATTGTTCCTAATAATTCCTTAACATTATTTGATTTAAGGGCACCGCTACCATGAGCAATTGCTTGATCTAATAATGTTAATGCATCTCTTACTGATCCAGAGGCAGCATCTGAAATTAAATCAACACTTTCCTCATCATAACTAATATTCTCTGATTTTAAGATTTTTTGTAAATGCTTTGATAAAACCGTGCCACCAACTGTTTTTAAATTCAATTGCAAGCATCTCGATTGAACTGTTTTTGGAAGTTTTTCAGGATTTGTTGTAGCTAAAATAAAAACTACATGTTTTGGTGGTTCTTCAAGGTTTTTTAATAATGCATTAAAACTCTCTGTTGTTAGCATATGAGCCTCATCAAGCAAATACACTTTATATCTTCCATTTGCTGGAGACTGAGGAACTGTTTGAAGCAATTCTTTCATTGCATCTATACCTCTTTGAGATGCAGCATCTTGTTCATAAAAATCTAATGATCTTCCTAACTTAATTTCCTCACAATTAACGCATTCGTTGCATGGGACAGCAACTGGTTTATCTGATGAAGAGCAGTTAAGACATTTTGCAAGAATTCTGCCTAAAGTTGTCTTTCCAACACCTCTAGTACCAGAAAAAATGAAAGCTTGATGAATTCTATCTTGAAGAATACTATTTGATAATGCTTGAATTACATGTTCTTGGCCAACAACTTCTTCAAAGCTTGATGGTCTATATTTTCTAGCTAAAACCTCGTATGACATAGCGATAAATCATAACATGAGCTAGTTAAAAACTGAGTCAATTTCTTGAAAACTAAAGCCTCTATTTTGCAAAAAAGCTTTTTGCTTGTTTTGTTCTTTAAAATCTTTGCCTATACCCTGCTTTAAACTTTTTTATTAAAAGCTTTTAAAGCAGCTTCATTCCAGCCACCTTCAGCATCAATTACTTCTGATGCTGTGCTTTCATTAACACCTCTGGAAACTAATTCATATCCAATTTTTTTTGGACCAAAACCTTTTCTTTTTCTGGCAACAACATAAGACTCTGAGTAGCGATAGTCATTTAAAAGGTTTTTCTCAAGAAGACCATGTATTACTGAGTCAACTAACTCTGGAATATTAAATTTTGTAATAAGCTTATCTGATAGCTCTTTTTGCGAATGTTCTCTTCTAGATATAATATCTAATGCTTTGTTATAAATAGCTTTATAAGCATCATCATTCATTTATTCAAAAGGAACTACCCTTGATTTGCCATTCCTCTTGATAATTCTTACTCTTTGGTTTTTTGAATAATTGTATGAGCTTATTTCTTGAATAATTGAAATTAGCTTTCCTGCGTCTGTCTCAATTAATAATTCAATACCATCTTTTTTTGTAAGATTTGAGCCTACCTTAGATCCAACTGCCGAGCCAACAAGCCCTCCAACTAAAGATGCAATATCAGATTCAGTCTCAGAATCTGTTACATTTTTTCCTGCAACTCCTCCAATAAGAGCTCCAGCTGCAGCACCAGCCTCTCTGTCACCCTCAATAGTAACAGTTCGTTATATCTTTTATTGTTCCTAGAACAACGTATTGTTGTTTTTGTGCATCTGATCTTGAAACTACATCAGGTGTATAAGAGTAATTAACACAACTTACCACACTTAATAATAAAAAACATACTGCTAGATTTTTATTCATTTATTTGCTCCTGTGATGGTTTGTAATAATTTATTAAATCTTCTGTAATAACATAAAAAATTCTACCTTTATTAAAACCAGAAAGAAGTTTAACTTTGTATACCTTTTCATTATATTCTGATTCAATTATTTGAATAACATCACCTTTACTAAGTCTTTCGATATCGCGTGAATCAACAATAGAAAAAGTATCCCAATCTCCAAACTCTCTTGCGTAATATGTATGATAAGCATCGCTTGGCATGTAATATAGAACTTTACTGTCGGATGATAGACGATTGCTTCTAGCTTCTAATACCCAGTTATCACCTTCGTTAAATATGTTTTGAATTTCTGCTGAAACATCTGAAATGCATACAAAAAAGATTAAAAAAATGCTTAATTTCTTCATAGTTATATAGACAATATACACTTATTAAAGTTCTATGCAATTTAAAAAAAATAGTTAAAAAAATATTGAAAAATTAAATAATACCCATAAATATAAGTTGAAGGAGATGCCAATTGGGTCTCCAAATATTAACAAGCATGCCTTCGGGGTGCATTAATTTTAGTCGCTAAAAGGAGGACTATTATGATACTTAATTTTACAGATCCATTTTTTACAACTCGTGTATTAGGGTTTGAACCGTTGTTTGATAGATTACAGAGACTTTCTGAGTCATCTGACAGATCTTCAAGTTATCCCCCATATAATATTAGAAAAGATGGCAATCATTTTGCAATTGAAATAGCTGTTGCAGGTCTTACAAAAAAAGATATTAATATTGAGCTAGCCGATGGAGTTTTATCCGTTAGTTATGATGGTCCAAGTACTGAAGTTGTAAATGATAATAATGAGGTGGTCTACCAAGGGATTGCTCAAAGAGCTTTTAAACAGCAATTTACACTCTCTAATGATGTGGTTGTCCAGGGAGCTGATCTTATTAATGGATTATTAACCATTAATCTTGAAAAGATAATTCCTGATGAAAAAAAACCAAGAACTATTGAGATTAAAACTCCAAAAAGAATCTCAGGATAATAAATAATATTGCAATATAGGGATGCTTCATGCATCCCTATTTTTATTGATTAAGGTAATATAACTTTATGAAAGCCTTTAAGTACTTTATATCATTACTAATTTTTTCTAGTTTTAGCTATGGGAATCCAGTACAGACAGGACATGCAAGTGTTTCTTTAGTTAAATTTGATACAAATCTATCTGCAAAGAATGAATTATTTATTGGTATTAAGATGGATATGCAAAAAAACTGGCATACCTATTGGAAGAATCCTGGTGATTCAGGGGGACCAATAAAAGTTATATGGAATTTACCTGAAAATGTGACCATAGAAGGTCCGTTATGGCCAACTCCAGAGTTATTGCCCTATCCTCCGTTGATGACATATGGGTATAAAGATTTTGTAATTTTTCCCTATAAAGTTTCATATACAGATATTGATAATTTAAGTTTCGTTGGAGCTGATATAGATTTTTTAATATGTGATGATGTTTGTGTACCTGAAAAAGCTAATATCAACACTTCTTTTAATGATCTTCAGCCTAGTGAAAGATTTCAAGAGTGGCTTTTAAAAGTACCTGATATCACTTTACCTATTTTAGGAAGTCAAACAAATGAATTTCTTGAAATAAGATTTTCGTACAACGATCAGATAAGAAATATTTACTTTTTCCCAGATAACCAAAATTTAATTTTACATTCTGGCAAACAAATTTTAATAAAAGAAGAAAATAACTGGCTATTAAAAATTCCATTACAATCTGAAGGTTTGAAAATCTCTTCCACTGAAGGATTAATAAAGATTAATGATGAGTCATATCTTATTAAATCAGATGTAACAAAAAATTCAGGGGAAGAATTAAGCATGTCTATTCTTCAAGCAATTATTTTTGCATTTATTGGAGGCATTATATTAAATCTAATGCCCTGCGTTTTCCCTATTATTTCCTTAAAAATATTGAGCTTTGTTTCCATGGGAGGAAGTTCTAAAAGCAAAATAAGAACTCATTCTCTTCTCTTTTGTTTAGGGGTAATTATTTCCTTCTTATTAATTGCTCTATCACTTTTAGCACTTAAGAGTGCAGGAAATTCAGTTGGATGGGGCTTTCAACTTCAATCGCCTGTGATTGTAGGATTTTTATCAATTTTAATGTTTATTATTGGGCTTATTTTGTTGATGAACATTGATATAGGCACTTCTATGACAAAACTTGGAAAGATTGGTATGAATGACACATCTTATTCCAGTTCTTTTCTTACTGGTATTTTAGCAGTTGTTGTCGCTTCACCATGTACAGCACCATTCATGGGTGCTGCAATTGGATATGCTTTAATACAACCATCATTTGTAACATTGCCTATATTTATCTCACTTGGTTTAGGCTTTGCTTTTCCATACTTATTACTATCTTATAAACCAGAACTCATTGAAGCTCTTCCTAGTTCTGGAACATGGATGGTTAAATTGAAAGAATTTTTTGCCTTCCCAATGTTTGCAACAGCATTATGGTTGCTATGGGTGTTTAGCATACAAACTTCGACTGATGCACTTATCGAGCTTTTATTAGTTCTATTATTAATTAGTCTGCTTATGTGGCTTATTACCAATACTACAAAAAAAATTATAAAAATAATTTTATTATTACTGCTTGGTTCTTTAATTCATAGTTCAAACTTAAAAAATCTAACTAATTTAAAAGTCGTCTTAATAATAAACAAGAAAATAAAAATGTAACAATAATTTGGACTAAAGATATAGAAAATGAGCTTAGATCTGAAAATAAAGCTTACCTTATAAACTATACTGCAGCTTGGTGTATTACATGCCAAGCTAACGATAAAATTGCCCTGTCTAGACCAAATGTAAAAAAATTTATAAAGGAAAATAATATTGAATATATTGTTGCTGACTGGACAAATAAAAATAAAGATATCCTAGATGCTCTAAATATGTATGGTCGAAGTGGAGTACCTCTGTATGTGTATTGGAAACCCGGAATGAAAAAACCTGAAATTCTTCCTGCTATTCTTACTGAAAAAATTGTTTTAGATGCTCTAAGATAATAAAAAATTAAATAGGTATATTTTTTATAAATCTACAAAAAATCACTATAATCAATAATATTAATACTTCATTGAGATAATTTTATGAGTGCTAGTCCTTTTGTACTGTTTGGAAATATTCATATCATTACTATGATGAGCATTTTAGCTGTCTCTATATTTTTGCCATTAATTTATAAAAATAAATCTGATTTACAAAAATCTTTAATGACAAAAATTATTGCCTTTACCTTAATAGCTCATGTTGTTATTTCTCCATATAAAGATTTATTCATACTTGAAAATCCATACAATTGGAGAGAAGTTTTGCCATTTCATATGTGTGATTTTAGTGAGATATTTTTAGCATGGTTCTTATTAGGTGGCCCAAAAATCTTGTATAAATGTGCCTTCTTCTGGGGCATAGGTGGAGCAACTATGGCAATATTAACTCCTGATATTTCCCATCATGATTTAGATTATGCATTTTTTATGATAGGTCATGGAATGATTGTAATTGGAATAATGTATGCAACTGTTGCACTCAACAATCGACCATATGCAAAGGATATATTGACTGTCTCATTGATTACAGCATGTGTATTATTACCAATAATCTACATAATAAATTTAATATTAGGTGAGCCAGCTAATTTCTGGTATTTAATGGCAAAACCAGCTGGAGCAAGTTTAATGGATGCTTTTCCAGAGCCACCATTGCATTTGTTAGTATTAACGCCTCTTGCTATTGCAATGTTCTTCTTAATTTACTCTCCATATTTTATTAAAGATCGATTACAAAAATAATAACTAGTTCTTTGCTATATTATCTAAATACGATATAAATTAAGATTAATTTACTGCAAATTTAAAAATGGAAAATTTTATTGAGCTTCTTTCAGAGGTATGGAATAGAGGTTTTTAGGTATTAACCTAGGAGCAATAATTTCATCTTTAATAGTAATATTAATAGCATTGCTTTTTAGAGGATTTATTATTTCAGTAATAATAAATTCTTTGAGTCGTCTTGCAGAAAAAACAGAATCAAAAATCGATGACGAAATACTCAATGCACTAAAAAAACCAATTGGTTTAATCCCAATAACAATAGCGTTATATTTATGTACATTAATACTGCCTATTAGTGGCTTAGTTGGTGATATTGCAACTAACATAGTTAAAGCTTTTGTGGTATTTACAATTTTTAGCGCTCTTTCAAATAGTGTAAAACCAATATTTGAAGCATTGTCTACTAGCTCTTGGCTAACTGCTTCAATGCAGATGTGGCTTGAAAGAGCCTCTAGATTCATAGTTTGGGTCATTGGTGTAGCAATAATTTTAGATATTTTTGGTATTAAAATTGGTCCATTGGTTGCAGGTCTTGGTCTTTTCTCAGTTGCAGTAGCATTGGGAGCACAAGATTTCTTTAAAAATTTAATTGCTGGTATTTTGGTTATTGGAGAACATAGATTTCAGCCAGGAGACAGAATTGAGGTTGAAGGACAGTTACATGGAATAGTTGAAACAATTGGTTTCAGATCAACAGTCATTAGAACTTTTGATACAGCTCCAATGACTATTCCAAATAAAGATCTTTCTGATGTAAAGCTTATTAATCATGGTGAAATGACCAATAGAAGAATTAATTGGAGAATTAATCTTGTTTATTCAACTTCAATCGAACAATTAGAGGCAATAAGATCTGATATAAAAAAATATATTAAAGAAAGTAATGACTTTGTAAATAATGATGAAATTGAGCATGTTGTTCGAGTTGTTGAGTTAGGCGCAAGCTCAATAGATATCATGATAGTAGCTTATTGTGAACCAGTTGGTTTTGTAGATTTTAATCTTATAAAAGAAAATTTAGTTTTTAACATAATGAAAATTGTTAAAACAAATGGCTCTGAATTCGCTTATCCATCATCATCTGTATATGTTGAGAGTATGCCTAAGTAATTAAATTACTTTAGAAAAATGAGTGATCAATATCTGCTTTCTATTACCATTATTAGCCTTCTTGGAATGTTTATATGGAGTAAGTTTAGATATGATGCTCTAGCTGCTGGCGCTCTGGTTATACTCATAATTCTAGGAGTAATACCTGCTAACCAAGCTTTTGATGGATTTGCCCACCCCGCTGTTATAACTGTTGCTCTTGTATTAATCATTAGTCAAGGGTTAAAGAATTCTGGTCTAACTGGACTGGTCGGTAAATTAATTGGCGGCAGATCATTTACAAAATTTCAATTTTTAATATGTCTTCTTTTTATTGCAGCGGTTTTATCTTCTTTTATTAACAATATTGGTGCACTTGCCATTCTTTTACCAATTACTTTAAACATATGTCAAAAAATGAATTGGCATCCTTCAAGATTTTTAATGCCTTTAGCTTTTGCATGCATCCTGGGCGGTATGAATACTACAATTGGCACACCTCCAAATATCATTATTTCTGAATATAAGTCGACTATATCTGATTCAGGGTTTAATTTTTTTGATTTTTCTTATGTTGGCCTCTCAGTAACAATATTAAGCATTCTCTTTACTGCTGTTATTGGTAATAAATTTATTCAGTTAAGAGATGACTCTACTTCAGGCTCATCATTAATTGATTTAAAAGGATATTTATTCGAAGTAGAAGTAAATGAATCTAGCTCTGCAATTGGCATGACATTATCAGCGTTTAAAAAAGAAGCTGGAGAAGATACTGAGGTAATTGGTATAGTTAATGAGAATGGTGGTGTTAAGAAGGTTAAAAATAATTTAAGAATTAAAGCTGGACAAATTTTAGTTATCAAGACACCCCCTGATGACATATCTTCTATATTAAGTGTTTTTGATTTTTCTATACCTAAGGAACTTCATTCTTTTGATGATGATGATTTAGAAGAAATAGAGGCTATGATTACACCTGGTTCTAGGCTTATAGGTAGAAAATATGATTTCTTCTTAAAATTAGCATATGAAGAATTGAATCTTTTGGGTCTATGGAGAAAAGGCGCTAGATATAGAACAAGACTAACAAGAGAGACTTTTAAAGCTGGAGACGTGTTATTACTTGGTATTAGAGACTTAGATGAAGAAGATGTTACAAATAAAATTAAACATTTAGGCTTAATGCCTTTAATGCAAAGAGAGCTTCAAACAATTCCAAGTAGAAGCCGACTTTTAAAAGGAATTATATTTTTTTTAATATCTATAATTTTAGTTACCTTCAATATACTTCCAACAGCAGCTGCATTCTTATTATGTGTTCTAGGTTTTGCAAGAATTAGAATTATCGACAGCAATTTTTATAGGGAAGTAGATTGGCCTATTATTATTATGTTGGCTGCAATGATTCCAATTGGCACCGCTCTTCAAACCACAGGGTTGAGTGAAGTCATTTCCTCAAATATTTCAAATATTGCAGCAGATATGAGCCTCTTCTGGTTACTCTTTTTAATATTAATAATCACAATGGCTACTACTGATATTATTAACAATGCGGCAACAGCTGTGATTATGGCTCCAATATCTGCTGGTATAGGAATGCAACTTGGTTATGATATTGAACCATTTTTAATGGTTGTTGCAGTTGGTGCAAGTTGCGCTTTTCTGACGCCAATTGGCCATCAATGTAACACTGTTGTTATGGGTCCTGGTAATTATAAATTTACTGATTATTGGAGGCTTGGTTTACCACTAGATATCTTAATTATTGCTGTATCAATTCCAATGATTTTATTTGTTTGGACATAGCTTTATGGAAGATCACTTTAAAAGACCTAATAAATTGACAGGCATGCCATATGAATCAGGATTTGAAGATGAAGACGGAAGATTCTTTGTGAAGTATCTTAGTAAACAAGGTAATGATGGCTATTACTTTGAAGAGTGGGCAAGAGATAAAGAAACATACCTAAAGAAAATTAATAAATCTTAATTAGAAATATCCTCAGGATAACAATTACAACTTAAATTTTGTATTGCTGCAATGAAGTCCCCATACCTTGGATAAAACTCTTTTGATTCACCCTCTTTGTCTGTGAATGGTGTAATAACATTGGTTCCAGATTCAATGACGCCATTTTCAATTAACCTTCTTCCAACCTTAATTGCATTATCAACTCCAGCCCATTTTAGATAACTCATGGGCCCCCACTTCTGGACATCACCTGAGTCTTGTTGATTATATTTTGTGATTCTTGTAACAATAATGTCATTTTCTCTATCAACAAATGTATATTGACCAAACTTGCCACTAGTATTAAAAATTTTAAAGTCATCCTCATAGGCCGATACCCACCAATGCAAGGAGTATCCTCTGTTAAATCTAGTAAATCTTTCTGTTGTTGTATCCCAGACAACTTGAAATGTTTCATCAACAAAGTTTTTAGAAATGATTTGCTCATCATTCCAGATTCCGTTTCTTGCAAACAGTAACCCAAATTTAGAATAATCTCGTGCTGACATATCTACGCAGCAATATGTCATCACATTACCCTTTTCATCTTTCCATAATTTATAGTCTGTTATTTCAAGCGGTTCTAAGATTCTTTCTTCAAAAAGAATATCAGCTTTCTTTCCAGTTGCTTGATATAAAATATCACCTAAAAGCATAGAATTAACATTATTATATTCAAACTTTATTCCTGCTTCTTTTTCAACACCTACTTTTTTTGCATAAGCAAGATGATCATCTTGAAAAAACATTTTTTCATGTTCATGGCTTGGGAAATCTAGACCGCTAGACATGTCTAATAAATCTCTTATGGTGATTTCTGATCTCTCATCATTGAAATACTCAAGATAATTTAAAACCTTATCATCTAAACCACCTATTTCACCCCTATCAATTGAGATACCAATTAGTGCAGCATAATAACTTTTTGCCATTGACCATGATGTTCCGTGTGAATCTGAATCATAGCCAGGAGCATATTTTTCTCCAATAATCTTTCCATTCTTGATAACTACAACACCAAGAGTTGAGTTATCCGTAAATGCTATATCAATTAAAGTTTCCACATTTTTTGTTTCAATTCCTTGGCTTTCAGCAGAAACAAGCTCCCACGAAGATCCAGGATAATACTTATCAGCTGAATGTATAAAAATAGAAAAAAATAAGAATATTGGTAGATAAAAGATACTAAAAGTTTTGTTTTGCATAAGAAATTCCCCGTTAATTATGATGATATATGCATCTTTAGGATATTCAATATAATTTTCTAAAATATCTTATCATTTTTATTGATATCATATTATAAATATATATAATGATGTTGATTTAACAGTACCTAGGAGTATAAATTGAATACACAAGTAAGAAATGCAACACCCGAAGAAGCAATAGAATGGAGTCAAAACGACTACTTTCTTAGCATGAAGTTTGATCCCTTGGTATTGTTTGTTGTTATACCAGCCATAATACAAATTGTAGTACTAGCTTTCATGCTTGCATCAATGAGTGTTACTGGCATATTTTTTGAATAAAGTAATAAAACTATTAATTGGTGTCGGCTCTAGTGAGCCAACATTCTTACCATCTCCATTAAAAATTTTATTACTTTCTATAATTTTAGGTTTTATCTTTTTATCAATCGTTACAACTTTAATCATTATTACTGGAACAATACTATGAATATAAAAAATTTCTTAATACCACTCATACTTTCATTTAACTTATTTACCTATGCCGAAAATTATGAAGTAAAAATGCTAAATCAAGGATCTGAAGGTTATATGGTATTTGAGCCCTCTGTTCTTAAAATAAACAAAGGAGACTCTGTTACATTTGTTGCAACCGATGCAGCACATAACTCTGCATCTATTGAAGGAATGATTCCTCCAGGTGCCTCCACTTGGAACGGCAACCTCAGTCAAGATATCACTGTAACTTTTGATGTTGAGGGTCTATATGGTTATCAATGTACTCCGCATGCAATGATGGCAATGGTCGGCATTATTGAAGTTGGTGAAAATAAAAGCAATCTTGAATCAGTTAAAGCGACTGCGCAAAAAATCAAGGCAACCTTTGTAATGAATAAAGACAGGTTTGATAGCTATTTATCTCAATTATAAATATTGGTAGACCCGAATGGACTCGAACCATCGACCTCCGCAATGTCAATGCGGCGCTCTAACCAAAACTGAGCTACGGGTCTAAAAAAGAAAACATTATACAGAAATTTTATACATTGGTAACAATCATAAATATGTATCAAACATATACATATAACCAAGATACGATAAGTTAAAAAACTAATATAAATAATATTGATAATTAATTATAAATATATAAAATACGCGATGTCAGCACTCCTCTCCCCCTATTAGAATTGCTGATATCTCAAATGGAGGACTTCGGTCCTCCATTTAATTTTTAAGAAACCTTCATTGATTCAACTTTTTCCTTCGTGGCTAGCAATATATTTTGATCTTCTTTTTCAGATCTTTCATCTAATAATTTTTCAATCTGAATCAATGTTTTTTCTAGGGAGCCCCAAGGGCCCTCATCAGTATTTCTCTGTACAATAAGGTCTTGATATCTTTTTTGGATATCATCAGGTATATCTGTTGAGAATTGATTGCATATTATTCTTTCAGCAAATAGTCTAAGCCTCTCGTCTTCAAAATTTCTTGAAATTTTTATTAAGTGAGCTGGATCTGAACTAAGATGAAATTCTTGCATTAGATCTTTATCTTTATATGAAGGGAACCCACCAGAATATATAGTTCCTTCAATATATTCAGATTCTGGAAAGTCCATTAATCTGTCTTCCATTGCTTGGGAGACTTTTTGTTGAAAATCTTTATCTGCTTTAATAATGTCAGCACGTCTTTGCAGCTCAGAAAATTCAATATCAAAAGCATCTGAATTTTTTACTAACTTGTGAGAACAAACTGGAATTGTTTTATTAATTTTATATTTTTTTAATGGTCCGTCTCTTCCTTTCGACTGAACTAATTTATTTATCTCAGCATAGTCTAAGTCTAATATATCATCCGGATCATAGCTTAAATCAAAGAAAACGATTTCATTAGGCCTGCTTGCATCACTTCCACAAAGGACAACCGGATACTTAAAAGTATGTCTTCTATGAATTTCGCCAAGAGCTAAGAATTCATCAGCATATAAAAGATCTTTTATGCCTGGCTTTGTGGCTGTATCTATAAAAGATTGGAATAACTCAGGCAGTTTTTGTTGAATGATTAGGCATAGTTCAATCATCAAGTTGCAATCAGCAATAGCATCATGAGCATCACCTGCATCAATTCCATGTTCTTGAGCTAAATGTTCTAATTTATAACTTATTCCAGGTCCACCTTCAAAAAGAGGAATTGAAATTTCTTCAGAAAAAAATGCAGCGATATTATGCATCATGAGCATCAAATCAAGTCGTCCATTTCCATTTGTATTAGTAGTGTATGGCTCTAAAAGATTCCAAAAAAATTGTCTTCTAATTAATTCTTCATCAAATGCATGACCATTGTAGGTAATAAAAACTGAGGGACTTTGGGCAGACCATTGTTTCCATTGCGTCTGTATGTCTTTCATCATTTGATAATGTGAAATATTTGAATTAAAAAGATCTACTTTTTTATTTGTAAGCATGGCCATGGGTTGCGGGATTACCCATGGAAGTGGAGCACAGCCTATATTTTGTTCATCAATAGTTTTTAGATTTCTATCTGTTAAAACTGAACCACATTGCAATATTTGACTGAAATCTTTTTGAATTCCAGTTGTCTCTGTATCGTAAAAAATTAAATTACTGAATGACAATTATCTAACTATGTATTTACCAAGCTCTAATCTTGCAACAGCTCTTCTATGAACTTCATCTGGGCCATCTGCAAGTCTTAAAGTTCTTATATGCGCATACATTGAAGCTAATGGAGTTAATTGAGATACACCCTCTCCTCCATGCATTTGAATGGCTCTATCAATAATCTTTAAGACCACATTAGGAGCGAATACCTTTATTTGAGCAATTTCACTTGCTGCTATCTTATTTCCAACAGTATCCATTTTATGAGCTGCATCAAGCGTTAATAGTCTTGCTGCATTTAGCTCTATTCTTGATTCTGCAATATAGTCAAAATTTGCTCCAAGATTAGCAATATTTTTACCAAAAGGCATTTTAGTAGGATCTATACCTCTCTTACACATAAGCTCAATAGCTTTTTCACCAACACCTATGGTTCTCATGCAATGATGGATTCTTCCAGGGCCAAGACGTCCTTGATCTATTTCAAAGCCCCTGCCTTCTCCTAATAAAAGATTATCTTTTGGAATTCTTACATTATTAAATTTAATATGAGCATGTCCATGAGGTGCATCATCATAGCCAAATACATGCATCATTTTTTGAATTTCAATACCTTCAGATTCCATGGGTACTAACATCATGGAATGTCTTTGATGTTTTGCAGCATCAGGGTTTGTAACAGCCATAAATACAAGAATTTTGCATCTTGGATCACCAGCTCCTGAAGTCCACCATTTTTCACCATTAATTACATACTCATCTCCATCTAAAACAGCAGTAGCCTGCATATTAGTTGCATCAGATGATCCAACCCCTGGTTCAGTCATTGCAAATGCAGATCTAATTTCACCATCAAGCAATGGTTGCAACCACTCTTCTTGATGTTTTTCATTACCATATCGTGCGATAACTTCCATGTTTCCTGTATCTGGTGCAGCACAGTTCATTGCTTCAGATGCAATGCTGCATGTTCCCATTACTTCTGCTAAATGTGCATACTCATAGTTTGTCAATCCAGCACCAAATTCACTTTCTGGTAAAAAAAGATTCCATAATCCCTTAGATTTAGCTTTATCCTTTAATTCGTTAATAACTTCTGGATATGAGTTCCATCTATTTTCACCTTCTTCTATTTGGTCATGAAAAATATGTTCTGATGGAATACAGTCTTGTTCAATAAAATCTTTAACTCTTGCAATAAGATCTTGAGCCTCTGGTCTAAGTTCAGGTAACATTTAAATTTAACTCCCTATATACACTAATATTTGGTAACATTATAAGTGTGATGAATAATACAAATTTTTTGTATCTCTATAATAGCTTTATGTACAAATCAAAGCTAGCTGCACTTATGCATATCAATTGTCCAAAATAATACTATGAAGATAAGTTCTTTTGATTTAAACCTTTTTGTAATTTTAAATGCCATATATACCGAAGGCAGTTTAACAAAAGCTGCTGAAGTTGTAGGAATAACTCAACCAGCCGTAAGTAATGCTTTATCTCGTTTGCGTGAAAGATTTAATGATGATCTTTTTGTAAGAACTGGATCAGGAATGGTTCCAACACAAAAAACTGAAAATATTATTAAAGATATTCAAAATGCTTTAACTCTAATGCAGCACAGTGTAAATGAACCAGATACATTTGATGAAAAAACTACTACAAGGACTTTTAAGTTATCACTAGGTGATATCTCAGAAGGAAGAGTTCTACCATATATCATGAAAGAAATAGATAAAAATGCTAAAAATATTTCTGTTGGTAGTTATGCTTATAAAAGAAGCGATCAAGTTCATGCTTTAGCAACAAATAATTTAGATTTTGTTGTTGATCCTGTTATCCCAGCTTCAGATGAAATAAATTCTTTTAAAGTTTTTGAGGATGATTTTGTTGCTATTCATAGAGAAGGACACCCTATTTCAGAAATAGAAAATGCAGGTATTGATGACATACTTGCTCAAGACCACCTTCATGTTTCAAGCAGAAAAAGAGGATTACATCTTATTGATGTTGAGCTAGATAAAATTGGATACAGAAGAAATGTTGCCCTTAGGTGTCAACATTTTCTTATAGCTCCAACTATTATTAAATCAACTGATATGTTGCTTTTCGCAACAAGAAGTTTTGCAAAAGCACATAACCTTCCGTTTCTAGAAATACCTGCTGAAATACCATCAATGGAATATTTCTTAATATGGCATAAAAGTGATGAAGGTGATGGTGGTCATATTTGGATGAAAGAACTAATTATTAACGCCTTCATTGAAGCTAAAAAATAATTTCTTTATCCTAATACGTGACCTGCTGTCTTTACAAGACCTCCATCTGAAGCAATAGTCTCACCAACAACATATGCACCTGCTCTTGAACATAAGAATATAGTCAATCCTGCAATATCCTCTGGGCTACCAGTTCTTTTTCTTGGATTATGTTTCTCTATTTCAGAATAATCAGAGTTAACTGCTGAACCCAACATAGCACTTGGGTATGGGCCTGGCGCTATTGCATTTACAACAATATTTTCTGAAACAAGTTGAGCAGCAAGGTGTCTTGTTAAATGATGAACCGCAGCCTTTGATGTGCTGTATGAAAAAGTTGGGAATCCAGGAACATTTAATCCATCAATCGATCCAATATTTATTACTCTAGATGGATCTTCAAGTGTAGCTTTTTTTGCAAGCAATGGTTTCATTTTCTGTGTTAAGAAAAAAAGGCTTTTTACATTTAAGTCCATAACTTTATCCCATCCTGCTTCTGAAAAACTTTCAAATGGCTCTCCCCATGCTGCACCTGCGTTATTTATAAGATAATCAATACCATCTTCTTTATCTGCAATCATATTTGTAAATGAATCAATGCCATCTGAAGTGCTCAGATCGCATGGAAATGGAATACATTCTCCACCATAAATTTCTGAGAGCTCTTTAGCTTTTTCAATTAAAGCGGGTGCTTTTCTTGCTGTAATATAAACCTTTGCTCCATTTGCAAGAAACCCAGCTGTAATCATTTCTCCTATACCTCTAGATCCTCCAGTAACTACAGCTACCTTATTTTTTACACTGAATAAATTATTGATTTCCATTTTTGTTCCTATAAATTTTATATAAATTATATATTGAATACTTAAAAACGATACGTTTTATATTATCTTCAAATGCGCAATAAAACACATCAAATAAACTAAATTATAAATGTTAGAATAGGCAATGATTTTTTATCATCTAATAGGATTAATCATTTCATTATCAGTCTTGATATGGGGGGCAGATAAATTTATTGATAATTCATCTTTGATTGCAAAAAAGCTTGGTTTAAGTGAATTAACTATTGGGTTAACAATTGTAGCCCTTGGAACCTCTGCTCCTGAAATATTTGTTGGTATTTCATCAGTGCTAAATGGAACGGAATCTATTGCTATGGGTGCTGTGGTTGGGTCAAATATATCAAATATTGCATTAATTTTTGGTGTCTCTTGTATTGGTATTTCAATGCAGCCAACCAAAACAAACCCAATCCAATTTATTCCATTTATCTTAGCAGTGGTAGTCCTTGGCTTAGGATTGCAAGATTTAAAAATTACAAAAGCTGAAAGTATAGAGTTTTTATTTGTATTTGCTGCATTCATGTATTTCACATATCTTTTTAGGATACCTGACAAAATAGACGAGTCTGATAATTCAAATATAAAAACAGGAAAAACAACTCTTTTGCTGATATTTGGACTTTTAGCGCTGATTATCGGATCAAATTATGCTGTTGTTAATGCTGAAAAAATAGCAACTATCTTAAATGTTCCTCAAGTAATTATTGGGTTAACTATCATTGCTATTGGGACTAGCTTGCCAGAGCTTGCAGCAACGATATCAGCAATTATTAAAAATAAAAATGATATGGTGATTGGTAATGTAATTGGTTCAAATGTTATGAATATTGCACTAGTGGTTCCTATAATTGGAATGTTTTCAGATGTAACTTTTGAATCAAATATTCTATCGAGAGACTTCCTTGTTTTATCCGTAACATCAATATTATTTATATTGATTACAGCAACATACTCCTCTTCGAGATTTAATTTAAAAGTAATTAAACTTATTGGATGTATTTTTGTTGCAGGCTATCTAGGATATATTTTAAAACTAAGCAATCTGATCTGATTTTTTTGTTGAGTTTATCAACAATAATCCAATCAAGCAGGCACAAACCTCAAATATAAAGAAGGTGTTAAAAAAGCCAGGCATGTTTGGAAGTACTGAGGAGATTATCCTGCCAAAAGCAATAGAACCGGTTAGAAAAGTTAAAAACTTAATAGAGAATATTCCAATATACTCTTTAAATAAGCCAATTAAACACATAGATCCAATACAAAGATTTAAACCTCCATATATTCCAGCTATTTCTGAATAACCAATATCAGATGTAACTTGTAAGCCAACAGCATCTGTGAAGCCAGGGTCTATTATTGCCCAAGCACCAATAGCAAAATATGTAAGCCCCATAAAAACTAAATAAAATTTCTTAAGCATTATCATTTTTGCACTCCTTTTTTGTTAACTGGTTGTAATATAAAATTATCACAATGAAGTTAATTAAAAAAATCTTTTTTTCATTTTTTTTAGTATTTTGTATGAATATAGATGCAGATTATATTGAGCTTCCAAAAGATGAGGTATTAAAAATGCCACTTCCCCTTCCTTATAATAAAAAAGAATATACAGAGAAAGATATTCAAAAATTTATAAATAAAACTATAAATAACTCAAAGCAACCAATAATTATTTTTGGTGGCAATTGGTGTGGTGACTGTAGAGTACTAGCTGGAACTTTTAATTTACCAACCATTAAAAAGTTTTTAGATAAACACTATGAAGTTCTTCATATTGATGTTGGTAGATATGAAATAAACATGAATTTGATGGAATATTTCAATATCCCAAAAGAAGAAGGAGTTCCAAGAGTTCTTGTGTTTGATAAAAATAATAATTTATTAAATAGCAGTTCAACAAAAGAATGGACGACTGCTAGAGATAGAAAACAACAAGATATTTTTAACTATTTCCAAAATTTAAAGAGTGAATAATATCTAGTATTTGAAATGCTTGATTTCTTCACCACTTTGCCCAATGTCAGTCATTGCTTTTATTCCAATCTCTAAGTGAAGGTCAACCCATTTTTGAGTGACTGCTATATCAGAGGTTTCTGTTTTTACGCCCTCTGGTGTTAAAGGAACATCAGATACAAGCAATAAAGCTCCCCTAGCAATTTCATTATAATGTCCAACTGAAAAAACAGTAGCTGTTTCCATATCTACTCCAATAGCTGTTGTTTTTTTTAATCTTTTCAGAAAGCGTTTATCATGCTCCCACACTCTTCTATTGGTTGTAAAAATTACACCAGTTCGATAGTCACTATTTTTTTCTACAATAATATCAGATACAAATTTATGTAATTTAAATGATGGTAGTGCTGGTACTTCCGGAGGAAAATAATCATTTGAAGTTCCGTCACCTCTAATTGCTCCAATTGGTAAAATGAAATTCCCAATCTCAGAAGAGTCCTTTTAGACCGCCACACTTTCCTAGAAATAAGACTCCTTTTGGACTAACGGCAACTAATAAATCCATTATAGTTGCTGCATTAGGAGATCCTATACCGTAATTAATAATTGTTAAGCCATCTTTATTTGTTGAAGCCTGCATTGCCTTTCCTTCTCCATAGATTTCAGAAGAAAATCTTTCTGCAAATTTCGTCACATAATCTTTAAAATTGGTGATAAGAATATATTCACCGAATTGTTCTAAGGGCATACCCGTGTATCTAGGAAGCCAGTTTTTTGCTATTTCTAATTTTGTTTCCATTAATCATTATATTCCACTGATGAAAATGTATCAAAATATCAATTATTCAAACTGAATTTTAGTATCAGCAAAAAATAAATAAAATAGCCCTCCAAATACCAAAACAAAGGTACTTATATTAAATATTAAAAACCATGATCCTGTAAGCTCTAATATCAGCCCAGCAACAAAAGGACTTATAATCGCAGCAATCATCCCAATACCACCTGCAAAGCCAACAATAGAACCAGTATATTTTGGACCCAAATCAGCATGATTTACACCATAACCTCCAACAGCAATTCCACTAAAAGCATTCGTAAAAGACAATAAAATAATAATAGATATATGAGAATCTTGAAATGGAATCATTGAAAGACAGGTCGCACCACCAAGAAAACCTATTGTATTTACAGTTTTTCTTACTCTTAACACCTGGAATCCTTTTTTAATTAACGAGTCTGCTAAATAACCTCCAGAAATTAAAGCTAAAACTGAAACAATACTTGGTATAAGTATCATTATGATAAATATCGCTGAATCTAATTCAATACCTAAACCACCAGTTGAGATGGGACTATTAACGTATTTAGGTAAGTATGAAATAAAGGTAAATAATGCCCAATTATTACAAAACGTAGCTACTGTAATTGCTATAAAAGGAAGATTGGTAAGTAATTTTCGTAATGGCAGTTTGCTTGCTTTGGAGTCTGCAGGAGCTTCTGATTTAATTAATTCTAATTCTTCTGAAGATATATGTTCGTGGTCCTGAGGATCTGAAGTAAAATTTTTATGCCAAAATATGAACCAAATCAACCCAAGTATTCCAAAAGAGTAAAACACCCATTCCCATGAATATGAAGCAATTATTAGCGCCGTTGCTACATAACCAAAAATTGTACCTGCAGAAATACCACTATTTGTAATAGCAATCGACCTTGTCCTCTCATTAAATGGGATCCATCTCGCGTACAAAGAATGCCAAGATGGAAAAGTGATACCCTCGCCTAATCCTATCAGGACTCTTATAAACAACAATGCAAGAAAACCGTTGTATGCAAAAAAAGGAGTGAGCATTGTAAATATTGACCAAAGTAACACTCCTACTCCTAGAACAGTCTTACCGCCATATTTATCAGCTAAAATTCCTCCAAGTATCATTGTAAGAACATATCCGATATAAAAAATTGAAAAAATGATGCCTGTTTGAGCTTCACTCCACCCAAATTGCTCTTGCATAGGAATAATTGCAACAGAGATATTAACTCTATCTATGTAGCATATAAAAACTGCTAGGAAAGACATTAGGACTAGCCTAAATCTAATTGGTATCATCATTAATACTTATGTTAACTTTTAATTGAAAGATTATCTTTGTTTAGACAATCTTTTTTCAAGAACATTTAACTTCAAGTTTCCTGGAGATCCTTCCGAATAATTAGATCTAGTTGTTTCTGAAAATTGTGACAAATCATTAGAATTTTTTACTTTATTGTAAGCATCTCTAAAAGGCGTTCCTTCGTTTACTAAAGCGTAAACCTTATCTGTCATTTTCATTTCATTATCAATATATTCTAATGAATTCTTTTTATTTAATTTGATAGACTTAATAAGCTTTGGGAGGATGCTTAAAGATTTTAAGGAAATATCAAAACTAGAAACTAAACTTCTCTTTGTTAGTTGAAGATCTCTATGATAACCACTTGGAAGAGATATGATATTTTCTAACTCTGATGCTTGGCCAGCTAAAATTGAGTAATTAGCTCTTAGAATCTCAATAACATCAGGATTGTGTTTATTTGGCATAATCGAAGAACCAGTTAAATATGCTTTATCAATAGTTAATAAATTAAACTCTTGCGACATAAAAAGGCTCATATCCCATGCAAACTTTCTTACATCAAGCATAGATTGTTTTAAAGTATTGATAACTTGCATCTCATACTTACCTCTACTATTTTGAGTATATAAGCTATTTAATTGCACTCTTTTGAATCCTAATTCCTTTGTTGTCGTTTTTCTATCCAAAGGAAGAGCAACTCCATAGCCAGCAGCGCTGCCGAGAGGATTTGAGTCTATCCAGTCAATGGTGCTATTAATTAAATCTATATTATCGATAAATGACTCGGCATAAGAACTAAACCATAAACCCCATGAAGAAGGCATTGCTCTTTGAAGATGAGTGTATCCAGGCATAGGAATATGTTCATATTTATTTGCCATTTGTAAAAATGTTTTAGCAATAGATTGATTTAGTTTTTTAAAATCCTGTAGATTATTTTTTGCAAATAGTCTCATAGCTACAAGAACTTGGTCATTTCTACTTCTACCTGTATGAACTTTCTTTCCAAGATCTCCTAATTCTTTAGTTAAATAAAATTCAATAGCAGAATGGCAGTCTTCATACTTCTTGGTCAGTTTAAAAGAGCCCTCTAAGAATTTCTTTCTAAGCTCTTTTAGTGATTTATTGAGTCTTATTAAATTCATTTTTTTTCAGAACATTGATTGATTGAAGCCCTTTAATATGGGCGATAGTTGCATCGATATCATATATAAAAATAGAATTATCAAGCTCTATGTCTTCACCGGCTAAAAATGAAGATATTTCGTCTGATACTTTTACACCTGAAGTGTTCCATATTTTTTTATTCATAATTAATTCCTGTTAATTGATCAAGACTACAAGCATGATTTAGGTTTTGTATTACTTGTGTAGCAGCACCTTTTAATAAATTATCTAAAGTGCAGCATACTGTTAAGCCATATCCACTTTCATCTACTTCAAAGCCACCAATATATACATAATGACTATTAGATACCTTATTAATCATTGGTATTTCTTTTATCACTTGTATCAGTTTCTTGTCTTTATAAAAGCTCTTATACAGATCATATATTTCAGAACTTGATGATTTTTGAGTTAGCTGAATATGAGACGTTATAAGAATGCCTCTAAAAAAATTAGCTACATGAGGGCTAAAAGATATTTTTTCGTAGCAGTGCTTCATTACTTCCTTTTCATGAATATGCCCAGATAATGAATATGGAATAATATTTCCTTCAAGGTTATCTGGGTTATTTTTTTCATTTGGAGTTGCCCCTGCGCCACTATAGCCAGAAATACCCATACAACTTACTTTCCCATCTATCAGATGCTTTATTGGAAATAAAGAAAATTGTATTGCAGATGCATAACAGCCTGGGTTGCTAATCCTTTTGTCTTTAGTTTGAGCAGATACCTCTGGCAATTTGTATGCCCATCCATCATCAAATCTATAATCAGCACTAATATCAATAATAATAATATTAGGATCATGTTCTTCAATGCATTTAATATAATCAGAAGATTCATTATTTGATAAAGCCATAATTACAATATCAATATCTGTAAAATCTAATTTATCTGGACTGTCTAATAGTTTATAGGTGAGACTCTTTGACTTAGTGTAATCATCAACCAACTTCCCTTGTGAAGTTTTGGAGTAAATGTCTGATATAAAAAAATTAGGATGGTTATTGATAATCTTAATTATCTCTTGGCCAACATAGCCCCTACCACCAAGAATAGAAATGTTAAAACTAGTTTTCATATGAAATTGTTGCTGGTTGATTTACAGCATAATTAATACATGCAGTAAGTTCATCTAAATCATTAATACCAATCCAAAAAATATTCCACTCATCAGATTTTTGAAAGCCATCACAGACGTCTTTATAAAAATTATTTATTGCATTACTTGCTCTTGATCTCCAAAAGATTTTCTTATGTTCAGAAAGCATTTTATTCCACATAGCGTTTCCAAGACCCTCTCCTCTTGCTGAATTAATCACAGCAAACTTATCCATGTATGCAATATCTTGGTAAGACGTTATAACTATGGAAGATCTATTACATTCACTTATGTAAAATTCTTTATCATCATTTTCAAAATAATTTTTACTTAAAGTGCCTTTAAAAGCGGATTCTAGTATTGAAACTAAAACATTAATTTGGTCATTATTTAAAGATTTTAATTTATTTATTTGGTGTCCGGCTTTAACTAGAGTTCCAAAGCCAGCATCAGTAAATAGCTCTCTATTGAGATGAAGAGGTTTTGTTATAGATACAGAACTATTACTTGGAAGAGAATCTAATAATAATTTAATTTGCTCTAACTTTAATTTCATTCCTGAGTGAAGCCAGCCTTGGGCCATGAGCTTGTTATAGTCATCTTTAATATTGATATTAGAAATTAACTTATCGTTACCATCAAAAATACCACCTATTTCACTTAAGAAAATTACTTTATCTGGAACTATTTCTTTTGCCAAAGCTAGGGTTGCTTTGTCTCCATTAATATTTACTAATTGATGCTCTTCTGTATACCCAATTGGTGCGATAACAGGTATACCTCCTGAGGAAATAATATCTTTGATTTTATTAGAATTAGTTTCTTTTATCTGACCAACATAGCCAAGATCCTTATTCTCAATATTACAACTAAATACATCACCTATAACTGGGATTGCATTTACATGTTGATCGTTAAGGGCAGATACAATTTTTTTATTTTCACCACTAAAAATTTCATAGGCTACATCTAATACGTCTTTTGTAGTTACTCTTTGGCCGTTTAAAAAAGAAAATTCAATTTTTCTTTTATCTAAGTTCCTCAGATAACTTAGGTCCTCCACCATGGACAATTATTGGTCTGAGACCAACTTCATTTAAAAAAGCTAATGATGAAACTAAGTTTTCAAGATCGCTTTGAATTACTGCACCACCAACTTTTATTACAGCAAATCTATAATCATCAGAAGAAAACCTATCTAGATATTTTCTAATTTCTTTTTCGCTACTCATGCTACTGAGCAGCTTTAAGATAGTATCTTTTTTATAACTTTTCTTCATTTTCAATTATTTTTTATTAATTTCTGTCCATGTCGATGTACTTTTTCCAAGCAGCTTTATAAAGCCTTCTGACTCTTCAACACCCCATGATGCAGACTGAGCATATACAGCGTCTTTACTTACCAAAATCTTTTTAGAATCAACTGCAACAGCCTCAACTTTTCCAGCAGTTAAAAGTACTGTTACTTTTCCAGTTACTGGTTTTTGAATATCCTCAAGAAAATTTTCAAGATTTTTAGTTAAAGGATCAAAATAAAATCCTCCGTAAACAAGCTCTACCCATCTTTTACCAATAAGTGGCTTAAAATTATTTTGTTTATCAGTAAAAATAGCTTCTTCTAATGCTCTATGCGACCTTTGTAAAATAGATATACCAGGTGATTCAAATAGAAATCTACCTTTGATACCTATAATAGTATCTCCAGCAAATAACTCTCTTCCAATTCCATATTTACCACCTATTTTATTTAACATTCTTAGCAAATCTGGTCCTTTCATAGATTTACCATTTATTTTTTTAGCTTCGCCTTTAGAGAATTCTATTTCGAGCTTTTTGGGTTTTGATGGATATTTATCTGGCGTATTACAAAGAATATAACTTTCTTTTGATGGTTCTTTCCAATCATCAATTTCTGAACCAGAAACAGTAGCGCCCATAAGATTTTCATTAATACTATACTTGGTATGAAGAGTAGAGACTTTAAATCCCTTATTCTTAAGATATTCTTGCTCGTACCCTCTTACATCAGTAACTTTATTCTGTATTTCTCTGATTGGTGTAATTGTTTTGTAATTTCCAAATGCTTGAATAGATAAATCAAATCTAACCTGGTCGTTACCCATACCTGTACAGCCATGAGAAATATACTTTGTATTCAATTTCTTACAAAGCTTTATTGCTTCTGAAACAATTAGATATCTGTCAGAACAAAGTGCTGGATATTTATCCTGATATAAAGATCCAGACCAAACCAGTGGTTTAATTATCTCCTTCCAGAGACTTGTCTCAATACTCACATTTATATGTTTTTTTGCTCCTAATTCATATGCTCTCTTTGATATTTTTTTTTCTTCATTTGCAGATGTGCCTCCACTATTAACAAAGATAGTATGTACTTCAAAACCTTGATCAATAAGATATGGGACACAAAAACTAGTATCTAATCCACCAGAAAATGCTAAAACAATTTTTTTCATTTTTATTATTCCTTTAGTAAAGTTGAAAGTAGTGATTTTTGAACATGCATTCTATTGCCTGCCTCTTGAATAGCAACACAATAATCTGAATCCATTACTTCATCTGTTGCTTTGATATTTCTTCTTAACGGCAAACAATGACTAAATAGAGCATTATTTGTTTTTGACATTTTTTCTCCATCAACTATGAAATGTTTAAAGTTATCTCTAACAAGTTTTTCTTCTTCAGGATTGCCGTAGTAAGACAGAGAACCCCAGCTTTTTGCATAAACAATATCTGCATTTCCATAGCCATAATCTATATCATGTGTGATTTCAAATTTCATATTATTTGATGCACAGTTCTTTTCTGCTTCATTAATATAATTCTCATGAAGAATATATTCTTCTGATGGGCATAATAGCTTTACGTTCATGCCAAATTTACTTGCAATTAATAAAGAAGAATTTGCTACTGCTGTATTCAAAGGTTTTGGGTGATATGTCCATGTTAAAAGATAATCTTTACCAGTAAGATCGCCCAAGTTTTCTTGCATTGTTAGAATATGTGCTAATTCTTGGCAGGGATGCGTAATAGTTTCCATATTAATAACTGGAACAGAAGCATATTTTGCAAAACTATTAATTACATTGTCAGATAAATCTTCTTCTAAATTAATAAATTTAGGGAATGCTCTTATCGCAATTAAATCACAGTAATCTGAAAGTACCTTTGCAACTTCTATTATGTGCTCTTCAGAATCTTCATCCATAATTGAGTTGAGCTTAAATTCAATGGGCCATGCATCTTTTCCAGGATGAAGGACTACAGCATAACCACCAAGTTCCTGCACACCCAATTCAAAACTGGTTCTTGTTCTCATTGATGGATTAAAAAATAAAAGAGCTACAGATTTATTCTTTAATGCGTTATTAAACCTATTAATCTTAAGATCTTTTGCATAATCTAAAATATCTTGAAGCTCCTGTTTCGTCCAGTCTGTTGTAGATATAAAATTTTTCATAATTACTTTTTTTAAAATAAAAAAAACCCAGCATAAGCTGGGTCTAATTCACAATAGGATAGATCCAGCTACAAAGCTGAAACCCGTCTTTCTTGTGTTAAATAGTTATTCATCGATGCTAAGTATATATAGAAATTTAATTTTGTAAACTTTTCAACTAAATTTGGTAGGGATGGAGGGAGTCGAACCCCCACGCCTTGCGGCACTTGGTTCTAAGCCAAGCGTGTCTACCAGTTCCACCACATCCCCGGATTGAAGCATTATATAGACTATTAATATTTTATGGAAAGGTTAATTGTAAAATTTACAAATTATAATCAAGCTGATTTTTTCTTGCTTTTTGCACGGCATATAGGCCAATTGCAAATACAACACCCATAAAGAAAGATATAACTGCAACAGTTGTATAACCATCGTAAATAAAGCTAAACATTTTTGAAATCATCATTACAAAAATAATATACAAGACGACTGTACCAACTTGAACTTTTGATGAGGAATATAAAAATCTCATAGCCAGATAACCAACTGCTGCAACAAATCCAGCATATGATCTAGCAAAATGTGACTCCTGAACACCCTCTACAACTACTGGTAAAAAAACAGTATTTACATCTGGTGATACCATCGTTACTATTCCAGCTATCATTGCAAGTGCTGAGATACAGAAAATCATAATTTTTAATAAAATCATAATACCCCTAGCATATATAAGGCTAAAATGAATGACAAGGCACCAACCCCCATCCAAATATACATTTCTTTGTAGTTTTTAAATTTGTAGGAATTGATTGCAAGAAAGCAACAAAAAATAGGTGCAACTACCAAAACACCATAACCCACTAATATCGCCAGTGGAATAAAGGCTAATAAGAGAAATATTTGTAAAACAGTTCTGTTCATATAGCTATAAAACTAACATTTATTGCAGTATTGTCAATTTAGAGGTTCTTCAATTTTTTCTAGTTGCTGTAAAGCTGATATTTCTGTTTGAATTTCTAATATTGATTGATTTAATTGTTTTTTATAATTATTTAAAGCTTGGACAGAGTCATCAACTAAGATTAATTGAGTTTCTATAGTTTTCAATGTTAGCTGTATATCATTGATATTACTTAAAGAAGGCTCAAGTTTATTAATTTTCTTAGTATTGGAAGATAAATCAGTTTTATACTTATCAAGTGATTCATTTATTTGAGTTATTGATGCTTCTATTTCAGCTGTTGAAGCTAATAATTTAGATATATTAACTTTATTTCTTTTATTACTAAGGTCCCATAACTTACGAACTTCTTTATCAAGAAATTGAATGGAAGAAGATATATCTGTTAAAGAATCGTTATTAACCTCATCAGCTATATTCATTTGTTCTTCAATGATAGCCAATCTATCTTCGTTAGTTTTTATTTTGGCGTCTGTATAACTTGACTCAAAGCTTTGCCAAATACCAAGACCTAAAATACTCATAAATAAAAGAACATAAAGAAAACCTACAAACAAGCCTCCAGATTTTGTTTTTTTTAAGTATGCTGGTGATGTTTTATCTGGTCTTATATCTTTATTCATTTAAATGTAAAAAATTATCGCTATATGCTATATTTTTGAACAGTAGCGTCGTTAACTTATCGTCCTATAATATATTTTACAATAACTATAAGGGTTTATATGAATTTAGATTTTTCAGATGATCAAAAATTCCTTCAAAGTGAAGCAAAAAAATTTCTTGAAAAAGAAGAAAGTGTAAAACGATCCAGAGGAGTATTAGAAGGCTCGGAATCGTTTGATAATGATTTATGGCAAAAAATAATTGAATTAGGTTGGACGGGCATAAGAATTCCTGAAGAATATGATGGATTAGGCCTTGGCCATCTTGAGCTATGTGTAATTGCTGAAGAATTAGGCAGACATCTTGCACCAGTGCCCTTCTCGTCATCAGTTTATTTATTTACTGAGGCCTTAATTAAATATGGTAGTGAGGAACTTAAAAAGGAAATACTACCCAAGCTAGTAACTGGAGAGGTAGTTGGTACGATAGCAGTTACTGAAGATTTTTTAGCTCCAACAAATAACAATATTAAAACTGAAGTATCAGATGAATTAATTTCAGGTACAAAAATTGCAGTTCCTGATTGTGAAGCTGCCACTCATTCAATTATTGTCTGCAAATCTTCAAAAGGAATAGACTTGAGGCTGGTTGATTTATCTTGTAAAGAAGTCTCAATCAATCAAGTTGAAAATATTGATGGTAGTAGAGGTCACTATTCGATAGAAATGAAACAAACGCCAAGTACACTTATTGGAGATGAAGGTAATGGTTGGATTTTATATGAATCAATTATTAATCAAGCAGCTGTATTGTTTAGCTTTGAGCAAATTGGGGGTTCGCAAGCTGCATTAGACATGGCAGTAAATTATGCTAATGAAAGATATGCCTTTGGAAAACCAATTGGTTCTTATCAAGGTATTAAACATAAGTTAGCAGATATGTATGTTGCTTTAACTTTGGCTAAATCTAATTCTTACTATGCTGCTTGGGCATTGTCATCAGAATCTTCAGATTTACCCGTAGCTGCAGCAACTGCCAGAGTAAGTGCAACAAAAGCTTATGAGTTATGTTCAAAAGAAAATATACAAACTCATGGTGGTAATGGGTTCACATGGGAATATGACTGTCATCTTTTTTACAAAAGATCAAAACTACTTTCATTAAATATTGGCTCACTCGCTAATTGGAAAGAAAAACTTGTTTCTAACTTAGAACAATCAAATATAAACTAGGAAAAATTATGGATTTTAAAGATACGCCTGAACAAGCAAAATTTAGAAAGACCTGTAGAGAATGGCTGGAAAAAAATGCCAAACTTAAAACAGGTGTCGAAAAAAACGAATTTGCAAATATTGATTTTTTACAAGTTGCTAAGGACTGGCAGAAAAAGAAATATGATGCTGGTTGGGCCATGTTACATTGGCCAAAGGAATTTGGTGGTATTGGTGCCTCTGCTATTGAAAGAATTATTTGGGCTGAAGAAGAATCAAAGTTTAATGTCCCGAAAGGTATTTTTGAAATTGGTTTAGGTATGGCTGGGCCAGTAATGATGGAATACGCAACTGATGAGCAAAAAGCTCGATATCTTCCAGCAATGGCGGAAGGTAAAGAAATATGGTGCCAGCTTTTTTCAGAGCCATCAGCAGGCTCAGATGTTGCAGGTTTGAGAAGTAAAGCTGTAAAAGATGGGGATAATTGGATTATTAATGGTCAAAAAGTATGGACCTCTGGAGCACATTTTTCAGATTATGGAATTTTAGTTGTAAGACATGATCCAAATCTTGAAAAACATAAAGGGATGACATTTTTCTTTTTAGATATGAAATCTCCAGGCATTGAAGTAAAACCAATTAAACAAATTACAGGCGGTTCAAGTTTTAATGAAGTTTATTTTACTGATGTAGTTATACCTGACTCTCAAAGGCTTGGAGATGTTGGTGATGGCTGGAAAGTTGCCATAACAACCCTTATGAACGAAAGGCTTGCGGTTGGTGATGCTAATGGAGCTGATGTTGAAGATGCTTTTAGATGGGCAAAAAAACAAGATGATTCTGGTGAGCCTCTTATAAATAACAAATCAGTAAGATCATCTATTGCAGATTGGTACTGTGAAGCTAATGGATTAAAAAATACTAAACTTAGAACTATGTCTGCCTTATCAAGAGGTGAAACACCTGGACCAGAAGCTTCAATAACTAAAATAGTTAGTGCAAATAAATTACAAAATATTGGTGCCTTTGGGATGGACTCGCTTGATATGGCCGGTATGTTAAAAACAGATGATCCTGAAATACAAAGTTTTCAGAATGCTTGGCTTGGTGCTCCTGGATTAAGAATTGCTGGTGGTACTGATGAGATTCTCAAGAATATCATTGCAGAAAGAGTGCTTGGACTTCCTCAAGATGCAAGAGCCGATAAGGGAATGCCATACAAAGATATACCTTCAGGTAATTCTTAAGATTTTAATTGAGGGAATAAAATAACATCTCTTATTGATGTTTGGTTGGTAATCATCATTACCAATCTATCAATTCCAATACCCACTCCAACTGCAGGAGGCATTCCATGCTCTAGTGCAGTTACGTAATCTTCATCAAATGACATAGCCTCTTTATCGCCAGTGTCTTTGGCTTTGACTTGTTCTCTAAATCTGTCAGCTTGATCATCTGGGTCATTTAATTCACAAAAGCCATTAGCTATTTCTTTACCGCCAATAAATAGTTCAAATCTATCAGCTATTTCTGGATTTTCATTATTTCTTCTTGAAAGAGGTGAAACTTCAACAGGATAACCAATGACAAAAGTTGGTTCAATTAAATTTTCTTCTACACTTGATTCAAATAATTCAAGCAATTCTTTGCCACCCATTTTTGCTATTTGATCTTCACTAATTGAATTATTATGTTCTAAAACTAGATCGGCAAGTTTTGCTTTTCTAAATTTTGATAGATTAATTTGATCTTCTCCCCAAGATATATTTAATGAATTATTAATAAGCTCACATGCTTTTTTGATCATGTTTTCAGTAAATTCAATGGTATTTTCTAGAGTTGTAAAAGCCTCATAATACTCAAGCATAGTAAATTCTGGGTTATGTTTTGTTGATAAGCCCTCGTTTCTAAAACTTCTATTAATTTCAAAAACTCTCTCGAAACCACCTACTAAAAGTCTTTTTAAATACAGCTCAGGAGCTATCCTTAAAAATAACTCTCTATCTAAAGCATTATGTTTAGTAACAAATGGCCTTGCCACAGCACCGCCTGGTATTGGATGCATCATAGGTGTTTCTACTTCAACAAAATTTCTATCTTTAAGAGACTCTCTTAATGATTCAATAATAGCTGACCTATTTAAAAATACTTGCTTCTGGTTTTCGTTACTCATTAAATCAAGATATCTTTGTCTATATCTTGTCTCAATATCGGCAAGACCTTTAAATTTGTCAGGCATAGGTCTTATTGATTTTGTAATCAAGCTGACCGCACTAGCTTCAATTGTTAGCTCATTTGTTTTTGTTTTAAATAATTTTCCTTTAACACCAACAATATCTCCTAAATCCCAAGTTTTAAAATCTTCATATATATCAATATCTACAGTATTTTTACTCACATAAATCTGAATATCGCCACTAGAATCTCTTATGGTGGCAAAACTCGCGTTACCCATTACCCTCATGAGCACAATTCTTCCAGCAACAGAAATATTATCAACATTTTTTGATTCTAGATCTTCTTTTGAAAGCTCATCATATTGACCATGAAGATCATGAGCATAATGCTCTTTTAAAAAGTCGTTTATATATGCTGTATTTTTATCTCTAAGGAGTTGAAGTTTTTTCCTTCTTTCTTCAATAATACCCTCTTCTCCACCAATATTTTCTTCAGCCATTTATACTCCTGCTTTAAGACTTGCTTTCATAAATTCATCGAGATCACCATTTAAAACCGCCGATGTATTTCCTGTTTCATAACCAGTTCTTAGATCCTTTATTCTAGATTGATCTAAAACATATGACCTTATTTGACTTCCCCAACCTATGTCTGATTTACTTTCTTCCAATTCTTGTCTTTCTTGGTTTTGTTTTTGTAATTCTAACTCGTATAACTTAGATTTTAATTGTTTAAGGGCATTTTCTTTATTTTTATGCTGAGATCTATCACTTTGGCATTGAGCAACAACTCCAGTTGGCATGTGAGTAAGTCTCACAGCAGAATCAGTTTTATTAACATGTTGACCTCCAGCACCTGATGCTCTGTATGTATCAACTCTTATATCAGCATTGTTTATATTTATTTCAATAGAGTCATCAACTTCAGGAGAAATAAAAACAGATGCAAAAGATGTATGTCTTCTACTGCCAGAGTCAAAGGGTGACTTTCTTACCAATCTATGTATTCCAGTTTCAGTTCTCAACCAACCATAAGAATATTCACCGCTTACATGCAATGTTGCAGATTTAATGCCGGCAACATCGCCATGAGAAATTTCAATTAAGTCAGAATTAAAACCTCGGCCTTCAGACCACTTTGTATACATTCTAAGTAACATTTCAGCCCAATCTTGAGCTTCAGTACCTCCTGATCCAGATTGAATTTCTACATAAGCCGATGCAGAATCCATTTTATTTGTAAACATCTTACTAAACTCAAGTTCAACAACAGACTCTTCTATACTTTTGAAGCTATCCAATATTTCAGATATAGATTTATCATCTCCCTCCTCTTCAGCAATATCAATGAACATAAGACCATCAGTAACTTTTTCCTCAACGGATTTGAATGAATTTAATGTTTTTTCAAGAGCTGTTTTTTCTTTACTAATTTTTTGGGATAAATCTAAATCTGACCAAATTTCTTCTTTAGAAAGCTCGCTCTCAATTTCTTTAAGTCGTTTTTCTTTGAGTTAATGTCAAAAACACCATCTTTAATATCGTCTAGGCGTATTTTTAGATCATTGAGGCTATTCTTAAGTTCTGAGGAATCCATTTTATAAATTATTCTTAATTATAAAATCAAAAATTAATTCTTTGGATGCAGGCATATATGTGGCTCTTTCTTTTAAATTATATACATCTAAAAGAGTCTTGGGTATTTCTGATAATTCTAAATCTGCATCCTTAATAATTTCAGGAAATTTAGCTGGATGAGCTGTAGATAGAATTAATGTGTTTCCATTAAGTTTTTCATTAATTTGATCAACTGCTTCAATTGCTACAGCTGTGTGGGGATCAATTAAATAGTTATAAGAAGCATAAGTATCTTTCATTGCTTTAACTGTAGAAACATCATCGACTGAGTAACTCATAAAGAGATCCTTAGATTTCTCCCACATGTGTTTTTCTAGATTAATTGGAGTTTTAGGAAAGTTTCTATAAAACTGATCGCAAATTGACGAGTCTCTTTCTGCATAAAAATCATAAAGCAATCTTTCAAAATTACTTGCAATACTTATATCCATGCTAGGTGAAAGAGTTTCTGACACTTTAGATTTTGAATAATCATTATCTGAAAAAAATCTATGCAGAATATTATTATCATTTACAGCTACCAATATTTTATTTAAAGGCATGCCCATTTTGTATGCAGAATAACAAGCAAATACATTTCCAAAATTTCCAGTTGGAACAGAAAAATTGAGGGGCTCTCTCAATTGATTTAGTTTTTAATGAGGCATAAAAATAGTAACAAATTTGGCCAATAATTCTTACCCAATTAATAGAATTAACAGCTAATAAAAATTGATCGTCTTTGAGAAAAGACCTTTCATTAAAAGCTTGTTTGACAATATCCTGGCAATCATCAAATGTTCCATTAACTCTTAATGTAAAAACATTAGGGCTATCAACTGTGGTCATTTGTCTTCTTTGAACTTCTGACATATTTCCATCCGGAAGAAGAATAAAACTTTTAATAGAATCAAATCTTTTACATGCATCAATAGCAGCAGATCCAGTATCTCCTGAAGTTGCACCTAGTACTATTGCCGTTTTATTTTGTTTTAATAATGATTTGTTAAAAAATGCTGCAGCTAATTGAAGTCCAAAATCTTTAAAGGCTGCTGTAGGTCCATGAAATAACTCTAAAATAGATTTTGTATCATCAAGCTGATGAATTGTGGCAAAATTTTCTTTAGAAAAGTCATGCCATGTATCATCTAGTAGTTCCAAGACCTCATCATCTGAGAAAGAAGACTTTGTAAATAAAGGAACTATGCATTTGGCCACATCAATAAAACTATCAAGAGTTTTTATTTTCTCAATATCGACTTGTGGCCAAGCATCAGGCATAAATAAACCCCCATCTGCAGCTAAACCCTGCATAAGAACATCCTCAAATGTTCTGTTGTGGTCCTTACCCCTTGTGCTGTGGAATAACATTATTAGTTAGATTCTATTCTAATAGATCTGATATTTTTAACAGATTCTATAGTTAATAACTCTTTGTGAAGTTCTGAGTGATCGCTTTCTTTAAATGGGTCAGTTATTAATATTATAGGAACACAATTTTCATCTAATTCTTCTTTTTGAACAATTGATTCAATTCCTACTTGTTTTGATGCCATTAAAGATGTTATTGATGCCATAACACCTGGTTTATCTTCTGCTTCTATATAAAAATAATATTGAAAGACAAGTTCAGAAAATTCTGAGACTTTATATGAAGTAATATTATTGTTTTCTGGTTGATCATTTATAGCTTTTGAATTTGCTAAATTAATAAGGTCTGAAATTAATCCAGAAGCAGTTGACTCCTGTCCAGCTCCTGAGCCTGCTATATGTATTTTTCCAATTAAGTCCGTATCTATCTCCATACCATTTCTCACACCCTTTAAGTTGGCAAGGTGTGAATCAAGCTTTATTAATGCAGGATGCGCCCTAAGCTCTAGAAGATTTTCATCAACTTTAGCTACTGCAAGATGTTTTACGGTATAACCCATATCCATTGCATATGTAAAATCACTTTTTTCTATTTTTGTGATGCCTTCAACATAAAAATCTTTTGGAGGCAAAGATGTTCCAAAGGCTAGAGCTGATAAAATACCAATCTTATGTGCGGCGTCCATACCTTCAATATCAAAGGTTGGATCAGGCTCTGCATATCCTTCTTTCTGAGCCAATTCAAGAGTTGAATCAAATTCAGCACCTTCTTCCATATTTGATAAGATAAAATTAGATGTACCATTTAACATCCCTGAAATCTTTGAAACTCTATTTGCAGCTAACTCTTCTTTTAATAATTTTATAATTGGGGTTCCAGCGCAAACTGCAGATTCAAAAAGAACTCTTACTCCGTTTTCTTTTGCTAATTTAAAGATTTCATCTCCATGATGGTATATAACAGCTTTATTTGCAGTTACAACATGTTTTTTATTCTTGATTGCTTTAATAATTAGTTCTCTTGCTACCTCAACTCCTCCAATTAGTTCTATCACTACATCAATATCATGACTAATGACATCAAATATATCTCTCTCAATAGGTGTATTACCTGGATCACATTTAGGATTGTCTCTTCTTGCTCCTATGACGCTAACTGTAAATTGAGCACCTGAGTTTGAAGCAATAATATCTGCATTATTTTCTAGCGCACTAAATAATCCAGTTGCAACATTACCCCACCCACAAATTCCTACTTTTAATTCTTCCATTATATTTCCATTGATAAAAAGTTTTTAATGCCTCTTATTGCTTGCCTAATTCTTTGTTCATTCTCAATAAGTGAAAATCTAACATACTCATCACCATCTTCACCAAAACCTCCTCCAGGAGAAACAGCAACTTGAGCATGTTCAATAAGCAATTTACTAAATTCTAAAGAACCTAATTTAATATATTTTTCAGGTATCTTTGCCCATACAAACATTGTAGCAACTGGCTTTTCAACATCCCAGCCAATACGATTAAGTCCATCACATAATTCATTTCTTCTGCTTTCATACATTTCACAAATTGCACTTACTTCTTTATCACATTCATTTATTGCTTTAATTGCAGCAACTTGAATTGGGGTGAAGGTTCCATAATCCATATATGATTTAATTTTTGTTAGTGCTTGAACTAAATTTTTATTTCCACAACAAAATCCAACTCTCCATCCAGGCATATTATATGACTTTGATAATGTAAAAAATTCTACTGCTATATCTTTTGCGCCATCAACCTCTAAGATTGAAGGTGCTTTATATTCATCAAATACAATATCAGCATATGCAAGATCATGGATTATCCAAATATCATATTTTTTTCCAATTTTTATAATCTTTTCAAAAAATTCAACAGTTACAGATTGCGTGGTTGGATTAGATGGAAAATTAATTATTATCATTTTTGGCTTGGTTTTAGAAATATTGATTGCCTCCTCAACATCATCTAGAAACTTGTCTGTATCATCTTTTAAAGTTACTGAATGCAAATTGCTCCTGCAATTACAACACCATAAGAATGAATAGGATATGTTGGTGATTGAACTATCACAGTATCATCTTGAGATAAGGTAGCTAAGGAAAGATGGGCTATACCCTCTTTTTGAGCCCATACATGTAACAATCTCAGAATCTTGATCTAATTGAATATTATATTTTCTTAGATACCAATCTTTTATGGCTAAACGAAGTTTTGGTAGACCTGCTGATTGAGAATATCTATGGGTAACAGGATTTTTAACCGTTTCAATTAGTTTATCAACGACAACATTAGGTGTAGGTTGATCGGGATTGCCCATCCCAAAATCTATAATATCTTCACCACGAAGTCTTGCTTCATGTTTCAAAGTATTTATTTGACCAAAAATATATGGAGGTAATTTTTGTGCATTAGAAAAATCTTGATCAGGCATAGCTCTATGATTTTAATTTTGTTAATAAATCCTCAGGAGATAAATATCCTGGTATTAAAATTCCATCAGTTGAAAAAATTGCGGGGGTTCCAGTAACTCCTAATTTTTTTCCAATAGCATAATGTTTTGAAACTGGTTGATTGTCACAAAAATTAACATCTACTTCTTTATTATTTTTAAGTCTTGTTAAGCTTAATTTAGTATTATCTGAACACCAAGCGTTGACCATCTTTGTAAAGGAATCAGTACCTAGACCAGATCTTGGAAAAGCAGCATAGTTTATTGTAATTCCTAGCTTATTATATTCTTCAATCTGATTATGAAGTTTCCTGCAATATCCACAATCCACATCAGTAAAAACAGTCACGCTATATTTCTCATTTTTAGATTTAAATGAAATTAATTCACTAGATTTTAAATTCGATAGGATTATAGATCTTCTTTTTGAAATCTCTAAATCTGTAATATTAGAAATAGAGTCTATGTTTATTTTATAGATATCACCATAAATAAAAAAATTGCCATCTTTTGTAACATATATTGGTTCCAGATCACCATAATAAACTGAGTATAGTCCAGGAATAGATGATTCTTGAATGCTCTCAATTTCTGAGCCTGCAGGCAATATTTTTTCTAGACTATTTCGGATTATCTCTTCATCGGATGCAATGAATAAGGAAAATAAAATAAAAACAAATGAAATATTAAATTTTTTCATTTTAGCCTCTTGGGTGATGTTTTTTTAGAATTTCGCCTAATCGTTTCTTTGCTATGTGAGTATATATTTGGGTGGTAGATAAGTCACTATGTCCAAGTAAAATTTGTACAGATCTTAAATCAGCACCTCTATTTAAAAGATGTGTAGCAAAGGCATGTCGAAGTGTATGGGGTGAAATAGATGATTTAAGATTTTCACGCTTAATATAAATCTTTATCCTTTGCCAAAAAGCTCCCCTAGTTATTCTAGTTCCTCTGTTACTTAAAAAAACATCTTTAGAATCTAACTTTTTTCTATCTTCAAGATATATTCTCAAAGCCTCTGCTGCTTTTTCACCATATGGTACTAAACGCTCTTTAGAACCCTTACCAAAAACTTTAAGTACAGATCTATTAAAATCTATATCTGTAAGCTTAAGATTCACTAACTCAGAAATTCTCATACCAGTTGCATAAAGAATTTCTATCATTGCTTTATCTCTTCTTTCTATTTTTATACTAGATTTTGGACTTCCTAAAAGGCTTTCAACTTCATCTTCAGACATTGATGTTGGTAAATATTTTTCTTGTTTTGGAGTAGTAATTTCGTCTGCTGGAGAGTTTTTAATAACTTTTTTCTTTAATAAAAAAAGATAGAAATGTTTGATAGAAGAAATCTTCCTATTTATTGAGGAACTTTTTAAACCAATACTAAATAAATTTGAAATGTAATTATTTAAATTGAGATCGGTTATTTTCAATCGATCTAAATGTTCTTTATCACACCATGAAGAAAAAGATGAAATATCATTCTTGTATGATGAAACAGTATTCTTTGAAAGTCCTTTTTCGATATATAGAGAATCTAAAAAGGACCTAAGTAAATGATCCTTTTTATTATCTTTGATCATCTAATTAGTCTAATCTTTCTTTAATTCTGGCTGATTTACCTGACCTGTCTCTTAAGTAGAAAAGTTTGGATTGTCTTACATCACCTTTTCTTTTAACTTTTATAGAGTCAATAAGTGGGCTGTGCGTTTGAAATGTTCTCTCAACGCCAATACCGCTTGAAATTTTTCTAACAATAAATGAAGAATTTAGGCCTCTTTTCTTAATACCCATTACAACACCTTCGAAAGCTTGCAATCTTGTTCTATCACCCTCTTTAACCTTAACAGAAACTACAATAGTATCGCCTGGTCTGAATGATGGAATATCTTCTTTTAATTGATTTGATTCAAAATCACTGACAATTTGTGAGGGTGTTTTTTCATTTAAAGAAACTACTGGAGACGAATCTTCCTCTTGAGTTTCTTTATCATCCTCAGCAGCTTCAGCAACTACTTCTTCAGTTGATTCTTCAGAAACTTCCTCAGCAGCTTCAGCAACTACTTCTTCAGTTGATTCTTCAGAAACTTCCTCAGCAGCTTCAGCAACTACTTCTTCAGTTGATTCTTCAGAAACTTCCTCAGCAGCTTCAGCAACTACTTCTTCATTTTCTACGTTTTTATTGTCAGATTCATTCATTATATTCGCCTAAAAAGTGCTATAGGATATCCTTAGATTCCAATTCTTCCAAGAGTTTTTTTTGTTTTTTTGTTAATTTTACCTTATTTATCAAGTCCGGTCTTCTTAAATAGGTTTGAATAAGAGATTTATTGGCTTTCCATTCACTAATTCTTGAATGATTACCTGAAAGAAGCACATCAGGAACTTGATCATCTTCAAAAATTTCTGGTCTTGTATAAGCAGGACCTTTTAATAAACCATTAAAGAATGAATCATTTTTAACAGAATCTTCATTTCCAACTGTTCCAGGTAAATTCCTAGCAATAGCATCTATCAAACATATAGCTGGATACTCACCACCACTCATAACAAAGTCCCCTACAGAAATTTCTTCATCAACATATTTATCAATAAACCTTTGATCAACTCCTTCATATCTTCCACAAAGTATTGTTAATGCTTGCATTGATGATAAATCAATTATTTTATCTTGAGTAAGCCTTGTTCCTTGTGGACTTAGATATACCACATGACCACGATCATTTTCAGGAATTTCAAATAATGTATCCTTTAATGGCTGAGGCATCATCAACATACCTTCACCACCTCCATAAAGCTTTCCATCAATTTGACCATGTTTATTTATTGCATTTTTTCTGATGTCGTAACACTTTATTGAATTATTATTATCAAATGTTTTTGATATAACCCCATATTCAAGTACATTGAAAATCTCAGGAAAAATTGTAAGTACATTAAACCGCATATCAAAAAGTTTTATCCCAGTTAACATATATTATGTTTTTTTCTCTTTCTATTGATTGAATAAATTCATCCCTAATAAACGGGATTAATCTTTTCTCATCATCTACTGACAATTTTGTAGGATTAATTTCTAAACAGTCTTGAGCCCCGAAGTTATTCAAAGAAGAAACTTTGCCCAAAAGATCTCCAGAGTCTTTATCTATAACCTCCATATCAATTAATTCAAACCAATATGCTTCGTTATCATCTAGATTAGGAAGATCTTGTTTATTTATATATATTTTTGAGTTGGTAAATTTTTTTATAGCATCAATATCATTAATATCTGTCACTTTTGCACAAAATTTACTATTTAATTTTTTTATATATTCGATTTGAAAATTTGGAATACTATTGTTTTTAATATAAAAATTTGAATATTCGAGAATATTTTCTTTTGGGTTGCAATAAGAGTTTAGAAAGAATTCTCCCTTTAGTCCTCGAGGTTTGCCTATAGAGGCAATGCAAATTAAATTTTCTGTATTTTTATTATTTGCTTTCATCATCTGAAGAATCTTTTTCTTCAGATTCTTCTTCAGCAGGAGCTTCTTCAGCAGGTGCTTCTTCTTCAGCAGGTGCTTCTTCTTCAGCAGGTGCTTCTTCTTCTTCACAGGTGCTTCATCATCTGCAGGTGCATCCTCAGCTGGAGCTTCTTCTTCAGCAGGTGCTTCTTCTTCAGCAGGTGCTTCTTCTTCAACTGGAGCTTCCTCAGCAGGTGCTTCTTCTTCAGCAGGCGCTTCTTCTTCTGCAGGTGCTTCTTCAGCTGCAGGTGCTTCTTCTTCAGCAGGTGCTTCTTCAGCAGGTGCTTCTTCTTCAGCAGGAGCTTCTTCAGCTGGTGCTTCTTCTTCAGCAGGTGCTTCTTCTTCAGCAGGCGCTTCTTCAGCAGGTGCTTCTTCTTCAGCAGGTGCTTCTTCTTCAGCAGGTGCTTCTTCTTCAACTGGAGCTTCCTTCAGCAGGTGCTTCTTCTTCAGCAGGTGCTTCTTCCTCAGCTGGAGCTTCTTCTTCTTCAGCAGGTGCTTCTTCTTCAGCTGCTTCTTCTTCAGCAGCAGCTGCAGCTTCTTCGGCAGCTTTTTCTTCTGCTTCTTTGGCTAACTTTGCCTCTATTGCTGCTTTTTTTGCATCAGCTTTAGCTTTTTTTGCATCAAGTTTTGCTTGTAATTCTTCTGGAGATAAATTTGCCTCTTTAACAAGAGATTGAACTCTTTCACTTAACTGAGCTCCTTTAGCAACCCACTCATTAAGTTTATCAAGATCAAGCCTAAGTCTTTCTTCTTGACCGCTTGCACTTGGATTAAAAAATCCAAGTCTTTCAATGAACTTTCCATCTCTTGGACGTCTTTCATCTGCGACTGTTATAAAGTAGTAAGGGTTCTTCTTTGCCCCGCTTCTTGCTAATCTAATTATTACCATATTTATCTATTTGTATTCTTAATATTAAAAAAGATGTGTATTTTAGGGTAACCTTGATAATATTGATAGTATTAATATATAAAGTTTTTAAAAATCTAATTTTAAGATGAATTTTATTACACAAGTAACTATATCTATAGTTTTATATTTTATTGTTAGGGTTTTAGTAAAAAAACCTAACTCATTGTATATAGCAAGTTTTGTATCTACTATTTCATATATAGTTATGTATCTTGTTTTATATCAATCTATAACACTATTACCAACATTACATTTTTTAGTAACAGGTCTAAGTTTAATAATTTTGTTCATTTCATATTATGAAATAGTCTTATTAGAAAGGAATGTTAGAAAAATAAAGCTTGGACTTTTTGAAAATGCTGAGTCTTTTCCAATAGAAAGAAGTTATAAGCTTGTCTTTAAAATATTGGGAGTAGGATTATTATTTTTATCCTTGGCTTTAATATCAGGTTTTGCAATTCAATCAATTTTTACGAATAATTTGATTATTAAGTCTTCATTCACCATAATTGCATGGTTTATATACTTAATCACGTTAATAGGTACAAAGTTTTTTAATTTTCCAATCAAATATGCAACAAGAGGGTTATTTATTTCAATGTGGGCAGTCCTCTTTGCGTATCTTGCAAATTCTTATTTAATAAATAGTTAATTGATAGATTCAGAACCCTCTTTGTTATTTTTATTTTTGAGCTTGTTTAGCTTATTAATCCTTAGTGCATTCTTTTCAGGATCTGAAACTGGCATGATGGCTGCTAATAAAATTAAACTAAAGAATCTTTCAAAAAAACGAGACCGAGGCGCAAAAAGAGCACTCAAGCTTCTCAAGAAACCTGATCTGCTTTTAGCAACAATTCTTGTTGGAAATAATTTTGCTAACATCTTAGCTTCTTCAATAGTAACAATAATTATGTTGAATTATTTTGGAGGGAATGTTCTTCTTGGTGCAGTTTTGCTCACTACCTTCATTTTAATATTTTCAGAAATAACTCCAAAAACTATGGCGGCAGTCAAACCAGAAAGTTTTGCTAAAAGATCATCCTTATTATTAAAAACATTACTTTATATATTGAGACCGTTAATAGCTGTTACAAACTATATTAGCTCAATAGTCTTAGGCATCTTTAATATCAATGTAAAAGACGCCAAAGATAATGACAATCTTAATACACAAGAACTCAAAACTTTATTAGATGAGTCAGGAGATTTAATTCCAAAGCAATACAGAGGGATGCTTTCATCCATTCTTGGTATGGAAGAGCTTGTTGTTGAAGATATTATGACTCCCGCATCAGAAGTTATTGGTATTGATATAGATCTTGATTATGAAACTAACAAAAAAATTATTGAGTCCTCTGAATATACGAGACTTCCTGTATATAAAAATTCTATAGATAATGAGCTTGGAACGTTGCATCTAAAGAATTCTCATTCTTTTTTAGAAAGATTAGAGGCAAAAGAAAATGTTCAAAATATTCTTACAAAAACATATTTTGTTTCACAATCCACAGCTCTAATGAAGCAGCTTAAGGAGTTTCAAGATAATGATAAAAATATGGCTTTAGTTGTTGATGAATATGGAGAAATAGAAGGATTAATAACTATTGAAGATATTTTTAAAGAAATTGCAGGTAAATTTGGAAGTGATAAGGTTGAGTTAGAAAAAGAATTTACTAAATTAAAAGATGGCTCGATTATTACTGATGGTAACTCTCGAATTCGTGATCTTAACAATTTTGTTAATTGGTCAATACCTGAAGATAGTTCAAAAACTATTAATGGTTTGATTACTGAGCATCTTGATCAAATACCAAATGCAAATCTGTGTGTCGAAATAAATAAATATAGATTTGAGGTCTTAAAGATTGAAGATAATTCAATCTCAAAAATAAAAATTAAAAAAAAGTAACATGTCATCATTAAAAACAATAGTTGTTCAGGTTACACCTTTTGTCCAAAATGCTTCAATAGTGATCTGCACTCAAACAAATAAATGCGCATTTGTAGATCCGGGTGGAGATATAGATACGCTCTTAGATGTTGCAAAAAGTAATAATCTCATACCAGAAAAAATATTATTAACTCATGGGCATATAGATCATGCTGGCGGTGCTCAAGAATTATCAAATATCCTAAAAATTCAGATAGAAGGTCCTCATATAGCAGATAAATTTTTACTAGACGAGCTTAAAAAACAAGGTCAAATGTTTGGCATGATGTCAGAAAACTGTTCACCTGATAGATGGCTAGATGAAGGCGATGTAATTAAAATTGGTGATGTTAAATTAGATACTTATTTTTGCCCTGGTCATACTCCTGGTCATGTAATTTTTTATAACAAAGAAAACAAACTTGCTCTTGTTGGAGATGTTTTATTTCAGGGCTCTATCGGAAGAACAGATCTTCCTGGTGGTAATCATCAAGAATTATTAGAATCTATTAAAAATAAATTATGGCCGCTTGGAAATGATATTGAATTTATACCTGGTCATGGGCCTAATTCAACTTTTGCTCAGGAAAGAGCAACAAATGCGTTTGTTGCAGACAGCATTTTGATGAATAATTAAATACTATTTATCGTACCTACCTGGGGCTAATTTCCTACCAAATAATGAGAGTATAGATGCAGGAAAGCTTTTAAGCATAAAAACCAAAATTTTATATGTCATTGTTGGGACACAAATAGGTTTTCCAGCAAACATTGCTTCTACTCCTTCTTTTGCTATTCTCTCAGCAGAAAATTTGAGAAAACTCGGGACCCTATCCATTTCATCCTGAACACCACTTGCAGTATGAAACTCAGTAACTGTAAATCCTGGACATAAAGCTGTAGATGATATTCCTAGATGATTGTAGTTAATATTAATAGAATCACTAAACCTATTCATAAAAGTTTTAATTGGTCCATAAAGTGCTTGTATTGCAGATGGAGGTGAAAATGAAGCTACCGATGAAACTATCATAATTTTTCCGTTTTGGCTTTCCATCATTGATGGGAGAAAAATTTTTGTGAGTGCTATAACTGAAGTTCCAAGAACTCTTATAAAATCCTCCTCATCTTCCATTGGAGTTTCATGAAAAGGAGTTTTAATACCATAACCGGCATTGTTAATTAAAACCTCTACTTCATAGTCATTGTCATTGCAGAAATTAAATATTTGTCTTGGGGTATCAATATCACTTAAATCACATGATATAAAATCAACTTTTACTTTAAATTTTTCAGAAATTTCTTTTGATATTGATATCAGCCTATCTTCTCTTCGAGCAGTCAAAACTAAATTATAGCCTCTGTTTGCAAGGTTATTTGCTATTTCAAGACCAATACCAGAAGATGCTCCAGTAATTAATGCGTATGTATTTTTCATAAAATATATACTATCAGTATATATATTTCTAAGATAGAATTATTGGCTGAATTTAAAAGGATAAATATGATATTAGAAAAAAATACATTCATCTATTTACTATTTTTTAATTATGGGTTTTTACTATCGAAATCCATTTTAAGTTTAATGCACTAGAAACAGAGCAATTTTCTGAAGCGCTGAAGATCAAGAAAATGATAAAGATGCAGAAAATGAAAAAATGCATGAAAGAAGCTAAAACAAATAAAGATAAAAAAAATTGCCAAAAAAATCAAAAAACAGTAGAAGAATTTATTGAAGATGAAGAATACCTTAAAATTATAGAAGGATTTTTAAAAATTTATACGAAATGAAATAAAGAAAATTACTTTTCTAAAATTAAATAATGATGATTTAAATAAAGTTTTTATATTTTACATACATTATGAATGCTCCTCAAGGTAGTTGGTGCTAACAGGAGGATTACCCTCTGATGATGGAAAGTTTTAGAATTTAGAAAATTTAAACAAAATAATATTGGTCTTATATCAAATAAATACTAAGTTATATCAAAGGATGATGATAACAATATTGGAAATCAACAATAACTAATATTACTGAAGCATTTATAGAAACTTTTAAAGTGGTTGCAAAATCTGAAGATTCGATTGCTGATTAGTGTAAATAAATTTTTAATGTCCTTAAAGAATCGAAGCCATTAGTTATGTTCCTCAAGAATACAGAGAATACTATTTCAGTTGATTATGGAAGACCAGATCCTTCCAAGAAAAAACTTTTATTAAAATGTATTTAAAATAATAAAACAAACACTGCTATTGAAGTTAACTTTGGCATATTTTTTAATCCAAAATCACAAAATTCTGATGCTCTATTCTGTTTCAGCAGTAACTGATCCTAGATATTTATCAATAACAGGAAGACATATATTTTTATAAAAATGCCTGATGATGAATTTGAACCTAGGGTTAATGATCATAGAGTTGGCTATTTTGTAAATAAATCTACAGATTTAACTTCATATGAAAATTTTCCTAATTTTGCATTAATTAATAAATGGAGATTAATAAAAAAAAATCCTGAATGCAGAGCTATCAGAACCAGTTGAACCAATAGTATATTGGGTTGAAAACACCACTCCAGAAGAAATTATTCCAGCTGTGGTTGCTGGCATTGAAAATTGGAATATTGCATTTGAAAAAGCAGGTTTTAAAAATGCAATAGTTGCAAAAATTCAACCCAAAGATGCTGATTGGGATGCAGCAGACTATGATTACAATGTTGTTAGATGGTCTTCAGAACCTGATGGAAATCTTTTAGGTATTGGACCAAGCGTAACAAACCCCTTAACTGGTGAAATTATTTCTGCAGATGTTGTTAATAAATTATTAGCGGTAAAGATTGGTTATAACTATAGAAAACTTTATGGCTATTCCAAAGATAATGATCCATTAATGCAATATATTACAAATTAACAATGCATGAAGTTGGTCATACTCTTGGGACTAAGACATAACTTTAGGGGAAGCTATAAATATAGTCCAACTGAGATTCATAATAAAGAGCTTACTGGTAAACACTATCATGAATTCTGTAATGGATTATGATCCAATAAATGTTGCTCCAAAAGGAACCAAACAAGGTATTTTCTTTTCTACTGTTCCAGGAGAGTATGATAAATGGGCAATTAAATTTGGATATACACCAGGATTAACTGATGAAGAAAGAAGATTAATGCTTTTAGATTCAGTAAACCTGAGTTAAGTTTTGGTACTGATGATGAAGCTATGTCCTATCCTGGAAATAATATAGATCCGAGAACAAAAAGATATGACATGAGTAATGATCCTATTACATATGCAACAGATATCATTAATATTGTTGATGAAAAAATTAATGAGCTTCCAGAAATATTTTAAATGATGAAGAAAGTTTTAATAACTATACCAATGCATTTTTTAGATTTTTTAGAACTAAAAGGCAGATTTCTTGAAACAGTTGCTCAACAAATTGGAGGAGTTTATTCTAAAAAAATATCAAGCGTTCAAGATGATAAAACCATCCTTGAAGCAGTTCCATATGATAAACAAAAACAAGCGATGGCTCTCTTAGCAGATAAAGTTTTTGCAAATGGATCAATGAATTATGATTCTAAAATATTAGCTAACCTTGTAATGTGAAAAAAGAGGAACTAGATCTAGAACTGGGAATAATGATCCTGATTTTCATGCGCTTGTTCTTTCCAGTCAAAGGAATATTCTGAGAAATATCTTACATCCTGAAGTTATGAAAAGACTTGTTAATAGCTCTCTTATGGAAATAGTTATATGCCAGCAGAAGTTTTAAATCTGATTTAAATGAAGCAATATTTGTATCAAAAGAAATACCAGATACTTTTAAAATAAATCTTCAATCCACTTATGTTGATTTATTAATTGAAGGTTTTAAAAATGGGAATTATGACAATGTTTCAAAAGCTGAAATTTTTCAAGCAATTAATGAAATACATTCATTTGCACGAAAAAATAAAATGAAATCAAGTCATTATGAGCTGATTTTTTTCAAGTTAGAAAAGCTACTAAATAATAGCTAAGAACTTTCTTCTAATAAAAGTTTTTTCTTTGCTTCAGGGCCACCTGGACCACTGTATCCTCCTATGTCACCGTTAGAGCATATTACTCTATGGCAAGGCCTAATTATTGGTTCAGGGTTTTGGCCACAGGCATTTGCAACTGCTCTTGCTGCATTGGGCTTGCCAATTTTTTTTGCGATATCTTTATAAGTGATAGTTGAGCCATAGGGAATTTTATCAATTTCAGCCCAAACTAGTTTCTGAAAATCTGTAGCCATAGATAACTACATCCAAGATTTTATTAATTTAATAGCCTCATCATGATCTATATTTAATCTTGCATACTTAGGCGTCTCCATAGAAAGCATTTGTTCTGCAACAAATTCTGGGCTTAAACCAAAGTTAATAAGAGTGACTGCAAGATCTGTTTTAGCTTCAATATTTTCAGTATCTGAAGTAAGTTTCTGTGAATAGTAATTTGTTTTAAATACTAAAATACCTAATTCAGCTAAAGCTAACTCTTTATCTTCACATTCATTATCTTCATATTTGTCTATTGCATTAAGTATCCAATAATATGGTTTAGCTACTTTTGCTTTTGCTTCATCAATATTCGGATAGAGTTTGGTATGTGATTTTTCTTTAAACCAATTATCTTCATGCTTAATGATGCATTCTTCTTTTAGATTGAATAAGTATTTTTTAAGATCGTCATCTTTAGTTATAAATGTATATTCCATTATTGATATCCCCTCAATACTTTAATAATTTTTTCCATAGCCCAATCTATTTCTTCTTTAGTAATTGTTAATGGAGGAGCAAATCTAATAACTGTTTCATGCGTTTCCTTTGCAAGAATGCCTTCATTCATTAATGATAAACATATTTTTTTTGCAGATATTTTTTTATCAAATTCAACTCCTATCCATAAGCCTTTACCTCTTACCTCTTTAATAAAATCTATATTTATTTCCTGAAGTTTAGTTTTCAGATAAGTTCCCATAACTTTACTATTTTCAATTAAATTTTCATCAATCAATAAATCAAGAGCCTTCGAAGCTACTTTTGCTGCAAGCGGATTGCCTCCAAAAGTTGAACCATGAGATCCTGGATTAAAATGATCCATTACTTCCTTAGAACTCAAAAAAGCAGAGACAGGTAATAAACCTCCACCTAATGCTTTTCCTAAAATTAAACCATCAGGTTTAATTCCTTCATGTTCATATGCAAACATCTTGCCCGTTCTTCCTAGACCTGATTGAATTTCATCCAAAATGAGTAATATATTATTTTCATCGCATAAATCTCTTAGCTGCCTAAGCCAGCCATCTTGTGGAGTAATAATTCCACCCTCGCCTTGAATAGGCTCTACAAGAACTGCACAAGTATTTTTATTGATTGAATTCTTTATTGATTGAATAGACTTTTCGCATATTTTTGAGCAGTCACAGTTTGTATTGCAATAATCAGCTTGAACAAAACCATCAGCAAAAGGGCCAAACCCTTTTTTATAATCTGCTTCTGATGAGAAACCTACTATAGTTGTTGTTCTTCCATGAAAGTTACCATCTGCAACAATTATTTCAGCAGAATTTTCTTCTATACCTTTTGTAAAATAACCCCATCTTCTAGCAGCTTTGATAGCAGTTTCAACTGCTTCAGCTCCAGTATTCATAGGCAAAATAGATTCAAATCCACTTAATTTTGAGAGTTTTTCAATATACTCCCCAAAAGGTTCTGTATAAAAGGCTCTCGAGCTAATTGCTAACTTTTCTGCTTGATTAACCAATACTTTAACAAGCTCTGGATGTGAGTGACCATGACTAACAGCAGAATAAGCTGACATCATATCTAGGTATTTATTTCCATCCACATCCCATAAATAAACGCCCTCACCTTTTTGTAAAACAATTGGGAGAGGTGAATAATTCTTTGCTCCATAAAGAGCTTCTCTATTTATTAAATTATTTTGTAAATTACTTACCATAATAGTATTCTACTCGCATTAGGATTAATGAGGGGAGCATTATGAAAAATCAATCATCAAATCATCTATTTATGATTGAGCCAGAAGTTTTTTATTCAAATGAGCAAACTGCTGATTCAAATCACTATCAAAAAGATCATGATACTGAATTGACAAAAAATGATGTAAAAAAGAAAGCTCTAGAAGAATTTCACGGGCTAAAAAATAAAATTGAAGAAAACGGTATTAGAGTTACATCAATGAAAGGTATTCCTGAATGTCCTGATCATATTTTTCCTAACTGGTTTATTACTTTTGAAGACAAGACTTTTCAACTATTTAGTATGAAGGCTGTAAATAGACGACTTGAAAAAACTAAAGAAATGATTGAATTTCTATCTATGAATTATTCTTTTAATGGCGATTTAACTGAATATGAAAATAAAGATCTTTTTCTTGAAGCTACAAGCAGTATGGTTATTGATAGAGTAAATATGGTTGTTTATGCTGCTATTTCTTCAAGAACAAGCTCTGAATTAACCAAAAAATGGTGTGACGATAATAATTATGAGTTAGTGTTATTTGAAACTGAAAGTCATAAAGGTGATGCTATTTACCATACTGACGTATTTATGTATGTTGGACAAAAAATTATTGGCATCTGTTTTGATGTCATTCTTCCAAAATACAGACAAATGGTTAAAGAAAAAGTAAGTAGATTTCATGACATATATGAAATAGAAGAAAACCAAATTCTGGATTTTTGTGGAAATAGTCTTGAAGCAAGAAATGATTCTAATGAATACTTTTTAATAATGTCATCCAGAGCTTTTAATGCTTTAAATGATGGTCAAAAAGAAAAACTCTCAAAATATTATAAAAAAATTATACATTCAGATTTAACTACGATAGAAAAGTATGGTGGTGGATCGGCTCGATGTATGCTGAACGAGCTCTTTTAGAATTTTTTTACCCAATTAGCAGTTGTTTTAGTGCCACCCAGTGGAAAAAAATGAACTTGTTCAATATTAAAATCTGGATTTTGTGATTTATATTCAGCCAATTCACTAATTACAGCAGTCGGTTCATAAGGAAGAAGAAGTTTTGTTATATCCTTAGCTCTTTTTTGCAACACTTTCATAGATGCACCTACTCCACACTCAATAGAATACCTAATTAGAGTTTGAAGTTTTGCTGGCCCTGCTATACCAATATGAACTGGAAGATCAATGTTCATATCAATAAGACTATTTGCCCATTGATGGAAGGAACATTAAAAACTCAAAAAATGGTTTTAAACTGGTCCTGTAGCAAAATTCATATGGCTTCAGAATCAAAACAAAATTGAGTTGCAATTGCAATCTGCGCATCAGTCCTTTTAGCATACTCATTCTTCCAGGATAAAGCTTTATTAACATTGGTGTGTGTGCTGTCTTTATCAATATCTTTATTACCCTCAGGATGACCTGCTACATGCAAACGTTTAAAACTATATTTATCAAACAATTCTGTTTCAATTATTTGAATTGATGAATCATATACACCAACGGGCTCTCTCGAACCTCCAGCAATTAAAAGAGCTTCTTGAACATTTGCTTCTCCTGAATACTGAGATAACCAACTCTCAAGCATATCTTTATCCTCTATTATTCTTGCTGGAAAATGAGGCATTGGAATAAATCCTTCATCAGTAATTTTTTTTGCAGTCTTAAGCATTTCATCAAACGGAGTTCCTTCAATATGAGCAATATATATTCTGGTATTGGCAGGAAGTACTTCAGCAAAATTTTCTATTTTAGCTGCTGCATTTGGTGTTACTTCAATTGAGTAACCGTTTAAAAAATTTTTAACTACTTCAGAATTCATAGACGTATTAAAGCATAAAAAACTGGCGGAGAGTGAGGGATTCGAACCCTCGAACCAGTTACCCAGTTACCTCCTTAGCAGGGAGGCGCTTTCGACCACTCAGCCAACTCTCCGAAATTGATGCAAGATTATAACTCTTTGATAAAAAAAAATACCTACTTATCTATCAAATTCTATTTGCATTCCTAGAGGAATATCATCTTTTACACGGCCATCTTCAAATACTATATGTCCGTTACAGATTGTCATATGAATTGATGAGTTGAATGTCTTACCTTCAAAGGGTGACCATCCGCATTTATAAAGAATATTTTCTTTAGTTACTTGATATTTTTTATCTAGATCAATCACTACAAGATCAGCGTAGTAACCCTCTCTGATATATCCCCTATCTTTTACTTGAAACCTTTTTGCAACATTATGAGTAGTTTTCTCAACTATTGTTTCTAGAGTTAATATGCCTTGGTGATAAAAATCCATTAGTATCTGAAGCCCGTGTTGAACCAGTGGCAGTCCCGCTGGTGCATCTGGGTAGTTCCTCATTTTTTCATCCCATGTATGTGGCGCATGATCTGTGGCAACAATGTCAATTTTATTTTCTAAAAGTGCTTTTATAAGAGCCTGTCTGTCTGATTCTTCCTTAATAGATGGATTACACTTAATTTGATTACCTAATTCAGCATAGTCTTTTTCATTGAAGTGCATATGATGAACGCATACCTCAGAAGTTATTTTTTTTCCATCAACTTCTCCCTTGGTAAATAACTCCATTTCTTTTTCAGTTGTTAGATGAAAGACATGTAAATCAGAGTCATATTTCTTAGCAAGACTCACAGCAAGAGAACTTGATAAATAACAACTCTCAACATCCCTTATTAAGTGATGGTGTTGAGCTGATAAATCATCTCCATATTTTTCAAGGAATATTTTTTCATTATTCTTAACAGTTGTTTGATCTTCACAATGTGTAACAACAATCAGTGGTGAATAGTTAAAAATATCATCAAGCGCATCAAGGCTATCAACAAGCATCTCCCCTGTAGAAGCACCCATAAAAACTTTTAATGCTGCTGCTTGATTAATATCAACTTTTTTAATTTCTTCTATATTTGTATTACTTGCTCCAAGATGGAAAGAATAGTTAGATAAAGATTTTGTGCTTGCTATATCAAATTTTTTACTTAAATTTTCATTAGTCGTTGTTGTTGGATTGACATTAGGCATTTCAAAATAACTTGTCACACCACCAGCAAGACCTGCTCTTGATTCTGTTGCAATATCGCCTTTATGAGTTAATCCGGGCTCTCTAAAGTGAACTTGATCATCAATAAGTCCAGGCAATACATACTTTCCATTAAGATCAACAGTTTTCTTTGTTTCAGAGTCAATAGAGTTACTAATTAATTCAATTCTATTATTTTTAATTGCAATATCTGATTCGATTATTTTGTTTTCATTAACAATTTTGCAATTTTGTAATACTAAGTCATACATATTAACTATCCAGATTAAATGCTTTATGGAGTGAGGTTACAGCCGTGTCTGTTTCATTTTCATCAATAACAATTGTTATTTTAATTTCTGAAGTACTTATCATTTGAATGTTTATTCCAGTTTCAGATAAAGCTTTGAATGCTGTACTAGCAATTCCAGCATGTGATCTCATACCAACACCAACTAGAGAAACTTTAGCAATACTTGAGTCAATTAACAAATCATCAAATTCTAAGGATGACTTCAAGCCATTAATAACCTCAGCAGCCATTGATTCATCTTCTTTTGAGACAGTAAATGTAAAATCTGTTTTTCCATTAACACTAACGTTCTGAACTATGACGTCAACTTCAATGTTTGCATCACTTAATGGACCTAAAATACCATAAGCCATTCCAGGAGTATCACTTACTCCATGAAGGGTAAACTTCACTTGGTCCTTTTGAAAAGCTATTCCAGAAACTAAACCATTTTCCATATTTTTTTCCTCAAGAGATATTAGGGTGCCATCACCAGGCTCAAAACTTGATAAAACTCTGACAGGTACATTATATTTATTTGCAAACTCAACTGCTCTAATCTGAATTACTTTAGCACCCTGTCCTGCCATTTCAAGCATTTCTTCCATAGTAATTACATCTATCTTCTTAGCTTCGGGAACTACTCTTGGATCAGTTGTATAAATGCCATCAACATCGGTATAAATATCACATCTTTCGGCACCTAATTGAGCAGCAATAGCTACAGCTGTAGTATCAGATCCACCTCTTCCAAGGGTTGTAACATCACCGGACTCTGTAATACCCTGAAAACCAGTAATAATAGGGACAATGCCTGCATCCAAAGTTTCTTGAATCTTTTTACCATCTACGTCAAGAATTCTTGCTTTAGAGTAGCTATCGGTTGTTCTCATTGAAATTTGTGAAGCGGAATAAGATTTTGCTGGAACATCAATTTGTTGTAATGCCATAGCTAATAGTGCAGCACTTACTTTTTCACCCGTAGATACAAGAGCATCAAATTCTCTTTTGCTAGGGTTATCTCCAAAACTTTTTGCTAATTTAATTAATCTATTAGTTTCCCCGCTCATAGCAGAGACAACAACTACTATCGGATTATTTTTAGAGGCCTTTTTTACAATTTTTGCAACAGCAGCAATTCTCTCTTCTGAGCCAACAGAGGTTCCTCCAAACTTTTGAACAATGATATTAGACATATTTTCTTAGTTTGCGAGGGATTTTACTGAATTTAAAATAGAAGTCACGAATTCATTAGTATTTTTGCTTTCACCAGCTCCTTGAGCAAAGTCTGGTCTACCGCCACCTTTGCCTCCTAACTGTTCACAAAGCAATGAAACAACATCTTTAGCAGAAAGTTGATCAACTAAATTGTCAGTAACGCCTGAGACTACAGCAACTTTTGAACCAATTGCATTCAGTAAAACAACACATCCTTTTGAAAGGCTAGCTTTTTTGTTATCTACTAAGCCTCTCAGAATCTTATTATCATCAGTAGAAACTTGCTCAACCTGTAATTGCCAATCATTAATATCATAAGTTTCTGAGAAAATTACTTTAACGGAGTTTGGCTGAGAGCCTCCTGATTTTTTTAGCTTTTTATTTTCTTCAATTAAAGCTTCCACTTTTTCTAACAACGCATCAGCAGGAACATTTAATTTGCTCTGCAAGGAATCAGTAACTTCACGGACTTCATTAATATATTCAAGAGCTTGTTTGCCACCAATAGCCTCAATTCTTCTAATTCCAGAAGCTACACTTGACTGATTAACAATTACAAAAACGCCAATATCTCCAGTTCTCTCAACATGTGTTCCGCCGCAAAGCTCAACAGAAAAGGATTTTTCTCCCATTGTTAAAACTCTCACCTCATCTTCATACTTCTCACCAAATAATGCTTGAGCACCAGAATTAATAGCATCATCAAGGTTCATCACTTCTGTTTGAACTTTAACATTGTTTAATAATTCTCTATTAACAATCTCTTCTATAGATGAAATTTCATTTTTAGTTAATGGTTTTGAATGTGAGAAATCAAATCTAAGTTTTGATTCATCAACTAATGAACCTTTTTGCTGAACGTGATCACCAAGAACTTCTCGAAGAGCTGCATGTAACAAATGAGTAGATGAATGATGAATAGCTGTTGCTGCTCTTTTATCTTTTTCAACACTCATACTAATAACATCACCATTTTTAAGAGATCCTTTCTCAATAATTGCCTTATGTAAAAAAACTTTTCCTTGTTTTTTACAATCTAAAATAGTACCAGTTGTGTTTCCAGATATAAACCTCCCTGTATCACCAACTTGGCCACCAGACTCTGCATAAAAAGGAGTCTTCTCACAAGCAATAAATACTTCATCAGATTCACTGACCTCATCAACTCTATCTTGATCTCTCCAAAGAACTAATACTTTAGATTCAGATTCAAGTGTTTCATAACCAAGAAATTCTGTTTCCTCTACACCAGCAGCTGCAGGCAATGAAGAAACAAAACTGCTTCCTGCTTTTGAAGTTTGTTTTTGTTGGTCCATGGATTTGTTAAAGCCATCTTCATCTATTTTTAAGCCTTTTTCTCTTGCGATATCAGCAGTCAGATCAAATGGAAATCCAAAGGTATCATGAAGTTTAAATACAACATCACCAGGAATAACTTCATTATCAAGTTTGGAAATAGCTGTCTCAAGAATATCAATACCCTTTTCGAGAGTCTCAAAAAACTTAACTTCTTCATCTTTAATTGTTTGCGCAATATGTTCTTTTTTCTCTTTAATTAATGGGTATGCTTCGCTCATTAATTTTTCTAAATCATCAACTAATTCGTATAAAAATGGTTTAGTTGCCCCCATCTTATAGCCGTGTCTAATGGCTCTTCTTAATATTCTTCTGAGAACATATCCTCTTCCTTCATTTTCAGGAAGTATTCCGTCAGCAATAAGAAAACTCACCGATCTAATATGATCAGATATAACCTTATGAGATTCGCTTTCTTGATTACCTAAAACTCTGTTTGATGCGCTAATTAAATCTTTAAATAAATCAGTTTCATAATTTGAATTCACTCCCTGCATTACGGCAGCAATTCTTTCAAGACCCATACCTGTATCAACAGATGGTTTGGGAAGTGGCGTCATTTTGCCAGAATCATCTCTATTGAATTGCATGAATACAAGATTCCATATTTCTACGAATCTATCTCCTTCATCACCTTCTGAACCTGGGGGAGTTCCCTCAATATGGTCGCCATGATCATAATAAATTTCAGAGCATGGGCCACATGGGCCTGTATCACCCATAGACCAAAAATTATCTTCATCTCCAAGCCTGACTATTCTTGAAGGGTCTACACCTATGACATCTATCCAAATTTTTTCTGCTTCATCATCATCTTTGTATACAGAAATCCATAGTTTGTCTTTTTCAAGCTTTAGAACATCGGTAAGGAATTCCCAAGCATATTTAATTGCATCTTCTTTAAAATAATCACCAAAACTAAAATTACCCAACATCTCAAAAAATGTGTGGTGCCTTAATGTATAGCCAACATTTTCAAGATCATTGTGTTTTCCACCAGCCCTAATACACCTTTGTGATGTTGTTGCTCTTGAGTACTTTCTTTTATCAGTTCCTAAAAAAACATCTTTAAATTGAACCATTCCAGCATTGGTAAATAAAAGGGTCTCATCATTAGCAGGTATTAACGGACTAGAATCTACAACCTGATGATCTTTTGAATTAAAAAAGTCTAGAAAAGCTTGTCTTATATCACTCGTTTTCATTTTAGTAAGAAGCTAAGTCCTTATATTTCTTATAATTTTCTATGTAATGATGTGCTCCTAGTGACACCATTTTCTGCTCATCATCATTAAGAGTTTTCTTGATTCTACCAGGCATACCAAGAACCATTGACCCGTCTGGAATTTCCATACCTTCAGTAACTAATGCTTTAGCTCCAATAATACAGTTTTTACCTATTTTTGCTCCATTAAGAACGACGGACCCAATACCAATCAAACTTCCATCTCCAATTTCACAACCGTGAAGCATTACCATGTGCCCTACGGTAACATGTTTTCCAATAATGCATTTATAACCTGGATCGGTATGAATAATTGAACCGTCTTGAACATTTGATCCTTCTCCAACAATTATTGGCTCATTGTCGCCTCTTATTGTTGCGTTAAACCAAACACTCGCATCTTTGGCAAGTTGAACATCACCAATAACTGTTGCACTTGGTGCAATAAAAAAATCTTCACCATCTGTTTTAAGCTTTTTTTCACCAAGTTCAATAATCATATTGTTCTCTAATAATATCTAAATCCTCTTCTATACCTGCGTCAAAGCATGTATTGACGAAATCTGCAGTAATCATTGCAGTTAAGCCCCAAATTATTTGGTCATTATAAACCCAACTTGGAACTATTACATTTCTATTCTTTCTTTCTATCTTGTGAAGCTTGGCATTTTTTTTATCAGTAAGAAATTCTAGCGGCACCGTAAAAATTTTTTCTATTTCATCGTTATCTACTAAGTTCTGTTTTTTTGTTATCAGGCCCACATAAGGATTTACTTCAATTTTATGTTTTGAAACTAAATAGTTTAATGAGCCAGCTAAAACTACATCCTCTGTATTTAAATTTATTTCTTCATTTGATTCTCTTAATGCTGTTTCATACAAATTTTTGTCTTGCTCATCCCATTTACCTCCTGGAAAACTGACCTCTCCTGAGTGAGTAGAAAGTTTTGTAGATCTTTGGGTAAAGATTATTTCTGGGTTATTTATGTACTCATCGTGATACAAAATACCTATAAAGACTCCAGCCTTTTTAAGAGAAGTTGATTCAATAGGATTTAGTTTTTCAAGCTTTTGCTTTATGCTGTCTAACATCAGGTACAGTTTAACTTCTTAAACGACCTTATACTATTTAGGAATATAAAAATTGAAATATTGTTCAAATTGCGGAAGTTCAAATCTAGAATTTAAAATTCCAGAAGGTGATCACTACAAAAGATATTGCTGCAAAGACTGTGAAACAATTTTTTATACCAACCCTAATATGATTGTTGGAGCCTTGTGTATTAGAGATGAAAAAATCTTAATGGCTAAAAGAAATATTCATCCAAGAAAAGGATTATGGACATTGCCTGCGGGGTTCATGGAAAATGCTGAGACACTGCAAGCTGGTGCCTTAAGAGAAACAATGGAAGAAACAGGCTCTGAGGCAAAAGTAATAATGCCATACACTATGTTTAGCTTGCCACATATAAACCAAGTACACCTTTTTTATCTTGCAGATTTACTTGATGAAAACTTCGGCCCAACTTCTGAAAGTATGGAAGTGAAACTTTTTTCAAAAGACGAAATTCTTTGGAATGAATTAGCATTTCCAACAGTTGAGAGAACTCTAAAATACTATATTGAAGATAGTGAAAATAATGATTTTATTTTTAGAGAAGAAGATATAACTCTTTGGAAATAGAATTACTCTACAAATTTTTTAGCATTAATGAAGATTTGCATCCATGGAGAGAACTCTTTCCAATGATTTGGTCTCCAGCTCATCTGTAATTTTCTGAACACTCTTTCCGGATGAGGCATCATTATTGTCACTCTTCCATTTGCGGCAGTGATACCTGTAATACCATCTATAGAACCGTTTGGATTAAGCGGATAAGTCTCAGTATTAGATCCATTTGAATCAACAAAATTCATTGCAATTTGATTTGAATTCAAAAAGCTCTTGTAACTTTCTTCATCAAATTTTGCGTGCCCTTCTCCATGAGCAGAGGCAATTGGCATACTCCAATCTTCCATGCCAGATAGAAGAATTGAATCAGACTTTTTAATTTTTACCTGAGCAAGCCTGGCTTCAAACTGATCTGAAAGGTTTTTTTCAAATGTTGGCCAATACTCAGCCCCAGGAATTATCTCTTTTAAATTAGAGACCATTTGGCAACCATTGCAAACTCCAAGTGTAAAAGTTGAGGGATTATTAAAAAATGTTTCAAACTGATCTTTTACTTCATTGTTATAAAGTATTGTTTTTGACCAACCGCCGCCAGCACCCAAAACATCACCGTATGAAAAACCGCCACAGGCTGCCAAACCATTAAAATCTTTTAAATTGACTCGATTATCAAGCAAGTCTTGCATATGAACATCAACTGCATCAAATCCAGCTAAAGTGAAAGCAGCTGCCATTTCCATCTGACCGTTTACCCCTTGCTCTCTAAGAATGGCAACCTTTGGTTTGGTAGAAGAAATATTAAGGCTATCTAATGCTTTTTCATCAAAAGATTCGTTAGCAAATAATCCCTTATGATTTGTATCACTTAATACAGCTAATTCTGAATCTGCAATTGATTGATTATCTCTTAGTGCTTGAATTGCATGACTTGTTTCTCTCCAATGCTTTTCAAGTGAAATAACAGACTCATCATAGAAAGTTTCAGATTCATTACTTATAGTAATTCTTGCATCATCTTTAATTGAAGCAACTATGTTTGCTGATAATCCTTGGGACTGAAGCTCTGCAACAACTGAACTAAGATTAGAATCATCTACTTGTAAAACCAAACCTATTTCTTCTGCAAAGAAAAAATCATTCAAGTCTTCTCGATTTAGATTTTCAATTTGAATATTTAAGCCAGTCTTTTTTGTGAACGCCATTTCTAAAAGAGATACTATTAGACCTCCATCAGATACATCATGAAGTGCTAGTATTCTTTTATTCAAAATCATCTCTTGAATAGATGAAAACATTGATTTAAATAAAACAACGTCATCTAAATCAGGTGTCGCATTAAAATTAGATTGGGTAACTTCTGAAAAAACGGATTGGGCTAATCGCTTTTTATCATTTAATGCCACATGCACCAATTTTGATGATGCACTAATATCCAATTCAGGTGTTATAGAGTTTCTTACATCAGCTACAGGTGCCATAGCTGTTATAACTCCTGATAGAGGACTCTTTACCACCCTTTCAGCAGAACCATCGTCCCATTTAGTTCTCATAGATAATGAATCTTTTCCAACTGGAACTGAAATATTTAAATCAACGCAGCACTTTGAAAGTGATTCAACACCCTCTCTTAAAGCCAAGTCTTCAACTTCTTCTCCGGAAGCTGCCATCCAGTTAGCAGAGACTTGAACTTGATCAAGACCTTTAATGTTTACTCCAACCATATTAGTTAAGGCCTCTGCAACAGCCATGCGCATCGATGCACCAGGGTTTTTAACAGCAAGGGTTGGTTTTTCACCAACGGTTAGGACTTCACCACTATTTGATGTAAACGATCGTAAACTCATTGAATAATCTGAAACCGGAACCTGATAAGGGCCGACAAATTGGTCTCTTGCTACCATTCCTCCAACAGTTCTATCTCCAATTGTTATTAAGAATGATTTTGATGCAACAGTTGGATGCTGAAGAGTTTTGACAAGAGCATCAGCAAATTCATAACTTGATGAAGCATCTTCTTTTGTCTCAACCGTCTCATTGGTAGTTACTGACATGTCCGTAATCGGTAAATCACCAAATAACATAGATAAAGGTACATTTACTGGATAAGATTCAGTTTTTGAATCATATAGTTTTACAGACTTTTCTTCGGTTGTAACACCAACAAAAGCATAAACACATCTCTCTCTTTGACAGATTGCTTCAAAGTCATCTTTGTTATCTGGATGAACGGCCAAGACATATCGCTCTTGAGATTCATTCGACCAAATTTCCATTGGTGACATAGACTTATCTGAATTTGGGATTTTATCTAGCTCAATGTAAACGCCTAAATTTGAATCCTTAGCCAATTCTGGAATAGCATTAGAAAGCCCTCCAGCCCCAACATCATGAATAAATTCTATATAACTATTATCTTGAGATGAGCATACATTTATTACTTCTTGGCACCTTCTTTCCATCTCGGCGTTATCTCTTTGAACCGATGCAAAATCTAAATCCTCATCACTATCTCCTGAGGAAACAGATGATGCTGCACCACCACCTAGACCAATTAGCATTGCTGGACCACCTAAAACTACAACATGATAGTCCTCAGTTATTTGTAGTTTAAAATTATTCTTATCTCTTATTTCACCAATTCCACCTGCCAGCATTATTGGCTTGTGATATCCATAAGCATAATTACTTTGATCAAAATGAGTTTCATAAGATCTAAAGTAACCAAGTGTTGAAGGCCTTCCAAATTCATTATTGAAGGCGGCCGCTCCTATGGGTGCCTCAATCATAATATCCAAAGGAGAAGCAATTCTTTCTGGCTTGTGCTCATCACCTTCCCAGCTTCTTTTAAGATTTGGGATTCTTAAGTTAGATACATTAAACCCAACTAACCCTATTTTAGGTTTTGCTCCTCTACCAGTAGCACCTTCATCCCTAATCTCACCACCTGAACCAGTCGCTGCTCCAGGATACGGAGAAATAGCAGTTGGATGGTTGTGTGTTTCTACTTTTATTGTTGAATTAAGCTTATCTTCAACAAAAGCATAATTATTTTTAGCATCTAAATTTAGTCTTTGAACGCTTTCACCCTCTGTAATAGCTGCATTATCTTTGTATGCTGAAATAATCCCCTTCGGAGACTGCTTACTTGTCTCCTTTATTAAGTCAAACAGGCTGTTATTCTTTGCAGCGCCGTTAACAGTCCATTTAGCATTAAAAATCTTATGTCTACAGTGTTCTGAATTAGCTTGGGCAAACATCATTAGCTCTGCATCTGTAGGATTTCGAGCTGCTTTTGAGTAAAAATCATATAAATATTCAATTTCTTCGCCACTCATAGCAAAACCAAAGGTTTTATTGGCATCTTCTAGAGTTTTTATGCCGCCTTTTAGAATATCAATAACACTTACCGATCTTTGAGGGTCAACATTTAGAAAATTTATGCATTCATTAGAATTGAGATATATCGACTGAGTCATTCGATCAAAAAACATTGATAAATCTGTTTCATCAATATTTATTTCATCTGAAATATTAAATCCATTAAATCTTTCAACCCTATCGACATCTTTAATGCCGACATTTCGAATAATGTCTTCTGTCTTGGATGACCATGGAGAAATAGTTCCTGATCTTGGACCAACTATAAAAGAAAATGAATCCAAATTATCATCAGCATTTAAAATATTTTTTAAACTTTTTAAATCTAAATTTTTATTTTGGGAAGCAACAATATAAATTTCATTTGAACTAATATTAGATTTTCTATTATTTGAATTATTAAATTCGAAGTTCAATTGCTCTAGTTTAGAGTCTGAAAAACTTTTCTTGCCTTGCAATATAAAAGTATTAGTCTTTGACACTTCTCTCAGTCTGAAATATTGTATACAACAATTATAAAGTCTTTTATAAAAAATAATTGAAAATGGGGAATATCTTTAAAGTTTTTTTTAGCATTTCAAGTTTGCTAATCCTGAGCTCGTGTGACGTTTTTCTGGTTCAAGAAAAAGATGCTTTCGAATGTGAATCTCACCTTGAAGAAGTCTATGCAAAAACACCTCTAAATAATTTTGAACAAACAAAATTTAAAGACCTTTTAGAAAATAGATTTCCTAAATTTAAAGAAATGTTTGAAAAAGCATCTGAAGAAACTTTGATCGATACTGATCTTTTAGCAGCCATTTCTTTTCAAGAATCTCAGTGGGATCCCAAAGCAAAATCTAACATGGGTGTAAGAGGAATGATGATGGTGACTCTTGAAACTGCTGCAATAGTTGGAGTAGAAAAACGCCTTAATCCTGAACAAAATATCATGGGCGGAGCTAAATATTTAGCAATGCTGCAAGAAAGAAATATATATGGAAAAACTACCGCAGATCAATTATCTATATCTTTAGCTAAATATAATTTAGGTCCTACAAATATCATCAACATTGCTAAAGAAATTGGTAAAGAACCTGATGAAATTACATGGCCAGATCTTGAAGATGAACTTAAAAATATTAGTGGCGAAGATGTAAATTTAATTGACGTAAATGGTTATTCAAGAGGCCAACAAGCTATTGATTATGTTTACCGAGTTAAGAGCTACTACAATCTTTTGGCGGCACATTCTTGTACCAAGCCTAAAGATCAATTAACTTTCTTTTAAGAGATTTCATCTTATCTCTGCACTGAGCAGCTTTCTCAAATTCCATCTCTTTTGCATAGGCATACATTTGATTTTCAATCTTTTCTATTGATTCACTTAGCCCTTCTACTGAGTCTTCTTTTATCTTAAATGGCAAAGATTTTTCTATGTCTTCTTTCTTAATTTTTGCCTTGCCTTTTATAACCCTTGCACCTTCCATGATGTCTTTGACTTTTGTATTTATAGACTGAGGTGTAATTTTATTTTCGTGATTATATTTTTCTTGAATCGATCTTCTTCTGTTGGTTTCTGCAATTGCTCTTTCCATAGAACCTGTCATTTTGTCAGCATACAAAATTGCTTTACCTCTTAAATTTCTTGCTGCCCTTCCTATGGTTTGAATCATAGTTGTTTCAGATCTTAAAAATCCTTCCTTATCTGCATCCAAAATGGCAACCAAACTTACCTCTGGAATATCTAATCCTTCTCTTAATAAATTAATACCAACTAAGACATCAAATTTTCCAAGTCTTAAATCACGAATAATTTCTACTCGCTCAACTGTATCGGTATCCGAATGCATGTATCTTGCTGAAATTCCATTTTCATCTAAGTAATCAGTTAAGTCTTCTGCCATTCTTTTTGTAAGAGTTGTAATTAAGACTCTTTCTTTTAATGCAACTCTTTCATTACATTCACCAATGACATCATCAATTTGAGTAGATGCAGGTCTTACTTCAACATCAGGATCGGTTAAACCAGTCGGTCGAACAAGCAATTCAACAAGATTATCTTGATGCTCTTCTTCGTATCTGCTTGGAGTAGCTGAAACATAGATTCTTTGTGGTGCTAAAAGCTCCCATTCATCGAATTTTAGAGGTCTATTATCCATGGCTGAAGGTAGTCTAAACCCATATTCTACAAGGGTTTCCTTCCTGGAACGGTCACCTTTGTACATAGCACCTATTTGAGGCACAGAAACGTGAGATTCATCGATAAAAACTATTGCATTCTTAGGAATATAATCAAATAAACAAGGCGGCGACTCTCCTGGATTCCTTCCTGATAAGTATCTTGAATAATTCTCTACTCCCTGACAGTAACCAAGCTCACGCATCATCTCAATGTCATAATTTGTTCGCTCCTCTAGTCTTTGAGCTTCAACTAATTTGTTTATTGATCGAAGATACTCTAATCGTTCTTTTAATTCCTCTTTAATGCTATCAATACAATTCAATACAGTTTCTTTTGGAGTCACATAATGTGTTTTTGGAAATATGGTTGCTCTTGGAACTTCGTTAATAATTGCACCTGTAAGAGGATCAAACCAAGAGAGCTTTTCAATTTCATCACCAAATAATTCTATTCTTAGTGCTTCATTGTCAGAATCAGCTGGATATACATCAATAGTGTCTCCCCTAACCCTAAAAGTGGCTCTTCTAAAATCTAGATCGTTTCTTGTATATTGCAGCGATGAAAACCTTCTTAATAGATCTCTTTGATTAATAATATCTCCTCTATCTAAATGGACTACCATTTTTAAATAAGATTCAGGTGCACCCAAACCATAAATCGAAGATACCGTTGCAATTACGATGGTATCTTTTCTTTCTAAAAGAGCTTTTGTTGCAGAAAGTCGCATCTGTTCAATATGCTCATTAATAGATGCATCTTTAGCAATATATGTATCTGAGGTTGGTACATAAGCCTCTGGCTGATAGTAGTCGTAGTAAGAAACAAAGTATTCGACAGAGTTATTAGGAAAGAAATCTCTAAACTCACCATAGAGTTGTGCTGCAAGAGTTTTGTTGTGCGCCATGACAATTGCTGGTCTTTGAGTTTCCTCAATAACCTTTGCCATAGTGTAGGTTTTACCTGAACCAGTAACACCTAAAAGCGTTTGATGAAGCAATCCATCATTAAGCCCACCAACTAAACTTTTTATAGCATCTGGCTGTGATCCAGCCGGCTCAAAATTAGATACTACCTTTAATGCTTTTGTCATTTACTTCTTTAATAAAAATTACTTATAATGCACATCCGTGTTCCCGAATAGCTCAGCGGTAGAGCAGTTGACTGTTAATCAATTGGTCGTTGGTTCGATCCCAACTTCGGGAGCCATTTAAGCTTCATTACCTATTGTACATTCATGATCATAAATTTTTTGATCAATTTAAATAGATTATCCCTAGTCATAGAAAATGACGTTTTCAATTGTTTTTCTGAGTAGCTGCTATTTGCAGGATCTTCATTCATCCAATGTAAGTTTTGAGCTTTGCTAGGCAGCACTGGACATACCTCTTCAGCACATAAAGTGATTGCATAATCTAAATTATCAATAAAATCTTTGTCCAAATCATCAGTAGATTTTGAAAATTGATCTCTAATATCTATACCAATTTCATCCATAGCAATAACTGCATTAGGATGCACTTCTCCTGATGGAATTGAGCCAGCACTTTGGATGTTGTGTCCTTGCCCAAGCATAGACTTTGCCAATCCCTCTGCCATCTGACTTCTTGCTGAATTAGCAACACATAAAAATAATATATTCATATATCTTGTTTGAGGAATAATTAAATAAAGAGTATCTTATAGTTAATAGGAGTAATCAATATAGTGGGTCAACAATTTACTGTTAAATCAATGCTCAGAGGCCTTGAAGGCAAGCTGGGTGATGATGATTATATTGAACCATTAGAAATCTTAGTTGACTCTATTAACAAACATAACAAATTTAATATTTTTGGAAAAATTGCCTTTAATCATCAATTAAAAAATAGATTAAAGATGAGAAAGATGCTCAATGAGCTTCATGAAAATAATAATTTTGATCAACCAGCTGATCCAGTTTTTGTAATTGGTCTCCCTCGCTCAGGTACTTCATTACTTTTCAACCTCTTATCTTTAGATATAGCCCATAGGTCACCAATGTATTGGGAAATTATGCATCTGATGCCGCTTGCAAAAACTCAAACTGCTAGAAAAAGAAGAGAAATTTAAAACCAATACTGAACTCAAGCTTGCAAAAACTATTATTCCAAAACTAAGAGCAATTCATACCATAAGAGCAACAACTCCTGAAGAGTGTCAGCAAATTGCAACCATGAACATAAGAAGCTTCGTATATATGTGTATGGCAGATGTACCTGAATATGTTGAATATCTAAAAAGCACTTCTTTTGATTCGGTTTTTAAATGGCATAAAAAGTTTTATCAAGCACTGGAACTTAATGGCAAGCCAACACGCTGGTTATTAAAGGATCCAAGTCATATAGGTCACATACCTCAAATTTTAAAAGAATATCCAAATGCAAAATTTATTCATATTCATAGAGACCCTACTGAATCAGTAGCATCTTTTTGCAGTCTAACTAAGAATGTTAGATTGGCTTTTTCAAAGAAAATTGATACAGATGGTATAGGTAAAACTGTTATTGATTTTTGGAATCATAATTTAAGCAAAGGCATGGAAGATAGAAAATCTCTTTCTTCTGATCAGATAGTTGATATCCAATATTCTGAATTTGTAAAAAATCCATTAGATCATATTAAGAATACTTATCAGCAATTAAATTTTGATATGAATATTCAAACTGAAAATAAAATTCAAAAATACTTAGAGCAAGATAAAAATATACTTAAAACCAGAACATCGATACACTCTTGATGAATTTGGTTTAAATCAAAAAGATATTAAAGGTCAATTTAAGGAGTTCTTGCTCAACTATGATTTTTAATGATAAAATCAACCTTTTAATTTAAAGCTAAGTCTGTGAAAAATTACAATTTATTAAAAATAACTCTATGCACTTTTGCATTGGCATTTGTTCTTAATTCTTGTTCTAAAAAAAATGATGAAGCTGAAATGCCAATTATTGAGGAAACTAAAATGACACAAGTAACTATCAAAACTTCATTAGGAGACATTCAACTTGAATTAGACGCTGAAAAAGCTCCTATTACTGTTGAAAATTTTGTATCTATTGCTAATTCTGGTTATTACACAGACACTATTTTTCATAGAGTAATAAACGGTTTTATGGTTCAAGGCGGTGGATTGACTGCTGATATGGGCAATAAATCTAGTGGTACAGCACCTATTCAAAATGAAGCAAATAATGGTCTTAGCAACGATAGAGGCACTATTGCTATGGCAAGAACTATGGAACCTCATTCTGCAACAAGTCAATTCTTTATTAATCATAAAGATAATGGTTTCTTAAACCATACAGGCGAAAATCCACAAGGCTGGGGATATGCAGTCTTTGGTAAAGTTACTGAAGGCATGGATGTTGTAGATGCAATTGCAGATGTTGCAACTGGTTCATCTGGAGGCCATCAAGACGTACCGCTTGAAGTTATAAATATTGAATCTGTAACTGTTTCTGAATGAAGCCACGCTTTATTTCAGATTTACATTTAAGCGACAAGCATCCCGAACTTACTCAAGCCTTTTTTAAATTCTTAGAAGAATCAAAAGAGGCTTGTACTCATCTTTTTATCTTAGGAGATCTATTTGAGACCTGGATAGGAGATGATGATGATTTACCCATCCATATTGAAATCAAACAAGCTTTAAAAGCTTTTACTACCAATGGTCCTGAAACTTTTTTTATGCATGGCAACAGAGATTTTTTAGTTGGTGAAGCCTTTGCAAAAGAAACTGGCATCACCTTATTGCCAGATCCCTACACTCTTGAAATCAATAATCAAAAAGTCATTCTTAGTCATGGCGACTTCTTGTGTACAGATGATAAAGATTATATTGATTTTAGAAATCAGGTCAGAAATCAAGACTGGCAAAATAATTTTTTAAAGAAAACCTTTAGACGAACGTAAACAAATTGCTGCAACTCTAAGAGCAGATAGTAAAGAAGCTACCTCAAAAAAATCCAATGAAATAACCGATGTTAACAATCAATCGGTTGAGGATTTTATCAACGAACATCAGCCTGATCTTTTTATTCACGGTCATACCCATAGACCGAATATTCATGATGTTGGATCTTCTAAAAGAATTGTTCTTGGAGACTGGGGAGAATACGGATGGCTTCTTACCATCAATGAGCAAGAATTTAATTTAGAAAAATTTTCTATTGCCTAGTTACTGGCCTTAATAACAAACCAATTATTAACAGAATAAAACCAAGCAATAATCTTGGGTCTCCTAAGTAAAACTGGTTCTCTACAGGAAATGCTATTGTTTTTTCTAATGCTGCAATCTTGTATTTATGTTTACTGTACATATCTGGATGGGTCACTATTTCTAAGAAAGATCGTCTGCTTTTATACCTAAATAACGCAGCTGTCTCCCAAACCTCTGCATTTTATACCGACTAAATCCATAGAGCCATTAATGGCACCACCGAAATATGCTGGATGAGATGCTCTTTTGAAAAGCTCACCATACATGTGTTCCATATACTCATTCATAAGCACATCTGATGATTCTTCAGCCACAGTTCCGTCTGGAAAAATAGGATTTTCAGACATATCAATCACATTAACCATCATAAATTGCTTACCTGAATCTTCTTCCATAAACTTTTGAAGTAGCTCTTTTGTTCGAGGTTCTATAACACGACCGTCTTTTAACGCATTGCTTTCAAATTTATCTGAAAAATATTGAATTTCTTCATCATCTTAACTTGCCACCAAAATCCGTATACCAAGCAAAAAATAAGCCATAAATAATTATTAAAGAAATCCAAACCTTCATCGTTAATTCGCTCTCTTATTAGCTACTGAAATTAAAAATATAACTACTGTTATTACAAACGGAAGCAGAGCTAGATCAACTCCTGGAGTAATATCTTTCGTGTATTGGCCGATAGAGGTTATATCTTCTCTGATAAAAGGATAAATAAATAATCTTTGACCCCAGTCTAAAACCCAAAATAAGCTCATAAAGGGATAAAGATTTATATCTAAAAATTACTACCCAACAAACAAGACAAAACATAAGTTGAGCGTTACCCCATAATGAAAAAAAATCTATAAATAATTGGCATGGGATCTGGATCACCAGTTAAAACAACAAAGTTTGCAATTTCATGAAATCCATAAGATTCAAACAACATGTGTATTATCGAGCGCCAAGTCATTAAGACCGTAAATAAAATAAATGCCCCATACAGCAATCTTTGGGCTATCAAGCTCATTGGTAACCGTCTTAGGTAGGATCTTAGAAAAATTAAACATAGCTTTATTCTACATAAATCATAGATATAGAGTGTAGATAATTTTGCACACTAACTGATAAAGAAGATATTGTTCTCTTTTTCAATTTATACTGTATATTTATACAGTATTTAAAAATCCTTATGAAAGTTAACTATATCGGAAAAATTTCTGAAGAAAATCTGCCGGCAATATTTGTGCCCTATTTTCTTGAGTCGGTGCATGCAGGGTTCCCCAGCCCTGCAAGCGACTATATTGAAAGTCCGATAGACCTTAATAAACATCTGATAAAAAACGGAGCAGCTACTTTTTTAGTAAGAGCTCAAGGACAATCCATGCTTGGTTCTGGAATAACTGATCAAGCGGTATTAGTTGTTGATCGAAGTATCAAGCCAAAGCATGACGATATTGTAGTTGCTTCTATTGATGGAGAGTTTGTCTGCAAACGATTAAAACTCAAACCCAAAATGTGTTTAATGCCAGATAATCCAGACTACCCTCCTATCTTTATTAATCATGGTCAAGAACTAGAAATAGTAGGAACCGTTACAGCAGCTATTAATAAATTCTAATGGCTTTGGCGTTGGTAGATTGCGAAAGCTTTTATGCTTCGTGTGAAAGAATCTTTCGTCCCGACTTAAAGCACGTGCCTATAGTTGTTCTTTCCAATAATGATGGTTGTGTTATTGCAAGAAGTACTGAAGCAAAAAAGATGGGTATTGGTATGGGAGTTCCATGGTTTAAAGTCAAAGACTTCTTTTCTCTCCCAAGGCGGAAAAGTTTTCTCATCAAACTTTACTTTCTATGGCGATATGTCAGCTAGAGTTATGAATATCCTAGAAGGCTTTGTTCCTGAAGTTGAGGTTTATAGCATTGATGAAGCCTTTTTAGGTTTAGATTCCTTGGAAGAACATTACAACCTATACGATTTTGGCTGTCATATCAGAAGCTTAATTAAGCAGTGGACCGGAGTTCCGGTTCGAATAGGTATAGCACCTACAAAGACGCTTACTAAAATAGCTTTGAATGAAGCAAAAAGAATAAATGTACCGACTAAAGTTCATCAAATATCTACAGTAAAACAAATTCGAGAAGCCCTTAAAAACACTCCAGTTCGAGACGTATGGGGTGTTGGTAGAAGGCTTGGCGAACATTTAAACCAAGCAAAAATCACTAATGCCTTGCAGCTCGCAGATGTTGATCCTCGCTATATCAAAAGAAAATTTAGCGTAGTGCTAGAGAGAACTGTAAGAGAACTCAGAGGTCAAAGATGTTTAGGTATAGAAAATAATGCTGCAGCAAAAAAACAAATTGTTGTTAGTAGAAGTTTTGGTACTAGAGTTACAGATTTAAAAACTCTAAGACCCATTGTGAGTAACTTTGCAGTCAGAGCTGCTGAGAAACTTAGAAATGAAAAACAAAAATGCTCTCAAGTTTCAGTCTTCGTTAGGACTAGTCCTTTTAGTGATCATAAGCCTCAGCATACCGGTTATAAAACTATAGAGTTTTCTACTCCTACCAACGACACCCGAGATATTTTAATAGCAGCAAAAAAAGCTCTTTTACCAATCTTTAAACCAGGGTATGACTATGCAAAAGCGGGAATTCTTTTAAGCAGATTTTCTAATGAAGAAACAAAACAATATTCTCTATTTAAAGATCCTAATGAACCCAAAGAGAATTCAAAATTCATGAAATATATAGATGAATTGAATGCCTATGAGACACAAATCTATTTCGCTTCACAAAATACAAAAAAATGGTCACCCATGAAACAGAATATGACCTCACCTAAGTACACAACCTGTTGGTATGAGTTACCAATAGCAAAGTAAATATCAATTGGCACAGATATTGCAATAAACAAGGTATTTAGGAGGTATTTATGGCAGATTACTGGCTAAGAGTATTTGAATTTTGTAAAGAAGAGCCTGGTTGGGCTATTGCATTTTTCTTTTGTGGTTTTGTTATAGGTGAAACTTACTTCATTCTATAAATATTAGTTCATATCTATAGCGAACTCTTTCAATATTTCTATATCGATAATAGAAGTAGTTTTTTTATTAGTTTTTTTAAGGTAAATCTTAGGAGCAAAACCATGCTCGTAAGCTTCCTTCCATCGTTCGGCGCAAACACACCAGGAGTCTCCTGCTTTTAATCCTGGAAAATCAAATTCAGGTCTTGGGGTAGAAAGGTCATTACCTCTAGATTTTGAAAAACTTAAAAACTCATCAGTCATTAACGAGCAAACAATATGCAAACCTCTGTCGAGTTGATCGGTATGACAGAACCCATCTCGAAAAAATCCTGTAATAGGATTTGAGCAACACTCCTCAATTGGTTCATCAAAAATATTAACTTGCTGCATATCCATTTTGTAGAATCTTATTATTTAAAATCAAAGATATCTAGTATCAATCTTGATAAAATAATTTTATGAATAATGATGGAAAAGTTCTCTTCAACGAAAAATGTTCGATCTGTAATTTTGAAATTAAGCATTACAAAAAAAGATCAGAATTAAACTTCACTGATTGCAGTCACATGGAAGATAAATACCTAAAAAAACTTCATGTAACTTTTGATGATGGAAAAGAATTAGTAGGTGTTGATGCATTTATTTATGTCTGGAATAGAACCAAAGGTTATCGTTGGCTTGGTACATTCGTTGCACTTCCGGTTGTAAAACAACTAGCTGTTTTTGCTTATTCTATTCTTGCCTTTTTACTCTTCTGGCGCTTTAAAATATTTAATAAAAGTTAGAAAAAATCATACCTAGATGCGAATGATTATCATAATGATTCGTATTAAAAAAATACCTTATATCAGTAGTTTACATCATATATAAATTCTTTTATAGTTATCTTAAATAATTAATTTTTTAATGCTTAAGGAGCAATAATATGGGATTAAAACCACTTGATACAAATAAGGCTTGTGCGATTCTAAATGAGATAATGGAATACGAATTAGCAGGAGTTGTTCGCTATACTCACTCAGCTATGATGATAACTGGCCCTTATAGAATTCCAATCGTTGCTTTCTTAAAAGAGCAAGCAAGTGAGTCATTGTTGCACGCACAAGGAGCTGGTGAATTAATTGCTGGACTTGATGGTCACCCTAGTCAGAAGATAGCAAAAATTGAAGAGACCGGACAACATACTATTAAAGATATTTTAGAAGAAAGTTTAGAACATGAACTTCATGCTGTTGGTCTTTATAAAAAACTTTTGGAAGAAGTTGAGGACAGGTCTATTTATTTAGAAGAGTATGCAAGAGGCATGATCGGTGAAGAAGAGCAACATTCATTAGAACTCAAAAGAATGTTAAAAGATTACGGGTAAACTTAATTAAGCTTTTTTAAAATACCTTTGATGATGAGCTTCTGATAAATCCAAAAACTCTTTATTAATCTCGTCACGTATTTTCATAGGATCATAATTTTTAAGACTAGTAATCCCAAATTGTTCTAAATCTAAATTTTGTGATCCTGCTGCTCTAAGCAAATCAAAAATCCAAGTTAAAGGATCCATTGAGTTGTTGTAGTTAATTGCATTCTCTTTTAACTTTATTTGAAGCAAATCTGAATCATGAACTTTAAATCTATCTTGAAGAATTAAGACTTTAAATTTTTCAAGGCGATCATTTACAAGCGCCCTTTCGTCTTGTGAATATTTTGGCCAACTAATAATCTCGTGAACAAATCTTTTACACCCTTTGCAGACGTCATCTCCATAAGTTGTGGAGCAAATACCTAAACAAGGGGTTGTAGATCGAGTTTTTTGCATAATTAAGCAAAATAATAACCCATTTTTAAATAAAATCTGCTATTTACTAGAAGCCTTTTGCTTATAAGAGTAAAATTACCACCGTTAACAAGGAGATAATCAATGTTAAACGAATACAAAGCACACGTAGACGAAAGAGCGGCACAAAATATCCCACCGCTTCCATTAGATGCAGACCAAACTGCACAATTAGCAGATCTTTTAAAATCTGAACACGAAGAATCTGAACTTTTATTACATTTACTTAAAGAAAGAGTACCTGCTGGTGTAGATCAATCAGCTTATGTAAAAGCAGCTTTTTTAGCTGATATTACAACCGGTGAAACTTCTAGTCCTTATATTACAAAATCTGATGCAGTACATATTCTTGGCACAATGCTTGGTGGTTATAACATCCAGCCTTTGATTGAATGCCTGAAAATAGATGAATTGGGCGATGAAGCTGCTGAAGCTTTAGGAAAAACATTACTAATTTTTGATGCCTTTAATGAGATCTTTGAATTATCAAAGACTAATGAGTATGCAAAAAAGGTAGTAGATGCATGGGCTGAAGGAAAATGGTTTACTGAAAAAGCTAAACTTCCAGAACAAATTAAACTAACTGTCTATAAAGTACCTGGTGAAATTAATACTGATGATCTTTCGCCAGCAACAGATGCTTGGTCACGTCCTGATATCCCTCTTCATGCATTAGCTATGTTCAAAATGCCAAGAGAAGGTCTTGATAGACCATTAGAAACTATTGAAGAGTTAAAAGAAAAAGGTAATCCGCTTGTATTTGTTGGTGATGTTGTTGGTACCGGTTCATCAAGAAAGTCTGCTACAAACTCAGTGTTATGGCATATGGGAGATGAGATACCTTATATACCAAATAAAAAAGAAGGTGGTTTTTGTTTTGGTGGAAAAATAGCTCCTATCTTTTTTAATACATTAGAAGATTCAGGCGCTTTTCCAATTGAATTAGATGTTTCTAAAATGGAAATGGGTCAAGAGATTATCCTTGAGCCTTATAACGGAAAAGTTCTTGATGCTTCAAGTAATGAAGTTATCTCTACTTTTGAACTTAAAACTGATGTTCTTCTTGATGAGGTAAGAGCTAACGGAAGAATACCGTTAATCATTGGAAGACAATTAACAGACAAAACTAGAGAAGCTTTAGATTTAGAGCCTACAGATATATTTACAAGACCTGATGCCGCTGATGCTTCAGATAAAGGTTATACGCTGGCACAAAAAATGGTTGGTAAAGCTTGCGGAGTTGAGGGTATTAGACCAGGTACTTATTGTGAGCCAAGAATGACAACTGTTGGTTCTCAAGATACTACTGGGCCAATGACCAGAGATGAATTAAAAGAGTTAGCCTGCTTAGGTTTTTCTGCTGATTTGGTTATGCAATCCTTTTGTCATACTGCAGCTTATCCAAAACCTGTAGACATTGAGACACAACATAACCTACCTGATTTCATTATGAATCGTGGCGGTGTTTCTTTAAGACCAGGTGATGGAATAATACATTCATGGCTAAACAGAATGTTATTACCTGATGGAGTTGGAACAGGTGGCGATAGTCATACCAGATTCCCAATAGGTATAAGCTTCCCTGCTGGATCAGGACTTGTAGCATTTGCTGCAACTTTAGGTGTAATGCCGTTAGACATGCCTGAATCAGTTTTGGTTAGATTTAAAGGTGAGATGCAACCAGGAATAACTTTGAGAGATCTTGTTAATGCTATTCCTTATGCTGCTATTCAAAAAGGTCTTTTAACTGTGGCAAAAGAAGGTAAGAAAAATATTTTCTCAGGAAGATGTTTAGAAATTGAAGGTCTTCCAAATATGAAAGTTGAACAAGCATTTGAATTATCAGATGCATCTGCAGAAAGATCAGCTTCAGGTTGTACTGTTAGATTAAATAAAGAACCAATCATTGAATATCTTCAATCAAACATTGTTATGTTGAGATGGATGATTGCTAGCGGTTATGGCGATGCTAAAACTCTAGAGAGAAGAGCTCAAGCTATGGAAGAATGGATTAAAAATCCTGAACTTCTAGAGCCAGATGAAAATGCTGAATATGCAGAAATTATTGAGATTGATTTAAACGAAATCACTGAGCCATTACTTGCATGCCCTAACGATCCTGATGATATTAAACCATTATCAGAAGTTGCTAATACTGAAATCCAAGAAGTATTTATTGGATCTTGTATGACTAATATTGGTCACTTCAGAGCTGCTGGTACCTTGTTACAGAAATATAACGGAACAAAAGCTAGATTATGGGTTGTTCCTCCAACAAAAATGGATGAAAAGCAGCTTATGGAAGAAGGTATTTATAATGTGTTTGGTGTATCTGGAGCTAGAACTGAGCTTCCAGGATGTTCTCTGTGTATGGGTAACCAAGCAAGAGTTCTAGCTAATTCTACTGTGGTATCAACATCTACTAGAAACTTCCCAAATAGATTGGGTGATGGTGCTGATGTATTTTTAGCATCTGCAGAGCTTTCAGCTATAGCATCAGTATTAGGCAGACTGCCAAGTGTTGAGGAATATCACAAATATATGGATGATATTAATCCATTGGCAGATGACATATACAGATATCTGAATTTCAATGAGATTGATACATATGTGGAGAGTGCAAACTCAGCAAGCATACCTGCTGTGAATATTGTTAATCCTAGTTAAGCTTTAGCTTTTTCTCTTTGTGCTTTTACTTCGTCTTGTCTGGAAATCTCTAGATCTTTGAGATAATTTTCACCAAGCGGAGTTATATATTCACCAGTGAATATTGAGGTTTCAAATTCTTTGATTTCAGGATTACCGGTTTTACAAGTATCAATTAAATCTTCTAGATGTTTGATAGACAAGCCAATCTGCACCTATTTCTTTAGCAACCTCTTCATCTGTTCTATTTGAAGCTATTAGCTCACTAGTTGCTGGCATATCTATGCCGTAAAGATTTTGATATTTAATAGCAGGTGCTGCAGAGGCAAAATACACTTTTTTTGCTCCAGCCTCTTTAGCCATTTCAATAATTTTTTTACTAGTAGTCCCTCTTACAATTGAATCATCAACTAGCATTACATTTTTACCTTCAAATTCTAAATCAAGAATATTTAACTTCCTTCTCACAGATTTTCTTCGCTCTTCTTGGTAAGGCATGATGAACGTTCTTCCAATATATCTATTTTTAACAAAGCCTTCTCTGTATGGAACATTTAAATCAACTGCAAGCTGCAATGCTGCTGTTGTGGAACTATCAGGTATTGGGATTACAACATCAATATCGTGATCTGGATTTTTCTTCTTTATTAATTCAGCAAGCTTCGATCCCATTCTCATTCGAGCTTTATAGACTGAAATTTCATCAATTTTTGAATCTGGTCTTGAGAAATATACATACTCAAATATACAAGGTCTTTTTTGAGGAGCTTCAGCACATTGTTGTGAGAAGAAATTACCTTTCTTATCAATATATATAGCCTCTCCTGGCTCTACATCTCTTAGCTTTTTAAAGCCCTGTGATTCAAAAAGTGCATCCTCAGAAGCAATAATGTATTCATCTCTAGTCTTTCCTTCTCTTATACCAATAGATAAAGGTCTAATGCCATTGTTATCTCTAAAAGCAAGAATTCCATGTCCTGTAATGAGTGCTAAGACAGCATAAGCTCCATCACATCTTCTATGAGTTTTGGTAACAGCTTTAAAAATATGTTCTGCTGAAGGATAAATTTCTCTCTGCTTACCTAATTCATGAGCAAAAATATTAAGTAAGACTTCTGAATCAGAGTCTGTATTGAGATGTCTCATTTCTGCATGAAACAATTGAGTCGCAAGTTCTTTAGAATTAGTTAGGTTACCGTTATGAGCTATGCTAATTCCATAAGGTGAGTTTACATACATTGGTTGAGCAAACTCTTTACCTGCACCTCCAGCAGTTGGATATCTGACATGCCCTATGCCGTAATTACCAATAAGTTTACTCATATGTCTTTGTTGAAAGACATCTCTTACATAACCCATTGATTTTCTACTGTGGAGTCTGTCTTGTGAGTCACATACCACCATACCAGCAGCATCTTGACCTCTATGCTGAAGCATTAAAAGGGAGTCATATATTTCTGCTGCTATGTTAGTCTCAGCAGAAATTCCAACTATTCCACACATTAGGAGTCCTCTTTAGTAGGATTAATATCTTCTTCATCTGGAGCCACCTCTTCTCTTATTGGTTCAATGACTTCCAGTGCTTCTTCGACTAAGTTTCTATTATCTATTAATTCTCTGAAATAAGCTTCAATTTGTGGAGCATATTTTTCAATTATCGGTGTTATTTTTGATTTATTAATTAAGTCTGTTGATTTGACGCTTGAGGGTAAGAGTAAAAAGATTACAAATAAAACAATTAAGCCTCTCGTTAGACCAAATAATACTCCTAAAAATCTATCAAATCCTGAAGCACCAGACCATTTGATAAGAGTGCCAATGAATTTGATTACCATTCCGCCAAGAATAATACAGACCATAAAGACAACTATGTAGGATAAGATCTTTGAAATCTCTTCATTGCCAACGAATTCATTAATCTTTGGAGTTGCCAAATATTCCAGACTAACTGCAGCGATAAAAGCTACAACCCATAAAAATAAAGATAAAAATTCTTTTGTAAAACCTCTAGCGAGAGAAATAAGGCCTGAAGCAGTTAATACAACTAATATAAACCAGTCAGTTACATTTAGTCCTAGAGCTTCCATCTAGATATCTCTCCATTTTGTGACTCTGAAACCTTTTGAATTAATTCTATATTTTGATTTATGTCACTCTCCTCAATAAAAGGTCCCACATAAACAGCATGAAGGTTTTTCTTAGAACCAAAGACTTCTGTAAATGCTGGAAACCCTCCTTCGTTAATCTTTGTGACCATTTTTTTTGCATTGTCCTCAGACGAAAGAACATGAACTCTTAAAACAAATAAATCAAAATCTGATCTATCAATATTTGCAACATCTGCGACTATTTCTTTGTTGGGTTTTAAAGGTTCTTCTTTGACTATTTCTTTGGACTCTTCTTCAAATTCTATTTTAGCTATTTCTTCAATTTCTGGAGATGCATCTGCGATTTTAAAATCTTGTTGATAATCAACTTGAGGGGTTAAAACAACAAAAAGAAGAATTAGTAATGCGCTAATGCTGAAAACAAGACCTACAATTCTCTCAATATTCATTAAGCTTTATATATTTTTTTTAGTAGTCCGTGAACTTTAGTTCTAATATTTCTTCTGTGAACAATCATATCAATTGCTCCATGTTTTAACAAAAACTCTGATTTTTGGAAATCATCAGGTAAATCTACTCTAACCGTTTGTTCAATAACTCTTCTACCCGCAAAACCAACCAAGGCATCAGGTTCAGCAATATTTATATCACCAAGCATCGCCAAACTAGCAGAAACGCCTCCATAGATAGGATCAACCATTACAGAAATATAAGGTAATTTTTCTGCCTTTAAGTTTTTGTAAGGCTGCCGAAGTTTTTGCCATCTGCATCAAAGAAATCATTGACTCCTGCATTCTTGCGCCACCACTTGTGGAAAAGCAGACAAACGGACTACGAGACTTTATAGCTTCATTTACTCCCTGAACGAACTTTTCTCCTACGACTCCTCCCATAGAGCCACCCATAAATCTAAACTCAAATGCAGCTACAACCACATCCCATTGAATCGAGCGCACCTTTACCAATAATAATGGCTTCATTCTCTCCTGTATTTGAAACAGCATCTTTAATTCTTGCTGTATAGTTTTTTGTATCTTTAAATTTTAGGAATCTTTTAGTTTTTATATCAGCTGCTATTTCTTCAAAATAACCATTATCTAAAAATATTTCTAATCTTTTTCTGGCGCCAATTCGAAGATGATGGTCGCATTTAGGACAAACAAAAAGTGATTTTTCTAGATCAGGAGCATACAAAACAGATTCACAAGAAGGGCAAGAGCTCCAAAGTCCATCAGGCACCTTACTTTTAGACTTGGATGTCATTATTGAAGGTATGAGCCTTGTTAGCCAGTTCATGATATAGCGGTTTTCATCTCCCTAAGATATTCACCTATTCTACCAAATTCTTTTGTCTTAGACTCATCTGCAATCATTTCAACAATTGATGAACCAATCACAATACCATCAGAACATGCTGCTAGAGTTGATGCATCCTCGACTGATTTAATCCCAAACCCTGCCATGGTTGGAGCATCTGAATATTGTTGAATTTTTTGAATATTATTTTTAATTTCTTCAATATTTAAATTAGATGAGCCTGTAACACCTCTTAGGGTTACGTAATAAATAAACCCAGTGCTATTTTTTGCTATAGATTCAACTCTATCGTCTTTAGTAGTAGGCGATATTAGTGAAATAGTATTTATATTTGGGTTTGTGATTCCATAAGTCTGCAGATTAAGTTCGCCTGGAACATCTACAACTAAAATTGAATCCGCACTATTCTCTCCAATTGATTGAACTAGATCAATATGCGATATAAAAGTATTTAAATAGCCCATTAAAACTATAGGTGTTTCGGTATTTGTTTCTCTAAACTTATCAACCAATTCAAGTATCATCTTCAGTGATATATTATTTTTTAGAGCTCGGTCATGAGCTTTTTGTATGGTTGGTCCCTCAGCGATTGGATCAGTAAAGGGAACGCCAATTTCAATAACATCAACTTCTGAATCAACAAATAAATGCATTAAATCTAGTGTGGTATCCAAATCAGGATCACCCGCTACAAGGTATGCTACTAGAGCCTTTTTATTGTTTTCTTTAAGGTTTTGTAATTTTGATGTCAGTCTATTCAAAACTCTATCCCGTCGATTTCAGCAACAGTATTAATGTCTTTATCTCCCCTACCAGAAACATTCACAACTACATTTGCTGATGAATCTAATTCCTTCATAAGAGGTTCTAGGTATGCAAAAGCATGTGCTGTTTCAAGAGCTGGCATAATACCTTCAAGTTCAGTTACTTCATGAAAAGCTTTTAAAGCCTCATCATCGCTAACTGCCACATACTCAGCTCTACCAATATCTTTTAGCCATGAATGCTCTGGACCAACTCCAGGATAATCTAAGCCAGCTGAAACGGATTTAGTGTCTTTTACCTGACCTGATTCATCTTGCATTAAGTAACTACGAGCTCCATGTAGAACTCCAGGCGTACCATCATTTAATGGAGCTGCGTGCTCACCTGTTGAAACGCCCTCTCCACCAGCTTCGACGCCAATAAGCCTTGTTTCTTTAATATCTATAAATGGATGGAATATTCCCATTGCATTTGAACCGCCGCCAACACAGGCAACAACAGCATCTGGCATTTTGCCAAATAAATCTTTAGATTGCTCAATCACTTCTTTACCAACAACAGAGTTAAAATCTCTGACTATCATCGGATATGGATGAGGACCAGTAACACTTCCAATAATGTAATAGGTATCATCAACATTAGTTACCCAATCTCTTAAAGCTTCATTTAAAGCATCTTTCAATGTTGCTGAACCAGAATCAACAGGATGCACATGAGCTCCAAGTAATTTTATTCTATAAACATTTAAAGATTGTCTTCTAACATCTTCAGCGCCCATATAAATATGACACTCTAGCCCCAACCTTGCTGCAACAGTTGCTGTAGCAACACCATGCTGACCAGCACCTGTTTCTGCAATGATTCTTTTTTTGCCCATATATTTAGCAAGAAGTATCTGACCAACAGTATTATTTATTTTATGTGCGCCAGTATGATTAAGGTCTTCACGTTTAAGCCAGATAGAGCCAGATTTGTAATGGTCCGTTAATCTTTGTGCAAAATATAGTGGCGAAGGTCTGCCAACAAAATGGGAAAGATCTTTATAGAACTCATCTATAAAGTCTTTATTATCTTTTAATTTGTTATAAGTATTTTCTAGCTCTTCAAGAGCATACATCAGAGTTTCTGGTACAAATTTACCGCCATACTCGCCATAAAATCCTTCTTTATCAGGAAAGTTAGAATTACTAAATGTCATAGTTTCTGATTGTTTTTAAAATATCTTTTATTAAATGGATGTCTTTGATTCCAGCCTGAGATTCAACCCCAGAGTTTAAATCTAAACACCACGAATTAGTCTTTAATGCATTATCGACATTTTGAGAATTAATTCCACCTGAAAGGACAAAATTATGAGTATCATTATCAATATTTTTTAATAGCTCCCAATTAAAAGACTCACCTGTTCCGCCATATACTCCGTCCTTGTGATTTTCAAGAAGAATAGCTGAAGCAGAGCTGTATTGAGAAATTATTTCTATATCGCTAGCATTTTTTATTCTAATTGCCTTCCAGTAATCTAATCCAAAAGTTTCACAAAAATTTTGATCTTCATCTCCGTGAAATTGAAGAATCGGATTATTAAAAAATGATGAAGTTTTATAAATAAAATCTTCATCAGCATTAACATAAACGCACACAGGTGTAGTTTCTTTTAAATCTATATTTTGTATTTTTTCTAGAAAGACCTCATCTACAAATCTTGGGCTTTTGGAATAAAAAATAAAACCTACGTAATCCAGATTAAGATTTATAAGCTGTTTTAGTATCTCAATATCTGAGATACCACAGATTTTTATCTTTGGATTAATCATCTCTTAAACCTATCTAATAAATGTTCAGTTGGACTTTGAATATTAAATTTTAAATCATATTTAGGTCCAAGAAAAAATAATCCTTTTGCTGAAACAGTTTTGCCAGCATAACTTCTATCGTGTTTTGACAAAATTTCTTCTACAGAAAGATTTATTTCTCCCTTAGCAATATCTAATAAGGTACCAACCATAATTCTTACCATATTATGCAAAAAGGCATTTGCATGGATGGATATAAAAATAAATTTATCGTGGTGTTCAATTTCGATATCTCTTATTGATTTAATAGGATTTTTAGAGCTGCAACTTGAACTTCTAAAGGATGTAAAATCATGTTTTCCAATAAACATTTTTGCCTGTTGATTTAGAACATCTATATCTAAATTATTATTATCCCAGTGAGAGCAATTATCAAAAAATAATGGTTTGCTTCTGGAGTTATAAATAACATAGGTATAACTTCTCTCAACAGCAGAAAATCTAGAATGAAAATCATCGGGTACTTCAAACATTTTGGTAACAGCGATTGCATCTGGAAGGTTTGAATTTATTCCGTCAATCCAATTTTTTTCTTCTCTTTTGATGTCGGTAGTAAAATCAAAGACTTGGGAAAGTGCATGTACGCCAGCATCCGTTCTTCCAGCATAATTTATAACTTTTTTTTCTTGAGTAATCTTTTCAATAACTTCCTCAAGATTTTGTTGAATTGAGATGGCATTCTTTTGTCTCTGGAAACCTGAAAACCCAGAACCATCATACTCAGTTGTAAAAGCTAGTCTCACTTTTCAGAAAATTTATCAAGCAAAGCTTTAGCATTATTTTTTATTTTATCGCTCTGAGATGACTTAATTAGATCATCTAAAATAGATTTTGAGTTTTCTAAATCACCCATCTCAAAATATGTCACCGCAAGATCTAGTTGCTGCTCTTCTTCATTATTTGTAATGCTAAGGCCTTTTGGTAAACCCGCAACAGATGAAGAAGTATCAGGAGCTTCATCAAAATCATAATCTATTTTCTTTGTCTGTCTTGATTTGAGCTGAATATAAATCAGTGCTATTAAAATTCCAGAGAGAATTGATACAAAGGCAACAAAAAGCAGGTCCATTAATCCAAATTCTTGAACATCAGCAGGCTTTATATCCTCCGTCTCTTTAATTAATTCCTCAGCAACTTTGCTTTCAAAGGCCATTTCAAGTGTTTTAGTATTATTTTTAATAATGTCTGCTGGATCATTTAATTCTTCGTTATTAATATCTAACTGTTTAGCCTCATCTTCGTCAACAATCTCTTTAACTTTCTGTTCAGGTGCTTCTATTATTTTTGGAGCAGTTAAAACTAATAAAGATTTTACTGCTGGTGCTATAGATAAAGAATATGATTCATTCATAGCAAGAATTGAAGCTTTTGCCTCGGTATGCGAAGTCTCAGATATGCTTGAATATGAAGGAATTATTAAATCTTTATCATTTCGAACTAAATTAATATTTTCATCTATAAACGCATCTTTGTTTCCAAGGTAAATTGACCACATTATTTGATATATTGAAGTATCAGATATATCTGTCTTAATATTAGAAGCCAAACTCCACATTGTTGTGATTTCATTAGCTTTAATAACTCTTAGCTCTTTTTTAATCTCTTTAGCAGCAGGAAGAATCTCCATTGGAGGTACATCATTTGATTTTTCAATAATAGCTGGTTTGTATACTTGAGTGGGTTTAGGTTTTTTTGAAGAGGATTTTAGTTTTGAGGGTAAAAAAATAAATATATCTTTTGATATTTGATCCTCTATAACTAACTTAAAGTTAAAGTAATTTCCATCGTAAGAGTTATTCAAAACTATTGAATAGGTCTTATAAGTAGAAAAGTCCTCTAATAAGGTATAAGAAATATTTTCTTGATTTAATAATTCGTTAGACTTGTACTCTTTTAAGATAATATCTTCATCAGAAATCCTAGCGCTTTGGATCTTAAATTCAATTACTCTTTCCCCTTGAGAATTAAGCGATAACTTGGGAGAAGATAAAAAAGCGTCGGCAACTATATTTAGAGGAAGAAGGATTAAAGATAATACAAAAACTCTTAACACAATTTATTATTTGTAATTAACTTTTGAAGTATCTGCACAGCATTAAGAGCAGCGCCTTTTCCGTATACGTTATCTGCAACAACCCAAAGCGAAACCCATGAATCTCCTTGAATTTGTTGTGAACGTATTCTTCCAACATAAACATCCTCAGAGTCATTAGCTTGTTCATAAGGTGTTGGATATTCTAAAGTATCAGGATTATCCATAACACATACCCCCTCATTACCTTCAACAGAATTAATAACCTCTTCTCTTGAAGCTGAGTTTGAAAGCTTTAAAAAAACTGCTTCTGAATGTCCATTAAAAACAGGAACTCTGGCACAAGTTGCCTGTACCTCAATATTTGGGTCTAATATTTTTTTAGTTTCCCAGACTAATTTCATCTCTTCTTTTGTAAAAGCATTATCTAGAAAGATATCACATTGAGGTATTACGTTAAATGCGATTGGTTTTGGATAAACTTTTGATTCTGCAGTATCACTCTCATAAGTTTGGGATCTCAACTCTTCTACAGCCTCTTTACCAGTTCCAGAAACTGCTTGATATGTTGCAATGTTTAAAAATTCAATTCCAAACTGCTCATGAATTGGTTTTAAAACCATTAAAAGCTGTGAGGTTGAACAATTTGGATTAGCAATTAATGTTGGTTCATCAAGATTCTCAACAATATTGCCATTAATCTCAGGGATAATTAGCGGCACGTCATCTTCATACCTGAACTCAGAAGATAAATCTATTACATAATTACCGGCCTCTACAAATTTTCTAGCATACTGTTTTGCAACAGAGCCGCCTGCTGAAAATATAGTTATATTTGCATCTGTTGGATCAAAATCATCAAGACTTCCAATAACGTAATCTTGATTTTGAAAATGTACAGTTTGGCCAACTGTTGAACTACCCAATGGAAACAACTTGTCTACTTGAATACCTTTTTTTTCAAGCAATTGAAGAATTTTTTTACCCACTACACCAGAAGCGCCAACAAGCGCCATATTTAATGTTTTATCCATTTTTTAATATTCCTATTAATATTGATGCTACTTCAGAGGTTTTTACATACTCATCATTAGTGCTTATATCTTTTGTTCTATAACCTTTGGCAATAAATTCTTTGATAGCACGGTCAATGCTATCGGATAGCTCTTTTTGATCTAATGAATATTTTAGTGCCATACCAAGTGAAGCGATCATTGCAATTGGATTAGCTATATCCATTCCAGCAATATCTGGGGCGCTACCATGACAAGGTTCATACATGCCCTGAGATGAGCTGTTTAATGAAGCAGATGGAAGCATACCAATTGATCCAGATAGTGTTGCAGCTATATCAGACAAGATATCTCCAAATAGATTGCTTGATACAATCACATCGTATTGATTTGGGTTAAGGACTAGCTGCATAGCAGTATTGTCAGCAAGTTGATGAGAAAGCTCTACGTCTGGATAATCTTTTGCCATATCTGAAACTATAGATCTCCAAAACTTAGAAACCTCAAGAACATTTGCCTTTTCAACTGAGCAAAGCTTTCCACCTCTTTTTTGTGCTGATTCGAAAGCCACCTTCGCAATACGTTTAATCTCATTTTCGTTATAAACCATCGTATTAAATGCATAAGGGGGATCTTCATTCTCAACGATTGCCCTAGGCTCACCAAAATATATTCCTCCTGTTAGCTCACGAACAATCAGAATATCTAAATTTTCAATAATATGATTTTTAATTGGCGACGCTGCTGCAAGCTCATTAAATAAAAATGCAGGTCTTAAGTTAGCAAATAACTCTAATTCTTTTCTTAATGATAAAAGCGCTTGCTCTGGTCTGTTATCCCAATCTAGCTCATCCCATTTTGGTCCACCAACGGCACCAAATAATATTGCATCACTTTCTTTTGCCTTTGCTAAAACTTTTTCTGGCAAGGGCGATCCAAACTTGTCATAAGCTGTTCCACCTGCATCCATTTCTTCAATACTAAAATCAAGATTATGTTCTGCAATTAAAAAGTCTAAAACTTCTTTTGCAGAAGCAGTAACTTCTTGACCAATACCGTCTCCAGGCAAAATTAAAATCTTTTTAGTCATTTGAAAATATCCATGGTGTATTTTTCATTCGTGTCTGCTCAAAAGCTAGTATTTTATCTTTATGTTTTAAAGTCATGTCAACATCATCTAAGCCATAAATTATTCTTTCAAGAAGGTTGTCTTCAACATCAAAACTATACAGTTCATTTTCATTTTGGAATATTTTTTTTGAATCAAGGCTTACAGATAGGTCAACTGAGTTGTCACTCATTTTTTGAAACAAGTCTTCAATTTTATTTTTATCAAGTTTTATTGGTAAAACTCCATTTTTAAAGCAATTGTTATAAAAAATATCTCCAAAAGATGAAGCTATTACTATCTTTATACCAAAATCTCTTAAAGCCCATACTGCATGCTCTCTTGAAGAGCCACAACCAAAATTATCTCTAGTTAATAAAATGGTGGCTTTATCATAAGGGGCTTGATTTAAAATAAAATCTGGATTCTGTTCCCTCTCGTTTTTAGATATTCCTAATTTACCTTCATCAAGATATCTCCACCCATCAAATAGATAATCTTCAAAACCAAACTTTTTAATTGATTTTAAGTATTCAGTAGGGATGATTTGGTCAGTATCAATATTATCTCTATCAATAATAGCTACAACACCACCTATTATTAATTCGTTTCCTTCAATCTTCATGACGGGTCAACAACTCTCCCATTAACAGCTGTGAGAGCTGCCATTAAAGGACTCATTAGATGAGTTCTACCAAGATTGCCCTGCCTGCCTTCAAAATTTCTATTAGATGTTGAAGCACATCTTTCATAGGGTTTTAATTGATCTGGATTCATTCCTAAACACATTGAACAACCTGGATCTCTCCACACAAATCCTGCTTTTTCAAAAATTATATTCAACCCTTCAGATTCAGCCTGTTCTTTAACTAGGCCTGATCCTGGTACAACAATAGCTTCAATAATATCTTCTGAAACTTTTTTTCCATCGACAACTTTTGCTGCATCTCTAAGATCTTCGATTCTTGAATTTGTACATGAACCTATAAAAACTCTGTCAAATTTTAAATCTGTAACTTTCTGATTTTCTTCTATGCCCATATATTTTTTTGCTAATTCAAAATTTCTCTTATTTTCACCATCAACAAAATCTAAATTTGGAATTTCTTGATCAAAATCAACAACCATTTCTGGTGATGTCCCCCATGTAACCTGAGGTTTAATTAAAGAAACATCTATTTCTATCTCTTTATCAAAAGAAGCATCATTATCAGAAACAAGTGATGTCCAATGAGACATGGCATCTTCAAACTCCTCTTCTGATAATTGGCTATGATCTTTAACGTAATTAAAGGTTGTTGCATCTGGAGCAATTAACCCAACCTTTGCCCCAGCTTCGATAGACATATTACATATTGTCATTCTAGCTTCCATAGATATGCTCTCAATATATGATCCGGCAAACTCTATTGCATGACCGTTACCTCCAGCAGTTCCTATTGTTCTTATTAAAAATAGAACAATATCTTTTGAAGTCACGCCTTCTTGTGGCTCGCCATTAAATTTAACTCTCATATTCTTAAGTTTTGAAACTTTTAATGTTTGGGTTGCAAGAACATGTTCCACCTCAGAAGTTCCTATGCCCATAGCCAAACATCCAAATGCACCATGTGTTGATGTATGAGAATCTCCACAAACTATTGTCATGCCAGGTAGTGTATAACCAAGCTCAGGACCAATAACATGAACGATTCCTTGATTGATTGATGTTATATCAAATTGCTTAATACCAAACTTATTACAATTTTTATCAAGCTCTGTTACCTGTATTTTTGATATCTCATCTTTTATGTTTTCTGTTTTAAAAGAGTCTCCTCTTTCAGTAGGAACATTATGATCAGGTGTAGCAATATTTGCATTCAATCTCCACGGAGATAACCCTTTTTTAGAAAGCCCTCAAAAGCCTGAGGAGATGTAACCTCATGAAGATACTGTCTATCTATGTACAATAAAGATTCCGATGAATCTAAAGTGGTTATATGGTGCTCTTCCCAAAGCTTGTCGTATAAAGTCTTTGGCATCTTACTTGGTAAAAGGTAATTGTTGATCAACCTCACCGCATTGAGCACGGTTTCTCAAAAGATGGTCCATGATTACAAGATTCACCATTGCCTCTGCAATTGGAACTGCTCTTATGCCAACGCATGGGTCATGCCTTCCAGTAACCTCAATATCTACTTCGTTGCCATCTTTGTCGACAGTTTTTCCTTTTTTCTTAATACTTGAAGTTGGCTTGATTAAAAAGTCTAAATCTATATTGTCGCCGTTTGAGATACCTCCAAGTATTCCACCAGCATTATTGGAAGCAAATCCGTCAGATCTAATTTCATCACGTATCTCAGAACCTTTTAGATTAAGAATATTTTCTGCATTTCCAATTGAAACAGATTTAACAGCATTAATACTCATAATTGCTTTAGCAAGATCTGCATTCAATTTATCAAAAACAGGCTCTCCTAATCCAACTGGGCAATTCTCAACGCAAACTCCAAGTTTTGCTCCAACAGAATTACCTTCAGCAATTAGTTCTTCGAACATCTTATTTAAATCATCAATTTTAGATAAATCTGCAAAGAAGTATTTGTTTTCATTTGCTGAGCTTGGATTAATTGAATCAGCAGAAACATGACCTATTTGTGAAACATATCCTGTTGTTTTAACTCCATATTTAGCTAGGTATTTCTTAGCAATAGCACCCGCAGCAACCCTCATAGCAGTCTCTCTGGCGCTTGATCTACCTCCACCTCGATAATCTCTATGACCATATTTTGCTTGATAGGTTATATCTGCATGATTAGGCCTAAAAGAATCTTTAATATTTGAGTAATCTTTAGACTGTTGATCCTTATTAAAAATCAATAAGCTTATTGGTGTTCCGAGTGTTTTTCCTTCAAAAACTCCAGATAATATTTGCACCGCATCATCTTCTTTTCGCTGAGTTGTAACATCTGATTGACCAGGCTTTCTTCTATCTAATTCAAACTGTATATCAGCTTCACTTAACTCAAGATTTGGCGGGCATCCATCAATAATGCAGCCCAAAGCATGCCCATGACTCTCACCAAAGGTCGTAATTTTAAATATATTTCCAAACGTATTGCCTGACATGGCAGTGATTATAGTCCAAAATTGATAAAACGCCTTATTTTAGGGGTTATTTAGGCCATTATCAAATAATTAAAAATTATTCTGTTTTTTTGATAATAATTCTTGAAATTCAATAACCGAAGTATTTTCAAGCTTTTTTTGATCCGTGCAAAGTGCATAAATTTCTTCACACTTTTCTGAATCATATGAAATTTCTAAGTTTTTTAAGAATTTTTGCTCTAGTACAGGGATTCCCTCTTCTCTTCTTCTTTTGTGACCAATTGGGTACTCTACCTCAACTTCATCTGTTGAACTTCCATCAACAAAATGTATTTTAATCCTATTAGCTATCGATCTCTTATCTGCCTCATGATATTCCTCAGAGTATCTTTTGTCTTCATTAATCACCATTTTTTCTCTCAAGTGCATCAACTCTTGGATCAGAAGCAACGTCATCTTCATAATCCTCTGCAACTAAATCACCTTTAAGTAATCCTATTGCAACCATGTATTGAAGACAGTGATCTCTGTCAGCTGGATTATTAAGCTCACCAACTTTAGAGATAATTCTGATAGCAGATTCATGTGTTGTAATCTCAATAGTTTTTATGTCATCAAGCTTATCTTTTATCTTAGAATGAAGTGCAACAGCTGCCTCAACTGCAGTTTGAGCATGGAATTCAGCTGGAAAACTGATTTTAAAAAGAATATTTTCCATCACATAAGAGCCAAAAGCTTGAGGAAGGGAAAGCTGTTCACCTTTAAATAGCACGTCTTCAAAACCCCAAACAGGTGCAGATAAAACTCCTGGATAACCCATCTCACCTGAGAGAGTAATCATAGCCAATCTTACAGCCCTACTAGTAGCATCACCCGCTGCCCAACTTTTTCTTGAGCCAGCATTTGGTGCATGCCTATATGTTCTTAAGCTTTGTCCGTCTACCCAAGCCTGACTAATTGCATCCTTAATTTGCTCATTAGTACCGCCCATTAATTTTGTTACTACAGCTGTTGATGCAACTTTTACTAGAACAACATGATCTAGACCAACTTTATTAAAGCTGTTCTTAAGCGCTAAAACTCCTTGAATTTCATGAGCCATAATCATGGCTTCTAAAACATCTTTCATGGTAAGAGAGTCTTTGCCCTCTTCAATATTTTTTTGTGAAATAAAATCTGCTACAGCTAAAATGCCACCAAGATTATCTGAAGGATGCCCCCACTCAGCAGCTAACCAGGTATCGTTATAATCGAGCCACCTTATAATACAACCAATGTCAAAAGCACCTTTAATAGGGTCAAGTTTAAAATTTGTTCCTGGTACTCGAACTCCATAAGGTACTGATGTTCCATCAACAACAGGTCCAAGCATTTTTGTGCAAGCTGGAAATTTTAAGGCAAGAAGACCACATCCTATTGTGTCTATGAGGCAATTTCTTGCAGTGTCTAGTGCTAGCTCAGAATCAATTTGATAATTTGATACATAGTCAGCGATTTCAGAAATTACTGAGTCATATCCAGGCCTAACATTTAAATCAACATTAGAAGACATGAATTAGTCCCTATCTTCTATATCAACCCACTCAGAACTTTCAACACCAATGTATTCAGCACTTGGTCTAATAATTCTATTATTTGCCCTTTGTTCCATACAATGAGCTGTCCATCCTGAAACTCTGGACATTACAAAGATTGGTGTGAATAATTTTGTTGGTATACCCATATAAAAATATGCTGGAGCGTGAAAAAAGTCAGCATTGGCAAACATTTTTTTCTCATCAGCCATTACCTTTTCAACCTCTTCTGCAACTTGATATAAGGTATCGTTATCATGCAGTAAAGAAAGTTCCTTGGCATACTCTTTAATAACAGCATTTCTAGGATCACGAATAGAATAGACTGCATGCCCAAAACCCATAATTTTTTCTTTATTAGCAAGCATAGCTAAGATATTCTCTTTTGCTTCTTCTCTTGAGGTCCAGTTTTCGATTAGCTCCATTGCCTTTTCATTGGCTCCCCCATGAAGAGGACCTCTTAATGAACCAATAGCAGCCACAACACACGAATGAATATCAGACATGGTTGATGCACAAACTCTGCCAGTAAAAGTTGAAGCATTAAATTCATGCTCAGCATAAAGCACTAAAGATACATCCATTACTTTTCTATGAAGATCACTGGGAGTTTTTCCGTGAAGTATATGCAAGAAGTGACCTGCCATTGAATCTTCGTCATTAACCAAACTAATATCTTCGCCCTCATGAGAATACTTGTACCAATAGGTAACTATTGAAGCCATAGTAGCTATCATTCTATTTATTGAATTTAATTGATTGCTGAAATCACCTTCAGGCTCAAGATTTCCCAACATTGATGTTCCGGTTCTCATAACATCCATTGGATGAGCCGACGCTGGTATTTTTTGAAGTACTTCTTTTAGTGCCTGAGGAAGGTCTCTTTGACTTTTAAGAAGTGCTTTATATTCTGAAAGTTCGCTCTTATTAGGAAGTTTATTATAAAGAAGTAGGTATGCTACCTCTTCGAATGATGCTTTGTCAGCTAAGGTTTCAACCTTATGACCCCTATATGCAAGGCCTTCAATCTGACCAACTGTTGATAATGAAGTTTCTCCTGCCACCTGGCCTCTTAGACCAGCACCTTCTAACTTTTTAACCATAATATTTAGTAATCCTCTTTATTCTTCTTTATATAGTTCATCCAATTTTTGTTCAAAACTGTGATAATTTAATCGATCGTATAATTCTTCCCGGGTCTGCATTATATCTAACAGATCTTTCTGTGTCCCCTCTTTAGCAATCGAAATGTAAACTTTTTCCGCAATTTTGCTTATAGCCCTAAAGGCACTTAATGGGAAGAGAATCATATCAACCCCAACCTTATGAAGTTCATCTTTTGTAAATAATGGAGTTTTTCCAAACTCAGTAATATTTGCAAGAATTGGAATATTAAATGCTTTTTTTACAGCAGCATATTCATCAAGAGTTGTTGCTGCCTCAAGAAATATGCCATCAGCTCCTTCGGTAATATAAGAACCAATTCGATCAATTGCGCCTTCAATACCCTCAGATGCAATTGCATCAGTTCTAGCCATAATAAAAAATTCTTCATCATGCCTTCCATCCACAGCTGCTTTTATTCTGTCTTGCATTTCATTTTTCGAAACTAATGATTTGTTAGGTCTGTGACCACATCTTTTTTGTGATATTTGATCTTCCATATGAACTGCAGCACAGCCAGCATCAATCATATTTTTTATTGTTTTAGCTATGTTAAAAGCTCCTCCCCAACCAGTATCAATATCAACAAGGAGTGGTAAAGAAGAAGCGCTTGTAATTCTTTTAACATCTATAAGAACATCTTCCATAGATGTAATCCCTAAATCCGGAATTCCATATGAAGCAGCAGCAACTCCACCGCCTGATAAGTACACTGCTTTATGACCTGATTTTTCAGCTAATATTGCTGAGTAGGCATTGATAGCGCCTGGAATAATAAGTGGAGTATTATCTTTAAGTGCTTTTCTGAATTTTGTGCCTGCTGACATGGTTGGAGATTATAGAACACAAATATACCAATTCCCAAATCTGACTAACTGTAGAATTTTACTCCTCTGATAATTCTGTCTTTGTTGTTCTTTCTTCTCCATCGATTGGTATCTCTTAAGCTATATACACAACCACAATATTCTTGCTGATAAAATTCTTCTCTTTTAGAAATCTCAATCATCCTTGAAGATCCACCCTGTTTTCTCCAATTGAAGTCCCAATAAACAACATCTTCGTATCTATCGGCAGCTCTATGCCCTGCTGAATTAATTTGATTCATGTCTTTCCATCTGGATATACCAAGTGTCGTTGCATAAACAGAAAAATTGTTTTCTTTTGCATAAAGAGCAGACCTCTCAAACCTCATATCAAAGCACTTTGTACACCTTTCACCTCTTTCAGGTTCATCTTCAAGACCTTTAATTCTCTCAAACCAATTATCTTTATCATAATCAGCATCGATGCATTCAAATCCTAGCTTCTCACAAAATCTTCTATTTTCATTTTTTCTAATTTCGTATTCTTCCTTCGGATGAATATTCGGATTATAAAAATAAACTGTTGTTTTAATATCAGATGCAGCCAAGGCCTCCATTATTTCTCCAGCACATGGAGCACAACAACTATGAAGTAATAAATCAGAACCTTCTTTAGGCATCTGAAGTTTTGGTCTTTCGTAATTATCTAATTTTAAATGGTCACTCATTTTACAAAAATAGAACTTTTTAGTATGGCATCTTCTAAATCATCATAATTATGGAATGATGGAATTTCAGGATGACTTGCAGCAATCTTTTCTGGTGCATTCATAAAAAAACCTTTTTCAGCAACTTCGAACATCTGTATATCATTATAAGAGTCTCCTGCAGCAATACATCTATATCCAATTGATTGAAAAGCCATAATTGCTTGTTTTTTTGCTTTTTTATGCCTTAGCTTATAAGAAATGACCTCATCATTTTCAACCTCTAAGTTATGACATAGTAAAAGTGGGTGACCCATCTTTTCCATTAAAGGTTTAGCTATTTCATGGAATGTATCTGAAAGAATAACAACTTGAAAATTAGATCTAATACTATTTAAGAAATCTTCTGCACCATCTAGAAGATTTAACTCTCCTGATGCTTTTTGGATATCAGATAATTTAAGATTATGTTTTTTCATGACTTCAAGTCTAAAATCCATAAGATCTGAATAATCAGGTATGTCTCTAGTAGTTTTATTGAATTCTTCAACTCCAGTATTTAAAGCTATTTGCTCCCATATTTCAGGTGTTAAAGTTCCTTCCATATCAAAACATACTATTTCCATTTGTAATCCTTATTGTTTATTTTTTATGCCATACGGAACATGTCCAGAGGCGGTTGTTTCAATAGCGTCCATGATATGTTTTTTTTGGTCATCAAAAAAGATGTCTGCTTGAAAAGATTTAAGAAAATGTTGTTTAGACATCCCCCCAAGGAATAATGATTCGTCAATCCTGACACCCCATTCTCTCAATGTTTTTATTACACGCTTATCAGATGGAGCCGATCTAGCAGTTACAAGCGCTGTTCTGATTGGACATTCATTGATATCAAAATCATTTTGAATTTTATTTAGTTCTACTAAAAATGATTTAAATGGTCCCTCTTTTAATGTCGTGGTTGCCTTAACTTCATTTTCAATAAATGCATCTAAGCCTTCTTCATGAAAAACTTTTTCAGAATCATCTGAAAAAATCACTGCATCTCCATCAAATGCTATTTTCAATTGACCATTCTCAGAATGCATGTTGCTTTCTCCATCTCTTGAAATTATTGTTGCAGCTGCAACATTGCTTTCAATGGCCAGCTTTACATCTTCAAAGCTGCTTGATAAAAAAAGATGAACTCCAAAATCTTTTACATACCTATGAGGGCTTTCACCTCCACAAAATGCTGCTCTGCTTATATCTAAACCATGAGCTTCTATAGAGTTTCTTATTCTTAAGCCAGTATCTGATGTATTTCTAGATAATAGAATTACTTCTATTCTATTTTCATCTTTGTATAAGGAATTAATGCCTAGAATTTTTTTAACCAAACCAAAAGCTTCACCTGGTTCAAGTGTTTTATCTTCATTTGCTATTTGATAATCTCTGTATGATTCTAAGCCTTCTTTTTCATATATCTCATGGCTTTTATCAAGATTAAATAAAGCTCTGGAAGATATGCCTATAATTAATTTTGATTTATTACTCATAATTTTATATTGATTTTAAAAGCTAAATGGCATTATACTGTATAAATATATAGTATATTTAAAACATTATGAAAGATATTACACCACAACAACAAAAAGTGCTTGATTGTATTCAAGTATACATAAATAAAACAGGCTTTCCTCCTACAAGAGCAGATATTTGTAGAGAGCTAGGATTTAAATCACCTAATTCTGCTGAAACTCACCTAAGAGCTCTTGAAAAGAAAGACTTTATTTCAATAGAAAGCGGTGCCTCAAGAGGTATATCAATAAATAATCCAGAAATTAAGCATGAGGGTAACGAGTATCCCATAGTTGGATTAGTTGCTGCTGGGTCACCAACTTTAGCAAGTGAAAATGTCGAAAAAGTACTAAATTGTCCAAAAGGTTTCTTTGGATCTGATTTTGATTATTTCTTAAGGGTTAGAGGTCTTAGCATGAAAGATGCTGGAATTATGGAAGATGATTTGATTGCTGTTAAAAAAACTCAAGAAATTAAAAATGGTGATATTGTTATTGCAAGAATAGAAGATGAAGTAACAGTCAAATATTTTCAAAGAAGTGCTCCAAATATAGTTCACCTAAAACCAGCAAATGAAGAATTTAATGATATAGAAGTTAATCTTGAAGAGACTGAATTATATATAGAAGGAAAAAGTGTCGGGCTAATTAGAGAGAATTAGTGCAATATAACTGTCTTCTTTGAAAGTCTCTCTTTTTGACTATCAAAAAACTCGTCAAAATCACTTACATTACCACTCACACTTTCTATACCGGCCCTGATCATCTCCTTGGCAACAGAAAGTTCTTGTCCTTGAAGAAATTCCTTAGACTCATTTGAAAACTCAATTTTAACTATTGGGTTGTCTTGATCATCTGATCTTCTTAAGACAATAGTTCCGTCTGGTAGTTGAGCTAGTTCTAAGTAATTTGACATAATTTCTCCGTATTAATGAAGCTTAACACTCCTCAAGGGTTTTGCGAAGCAACAATATAAAGCTTTTATATTTATCTAATATCGAATTTAGTTTTTTCAAGTTAATAGGATCATTTGAGGCAATTATTGATGTATCAATTGGTATTAAAAGTTTATCTTTTGCTATCAATATATCTGATAAAAATCCATCATCACCCATCTCTCTTTTTATAATGTTTGCAAGAGCAGCTTCATTGGATAGCAGCTTCCACTTAGAATAGTAATTAAGATCGTGAAAATTTGAAATATTTAAATTTAATTCTGTATGCAAATTAATTGCAAACTGATCAATGCTTTGCTCAAGAGAGGAAAAAAATAAATATTTATTATTTTGATTTAAATTATTGTCAACTAAGATTTGATCACAGATATCTATATATAGATTAACTAATTCTTTTGCGCTCACTAACTTTTGAGGTTTTGAACCCACTCTCCATTAGTATAAACAGCAGTCCATTTTGTTTTTTTGCCATCTTTTTCAGATGCTAAGTAGTGAACATCTTCAGATTTGTTATATCTTATGACATAAGGATTGCCATCTCTGTCTTTTTCTGGAGCACTCATAAGATAAGAATGCTTATCGGTATTTGGAAGAAATCTGCAGGCTTCTAAAATTTCATTTGATAAATTATTAATTTCTGAAACCTTTGGAGCTCTAGTCTCTCTATTTTTGGGGTACTTGCTTGCGGCTAAGAACAAGCCCTTCATGCTGTCTCTAAGAAGATAATGATCCTCACACTTTAAACATGACAAATCAGGCAAAGAAATAGGTTCCATCATTAATGGTTTTGGCTCACCATTTCTTTGCAATGCCCTAGTGGCACCGCAATTATCATTAAGGCAACCAAAGTACTTACCAAATCTTCCAGTTTTTAATTGCATTTCTGAGCCGCATTTATGACATTCCAGTGTTGGGCCGTCATAACCTTTGATTTTGAATTGCCCCTCTTCAACAAGGTAGCCGTTACAATCCGGATTTTTGCCGCAAACATGAAGTTTTCTATTTTCATCAATAAGATAGTTGTCCATACTGGTGTCGCACTTGGGACATCTTTTTTTGATTAATAAATTTTCAGCTTCTTCCGTATCATCAACACTGACTGCTTCATCACCAGAAACAAGATTTAAAGTTTCCTTACATTTATCATCGCCAGTATTTTGATATCCAGAGCAACCAAGAAAAACACCATTTGAAGAATTTCTTATAACCATGTTGGTTTTACCGCATGGACATATAATGTCTGTTGAAGTTGGTCTATTACCCCTCATTCCAGTATCTTCATCTGATGCTGAAGCTAAATCATTTTTAAATGATGCATAAAAATCATCTAATACGTTTCTCCAATCGATTTCACCTTGCGCTACTCTATCTAAGTTATTTTCTAAATTAGCAGTAAACTCATAATCCATAATGTCATCAAAACTTTCTAGCAATCTTTCAGTTACTATGTGTCCGATTTTTTTAACAAAAAATCTCCTGTTTTGAATCTCGACATACCCTCGATCTTGGATAGTAGAAATAATATTTGCATAAGTTGAAGGTCTGCCTATTCCTTTCTTTTCTAATTCTTTAACCAGGGCTGCTTCAGAGAATCTTGCAGGTGGTTTAGTAAATTTTTGTTCTAAATTAACTTCATTTAATGTCAATACTTCTCCTTCATTCAATGGGGGCAAAATATCTTCACCATCTGATTTGGCAGGTTGAGAAACTTTTGTATAACCATCAAAGACCACTTCTCTGCCTTTAGCAGAAAAAGTGTATTCATCAATCATTATTTTTGCTGAAGTAGATAAATACTCTGCGTCAGGCATTTGACAGGCTATGTATTGCTGCCATATTAGTTGATAGAGTCTTTTTTCTTCTTCTGTTTGATTCAGCAAATCATTAGGTGTCAAAAAAGCATTAGTTGGTCTGATGGCTTCATGAGCTTCTTGAGCATTTTCTGATGTTGCATATATTCTGGGAGCATTAGTAAGATATTTATCACCAATTTTTTCATGAATATAATTTCTTGCATCTTGGATAGATTCTTTACTAAGACTTGGAGCATCTGTTCTCATATAGGTTATGTGGCCCGCTTCATATAACTTTTGTGCAACTCGCATGGTTCTTTTAACTGTAAAGCTTAACTTAGTGCTAGCAGCCTGTTGAAGAGTTGATGTAATGAATGGAGCTCTTGGCTTAGCCTTAACAGGCTTTTTTACTATCTCATTGATAGTTAATTCAGAATTATTAATTAAATCTTGTATTTTTCTAGCTTCTTCTTCTTTTAATAATGGATCTGATTTTTTTCTATTTAGAGAAAAAGGTATAGATAGATCATTCTTGCCTAGGTTCAATGAAACTTCCCAAAACTCCTCAGGAATAAATTCTTGGATTAATCTTTCTCTTTCATCTAAAACTCTTAAGGCCACAGATTGCACTCTGCCTGCTGAAAGGCCTCTAGCAATTTTTTTCCATAGTAAGGGTGACAACTCAAAGCCAATTACTTTATCCAAGAATCTTCGAGCTCTATAGGCTTTTACTAAATCTAAATCAATTTCTTTTGGGTCAGCAAATGAATCAACAATTGCTGTTTTGGTAATCTGATTAAATCTAACTCTTGAGTAATCATATTTATCTGGCCCTAGAGCTTCTTTAAGGTGCCATGCAATTGCCTCACCCTCTCTATCTAAGTCAGTTGCTAAATAAATATGATCAACTTGTTTTGCTGCTTTTTTTAGATTTTTTATTACTTTCTCTTTTTCTGGAATAATTTGCCAATCAGCCGTCCATCCATTATCAGGATCAATACCCATTCTTCTTATTAATCTGTTTCTATCATTGATAGCTTTTAATCTAATTTTTTCTTCTGGACTCACATCCTTTGGGATGGATGCTCTTTTACTAGTTGGTGATGCTTTTTTTGGAAGATCTCTAATATGACCTACACTAGATTCAACAATAAAATCATTACCCAAGTACTTAGATATTGTTTTAGCTTTTGCTGGAGATTCAACGATTACTAATGATTTTGCCATAATAAATAATTTGTTCCTTTTTTAGAAATACCATTAATTAGTTTGGTTTGACAAGAGTTTTAGAAAACTTTTAATAAATTTAAAATCTTTTCAAGTTCAGTAATGCCTGCTTTTTCTCTCCAAATAAAAGCTACAACAGAGTTTGAAAATATTATCTCTAACACATTAGATGAAAGAGAACTTAGCTTACTTTTTATCTCGTCATACTCATCTGAGTACTTCAACTTGAGAGGAGAATACAAAATTAATTCATCTTTGTCTCTAATAAAATGAGCTTCTTTTAAATTTGTTTCATTTTTAAGAGAGTAAATCATTAAGTTTACATCTTTATTTTTAAACGAATTTTTACCAATATTTGATGGTACGATTTTTAATCCCAGTCTCGATGCATTCAATCTTAATTCTGAAATTTTCTTTGAAGACTTTGATGGTAATGCAAAACCAATAGTTCCAATTAGAAAAGATATAACAACAAAAATAATTAATAATTCCATTAATTTATTAATTTAATATGTTTTTAACAATTTAGGTCCATTGATTATAAAACCTGTATAAATTTGAACAAACAACGCACCTGATTCTAGCTTTTTTTTAAAATCTTCTTTATTCATAACTCCTCCAACACCAATAATTGGTAAATTCAGGATATTCTTCTTTTATAACTTTTAATAATGATGTTGATCTTTCCATTAATGGACTGCCTGAAAGACCTCCTTCAAATTTCCTTTATATTTTTAGTTTTTTAATGCTTCTTTATTTATAGTTGTATTAGAAATAATTAAACCTGTCAGGATTGATTTTTGACTAAACTCAGCAATACTCTTAAAGAATTTTTTAAAGGTTCATCAGGTGATATTTTTAGAAAAATTGGCTTATTAAAATTTAATTCTTTTTGCACTTGATTTTCAATTGATTCTATAAGATTTTTGATATTTTTATCATCGTGAAGATTTCTTAATCCAGGTGTATTTGGTGAGGAAATATTGATAGTTACATAATCAGAATATTGGGCAACTTTATTAAAGCACAATATGTAATCATTAATTCTTTGCTTTATCCATCAGAGCTTTTGTTGGCACCAATATTTACACCAACAACACCTTTATATTTTCTTGATTTAAGTTTTTTAACCAAATGATCAACACCCTTATTATTAAATCCAAGTCTATTAATAACTGCATTTTGATCAAATAACCTAAATACTCTAGGTTTGGGGTTTCCAGGTTGAGGAAGAGGAGTAATAGTTCCAACCTCAATAAATCCAAATCCTAATGCACCTAAACAATCTATAAAATCACCATTTTTATCAAGTCCAGCTGCTGTTCCAAGACTGATTTGAAAAATTAAATACCACCAAATATATGAACATCATTTTTATATTTTTTAGTTAAAAGTCTAAGGAGTTTTAATTTATGCAAAATATTTAAAGCATTCAAAGCAATCAAGTGTGATGCTTCAGGAGGAAATATTTTTATTATTTTTTAAAATTAGATTCAATTTAATTTAATGTTGGAGAAACTATTTTAACTATCATAGCAAAAATTATCCCTGAAATAAGTCCTCCAAATGAGCAAAATTAGCAACATTACCAAAACCAAATAAATTTAATATTCCAAGAAACCCAAGTATTAACCAAACTAACATAAATAAATATAAGGCTGGGGGAAATCATACCTATAATTTTTTTCATTCAAATTCAATAATCATGCAATATCCAAGTAAACCATAAATAACACCTGAAAGGCCTCCAAAAAGTGAAGATCCTCCAAAAAAATGTTGAGCTAAGTTAGATATTATTGAAGAGAAAATTACTAAATTTATAAATGTTATATGTCCGTCAATTTGCTCAATTTTTGTACCAAGTACGTAAATCCACAAACAGTTAAAAACTAAATGAGTTAATGAAAAATGAATAAACATTGGAGTTATTAATCTCCACCATTCATTATTTTGAATATACGTAGTTTCAAGAGAGTTAAAACTCACATAGCCTTTTTGATATGAGCCTAGATCAATTTTGATAAAGGTAAAGGGCTCAATAAACGCTAAGACTGATCCATAATTAGATAAAAAAGCAATTAATATTGATATCAATATTATTGGCATATGGAAATTTCTAATATTCACTTATTATTTTTTAGAAATATCTAAACTCCAACCAAGCTTTTCTCTGCATGCTTCAAAAAAATCATTGTTCAAGTGGATGAACTAAGCTAAGCTTATTATCCATTTTAGAAATAACTATATCTATATCATATGGAGCATTCTCATCCTCTTGACCATCTGCACATATCTTGGCCTCTTTCATAGGCCCGCTGATTAAATTGATTGTTACATTTTCATCTGAAGATATTACAAAGGGTCTTGATGAAATGCTTTGGGGAAGCATTGGTAATATTGTCCAAACATCAAGAGCAGGATGAATAATTGGCCCACCAGCAGATAGTGCATATGCAGTTGATCCAGTTGGTGTTGCTATAATTAAACCATCAGACCTTTGTTCATAAACAATTTTATTATTTACTGATAACCTATATCTCATCAATTGTGTATAGCCACCAGAATGAATTACTATTTCATTTAAACCATAAACTGTTTTATTGGCAAAAGAGGCACTAACAAGATTCCTTTCTTCTACCTGGCAATTACCATTTAAAACATCTTGAATTATTGATTCAAAATCTTGAGTTTTAACATCGGTTAAAAATCCAACGGTTCCCATATTAATACCAAGAATTGGTATATCGTATTCTAAATACTTTCTAGCTGATCTTAGAAGAGTTACATCGCCACCAAAGACAATTATCAAGTCAACTGTTGATGCAAATTCGTTATGTTTAAGAATAGTTAAAGAATTATTTTTATATTTTGATGTTTCTTCAATAAAAATATTTGAAGTATGTTTGTTTAAAGATGAAATTAAAACATCAAGACCATGAGAGTCGATACCCTCATCTGTTTTTTCTTTTACGTAGATGCCAATATTTTTAAACATGCTCTTATTATACTATTTCAATCAATTCATAAGGAAAGAATATAGATATCGTTGATAAATTTTGAACATTTTAAACCTTTTGAACTAAATCAAGTTTGCTATAGAATAATTTACTCTACAAAAATATATATAAACATATGCAAAATTTAGAAGAATTCAGAAAAGAAGTTAAAGAATGGCTTGATAAAAATTGCCCACCATCAATGAGAAGTGGTGCAGATCCATCAATTCCAGTTGATGAGGTTTGGGGAGGAAGAAAAGCAGAGTATAAAAATCCTGAATCTAAAATTTGGCTTGATAGGATGGGTGCTAAAGGATGGACAATGCCAACGGTGCCAAAGGAATATGGTGGTGGTGGACTAAATGCAGAACAAGTGACAATTCTGAATCAAGAAATGTTTGCAATTGGTGCTAAACAGCCTTTACTAAGTTTTGGTATTTGGATGCTTGCTCCAGTTTTACTCGAATACGGTACAGAAGAACAAAAAAAAGAACATCTGCCAAAAATTATTAAAGGTGAAATTAGGTGGTGTCAGGGTTACTCAGAGCCTGGATCTGGATCTGATTTAGCCAGTCTTGCAACAAAAGCTGAAGATATTGGAAATCATTTTTTAGTAAATGGACAAAAAGTATGGACATCATACGCAGATAAAGCTGATTGGATATTTGCCTTAGTTAGAACAGGTCCTAAAGAGCCAAAGCATGACGGAATTAGTTTCCTTCTAATTGATATGGAAACGGCTGGGGTTAGTACAAAACCAATCACCTTGATATCAGGTAAATCACCTTTTTGTGAAACATTTTTTGACGATGTAAAAGTACCAAAAGAAAATCTTATTGGTCAGCTTAACGCCGGTTGGGCCATTGCTAAAGCATTACTTCAACATGAAAGAGCTTTCATATCTAGCTTTGGTCTTGGATCAGGTATGGGAAGTGGTAGAGATCTTGTTTCAATTGCTAAAAAGCATGTTGGTGAAGAAGATGGAAAGATAAGCAACGGTTTTTATAGGTCTCAAATAGCTTCTCATAAAATAAAAGAGCATGCTTTTGGATTAACATTTAAAAAGAGCAAAAGACGAAGGTGGAAAAGCTAGTGCAACTGCTTCAATGTTTAAACTCTACGGAACAGAACATAATAAAAAGCGCCATGAACTTATGATTGCAGCTACTGGAATCAATGGAGTTGCCTGGGATGGAGATGAGTTTGATAAAGAAGATAAAAACCTTACTAGGGCGTGGTTAAGAACTAAAGGAAATTCAATTGAAGGTGGTACTTCTGAAGTGCAGTTAAATGTTATTTCTAAAAGAGTTTTAGGTCTTCCAAGCTAGAGTTTAAGATGAAATTAGTACTAACAGAAGAACAAGAATTTCTAAGGGATACTGCAAAAAATTTTGCTCAAGAGAGAACACCAGTGACTCATTTTAGAGCACTTAGAGATAATAAAGATAAAAACCTTTGGGATAAGGATATCTGGCAAGAAATGGTTAATTTAGGCTGGTCTGGAATACTAGTACCTGAAGAATTTGGTGGTTCAAATTTTGGTGTGGCAGGCATAAGTGTAATTTTACAAGAATGTGGTAAAACACTTACTCCCTCTCCTCTTTTTTCTACTGGCGTTCTGGGAGCTTATGCTATTTCAAACTTTGGAACTCAAGAGCAAAAAGAAAAATACCTACCAAAAATAGTGAGTGGTGAAATTACTACAGCTCTGGCGGTTGATGAATCTAGCCATCATGACCCATTAAAAACATCATTTGAGGCAAAAAAAAATAACGAAGAGTATCTTTTAAATGGCAAGAAAACCTTTGTTATAGATGGTGCTAGTGCTGATATTTTAATAGTACTTGCAAGAACATCTGGCAACTCTGGTGAATTAGCTGGATTGACTTTATTTATTGTTGACGCAAATGCTGATGGTCTAAATATAATTAAGCTTGATATGGCTGATTCAAGAAATTATGCAAATATTGAGTTCAACGACATTAAATGCTCTAACCAAGAAATTTTAGGAACAATAGAGACTGGTGGTGAAACAGTTGAAAGAATTCTTGATATTGGAAGAATAGCCATGTCAGCTGAAATGCTAGGCAATGCTGAGTCAGCTTTTGAAACAACAATTGAGTATCTTAAACAGAGAAAACAGTTTGGTGTGCTAATTGGAACATTTCAGGCACTACAACATAGAGCAGCTGAAATGTTTTGTGAGATTGAGCTTACTAAGTCAGCAGTAATGGCAGCTGTTCAGGGCGCCGATGAAAACTCTAATGAACTCCAAAGATTGTCCAGTCTTGCTAAAACAATAGCTGGAGAAACTCTTCACCTAGTTTCTAATGAAGCAATTCAAATGCATGGTGGTATTGGTGTGACAGATGAATATGACCTGGGGTTTTTTATAAAAAGGTCGAGAGTTGCTGAGCAAATATTTGGAAGTTCTACATATCATACTGAAAGATATGCTAATCTAAGCGGGTTTTAGATCTTGAAAATTTAATATGTATTACATAAAGTCCAACCTAGTAGGATTTTTTACATTTATTTTTATTATTTTTGAATTAACAATTGGCTTTGGTACGCTGGCAATTGTAAATATTCCTAGAGCAATATTTCCATTTAAATCTCTAAAAATTAGATTAAGTAAAATCTCAAATTCTATTGGTGAATACACTGTCTATGGATTAAAAGTTATTATGAAAATAATGCATAAAGATTCTATGCAGGTATTTGACGATAATGAATTTGATAAAAATACATGGTATATGGCTGTTTCTAACCATCAGTCATGGGCAGACATTTTTATACTTTTAGTGGCTGCCCATAAAAGAATACCTCTGCTTAAATTTTTCATGAAAAAAGAGTTAGCCTGGATACCTTTTATATTTCTAGCTAATAAAACTTTAAATATGCCTTTTGTAAATAGGCACTCAAAAAAAGAATTAGAAAAAAATCCTGATCTAAGGTTCAAAGATTATGAAAATACATTAAAGGCATGTAAAAGATTCCAAAGATCGCCATCAACAATTTTTAGTTACGCAGAGGGTACAAGAAATAATCCTACAAAACATTTAGCTCAAAACTCACCATATAAAAATCTTCTAAAGCCAAGGATTGGTGGAATTGCTACTGCCCTTTCGGCTATGCCTAATATTAATGTTTTGGTAGATTATTCGGTAGTCTATAAGTCAGACAAAAGAGGAGCATGGGCTTTTTTAAAAGGTGATATGCGTGATGTTAAAGTTTTCGTAAGAAAATATACGATACCTGAAAATCTTAAAAATAAAAATTATTCAACTGATGATGAATACAGAGAAAATTTTAAGAGATGGATTGAAGAAATTTGGGAAGAAAAAGATAAAGAAATAGAAAGATTAAAGTTCTAATTTTTTGCTACTTACAACCCATCCATTAGTATCAACATAAATCCAATTTCCAGAGCTTATTTCAACAGATCCAATATTAATTTTTTCATCTTTTGTTCCAATGCCAACAGTTTTATCTGTTTTCATTGGGTATGTATTTTTTGCATAAACACCAATTGAGATATTTTCAATTACCTCTATGTCTCTAATGAAACCATTCACAAAAATACCTCTCCATTTGTTTTCATAAGCTTTTTGAGCAATTTGATCACCAACCATTGAGCAAAATTTTTCTCCAGTATGGTTTATAACTAAAACCTTACCATCACCATTTTCCTGAACCATTTCCTTAACAATACTATTACTATGAGGACAATTTGCTGTTCTAATTTCTCCACAAAACTTATCAATACCTCCATATGAATTTAAAAAAATGTCGCCTATCAGTACTTCATCAGGAAAGGCGTCGCATATATCTGGAACTGTGAAATTGTATGTTTGCATTAAGTGGAAAATTTTAAATTTATCTAATAATTATAATAGAATTAAAAATATATATAAAAAAGTAGAGTAAATTATGAAATCACCAATATGTGAAATGTTTGAAATTGAATTTCCACTTGTTGCATTTAGCCATTGTAGAGATGTTGTTGTAGCAGTTTCCAAGGCTGGCGGTATGGGCGTATTGGGAGCAGTTGGCCATACTCCAGAAATGTTAGAACAAGACCTTAAATGGATAGATGAACATATTGACGGCAAGCCCTATGGTGTAGATATTCTAGTGCCAACCACTTTCGAGGGTAAAGGATCATCTGTTTCATCAGAAGATCTTATTAACATGATTCCACAAGAATACCGAGATTTTAGAGCTGATGTTTTGAAGCAACATGATGTTGATGGAGAATCATTAAGAAATCCTTCGGACTCAAAAAAAGTTGAAATGGATTCAGATTCTAGATTTGGGAAAAATCTTAAAGAAAAAGGAGCTAAAAAATTATTAGAAGTTGCTTTTTCTCATCCAATTAAACTGATTGCAAATGCATTAGGAGTACCTCCTCATTGGATGTTAGAAATGGGAAAAGCAAATAATGTAAAAGTTGCTGCACTTTTAGGAGCTAAAGAGCATGCAATTAAACAAGTTCAAGCTGGTGTAGATGTATTAGTTGTATCAGGAACTGAAGGTGGTGGACACTGCGGGAGCGTTTCTACTATGGTGCTTATACCAGAAGTAAAAAGAGCAATAAAAGACTTAGGCGATGTCCCTATCTTGGCAGCTGGTGGAATTGCCACTGGTGAGCAAATGGCTGGGATTATGACAATGGGTGCAGATGGTGTTTGGTGCGCCTCGGTATTTCTTCCAACTACTGAAGCTGAAACCTCTGAAAACATTAAAGAAAAAATGATTCAAGCTACTTCAAGCCAAACTGTAAGATCAAAAAGTAGAACAGGTAAGCACTCAAGGCAACTTCAATCAGCATGGACTGATGCATGGGAATCAAAAGATGCACCTGAACCACTGCCAATGCCTTTGCAAACAATTGTTGGAGAGCCAGCATTATCAATAGTCTCTAAACAGGCAACTCTCGGACATGAAGGAGCAAAAAAACTTGATACATATTGGGTTGGTCAAGGCATAGGATTAGTGAATGAAACTATTTCAGCTGGACAGACCGTTCAAAAATTCAAAGAAGAATTCATTGAGGCCTATGAACGAATAGCAAGCTTAGTGGAATAGGATTATTAAGAGTTTTTAATATCTTCTCTTGCAATAAATTCAAGAACTGTTGCATTAATACAATATCTTGGCATGCCATTGGGGCCATCATCAAAAACATGACCTAAATGAATGTTGCTTGATTTTGATTTAACCTCTGTTCTTTTCATGCCATATGAATTATCAGGTAGTTCATAGGTTGAGTTAGGCACCGGGGCTGTAAATGATAACCAGCCACTTCGTGAAACGAATCTATCTCTAGTATCAAACAAAGGTGCTCCACTTAATTTATCTACAAAAATTCCGTCAGGAGTATTTTTGAAAATCTGATATTCTTTACAGAATCTTGCATCAGTTCCTTGATTAAAAGCAACATCATAAGCTTCTGTATCACCTAATTTAAATTTTCCAAGAGCTTTATAAAATAATTCAGGTTCCATGTATCCTTGGTATGAAAATAATTCACTACCATTCTCTAAGAAAACAATTGTAGGTGTTGCCCATGTGGGTGTTTGAATATCCAAACCACTCAATTCAATTGCTGTTCTGTATACCATTGGGATACTTCCCTGATAATCATTTGCCACATCTTTTTTGAAATTTTCACAATAAGGACAATAATCTTGTGAATCAATTACAAGAACATACTTACCTGATAAAAGAAATGAATTATCAATGGTTGGTGTTTCAATTTTGTTAAAGGCAACACCTGTGGAATGATCAGGACAATATCCATTTGGATTTTTTTTAATATAATCTTGATGATATTCTTCAGCATCGTGAAACTTATCAAGAGATTTAATTAAAGTCTTAATTTCTCCATATCCTTCATCACTTAGTAGTTTTTGAAATTCGTTAGTTGTTTCGTCTATTACTTTTTTTTGTGATGGTTTTGTATACAAAATAGTTGACCTGTATTGAGTACCAATATCATTACCTTGTCTATTAAGTTGGGTTGGATCATGTGATTCATAGAAATGTTCAAGAAGAGACCTTAAGCTTATTACCTCTTTGTTGAAAGTTACTTTAACAACTTCAGCAAAATTATTTCTTTTATATTTGTTTGTATATTTTGTTATCTCTCTGTAAGTTGGTTTTATTCCATATCCATCAGCATATCCTGATACTGCATCCTCAACTCCTTCAAGAGCTTCATAACCCTTTTCAGCACCCCAAAAACACCCAGAACCTAAAACTATAGTCTCTAAATGAGATGTATGGTTTTCATTGGAATGAATACTTAAGCATAAAGCCATGATTGGCAGAAATATAAAAAATCTTTTCATTATGTCTTTTCTTCGTGTTTATAATTTTTACTTTTTATAAAGGCTTCTCTCTCAAAAAGCATGGATGTCCATCTAGTTATATTTGGTTTAAATGCTTCTTTAATACCAAGAATCCCTGCTAGGTTAATTGCATAACCCACACATATATCAGCAATAGTAAATCTATTTGAGCAAAGATAAGTTTTATTTTCTAGTTCAGATTCAAGTAATTTTAAACGAGAAACAAACCATCTGCTATATCCTTCTATCGCTGCATCAGCAACGCCTGGTTCTTGAAATTTATATCTTAATACAACTGTCTGAGGAAAAGTTAATGTTGCATCTGCATGATAGAGCCAATTCAAATAACTTGGGTAATCCTTTTCCTCAGGCATTACTCTTAGATCTGTTGGGCCATATTTTTCAACTAGATACTGAGCCATTGCAACTGACTCCGTCATCTTGACATCTCCATCAATGAGATATGGAACTGTTCCTAACATATTAATATCTAGATACTCCTCCATAAAAACTCTTGGAGGAAAAGGCATCATTACTAATTCATATTCAAGTCCCATCTCTTCAGCTGTCCATATAGGCCTCATTGCTCTTGAATTTTCTGTTCCATAAATTTTTAACATAATTTTTCCTAAATACTAACTATATGATAATACAATCATTAATTGGTAATATTAATAATTGTATATTACCATAAGGTATGCATAAAAATTTTGAAATATGAAAACAGAAAATATAGCGCCAGTATTTAAAACCAATCTAGATACAAAATCAGACAGGTATCAAAAAAATAAAAAAATGATGCTTGAAAAATTAAATTTTTTAGACGAGCTTCTTGATTTTGCTGAACTAGGTGGAGGCATGCATCACCATGAAAGACTTGCAAAAAGAGGGAAAATGCCAGTTAGAGAGAGAATCCTAAATGTTATAGATTGTGACAGTCCTTTTTTAGAAATTCAGCCATATGCTGCATATGGAACAAATACGTTTAATGTTGGTGGGGGCTGTGTATCAGGTATCGGAGTTATCTCTGGAGTAGAGTGTGTAATTTTTGCAAATGATCCTACTGTAAAAGCTGGCGCTATGAATGTTTATGTTGGAGAAAAATGGAATAGAGCTATGGAAATTGCTCGTGTAAATAGAATCCCTTTTATAAGTTTTGTTGAGTCAGCCGGTGCTGATTTGAGTGTTGGGGGTGGTAAAAGTGATATTCCGCCTGAGGCACCTTCTCTGCAGAGCGGTCATTTTGCCTCAACTGGTAGATTTTTTTATGACATGACTGAACTTTCAAAATTAAGAATTCCGGTTATCTCAGTTGTTTTTGGATCATCTACTGCGGGTGGAGCTTATCAGCCTGGAATGTCTGATTACAATATCTTTGTCAAAGGTCAATCGAAAGCTTTCTTAGCTGGTCCTCCATTAGTAAAAATGGCAACAGGAGAAGAGTCTGATGATGAAACTTTAGGTGGAGCAAAAATGCATTCAGAAAAATCAGGTCTATCTGATTATCTAGCTGAAGATGAGATGGATGCTCTTAGAATTTGTAGAGAAGTAGTTTCGCATTTAAATTGGAAAAAAAGAGGTGATACTCCATCAAAAATTGCTACTAACCCTATCTATGATAGTGAAGAGATGTTGGGAATTATTAGTGAAGATTTAAAGTCTGCTGTTGATATTAAAGAAGTAATTGCACGATTCTCTGATGGGTCTAAGTTTGAAGAATTTAAACCTTTATATGGACCAACAATGGTTTGTGGATGGACATCGGTTCATGGCTATCAAGTCGGTATTCTCGGTAATAATGGTCCAATTTATCCCGAAAGTGCTGAGAAAGCCGCTAGCTTCATTCAACTATGCAATAAAAGAGATATACCATTAATATTTCTACACAATGTTACGGGTTTTTTAGTTGGAAAAGAATTTGAAAGCCAAGGCATTATAAAAAAAGGCTCACAGTTAATTAATGCTGTATCTAACTCTATGGTGCCACATATAACTTTTATTGTAGGCGCATCATATGGGGCAGGAACATATGCAATGTCAGGCAAAGCTTTTAATAATAGGTTCACTTTTCTTTGGCCTACAGCAAAAATTGCCGTCATGGGTCCAGAACAAATGGCTGGTGTAATGTCTATTGTAAGAAAAGCAAAAACCCTTAGAGACGGAAAAGATTTTGATGAAAAAGCCGATGAGCAAACTAAAAAATTTGTCATAGATTATTTAGAAAAATTATCTAGAGGCTTGGTTGCTAGCAGCATGACAACTGATGATGGCATTATAGACCCACGCGATACAAGAGATATTATTGGCTTTTGTTTATCCATAGTGAACAATAATTTGATTGAGGGTGCTAAAGAATATGGGGTATTTAGATTATGATTTTTAATTCCATATTAATAGCAAATAGAGGTGAAATTGCTTGTCGTATAATTCAAACAGCACATGAGATGGGAGTCCGATGTGTTGCTGTTTACGTTGATGATGATAGAGAATCTCCATATGTAAAAATGGCAGATCAATCAGTAAGGCTTCCTGATGGCGGCTATCTAGATGGAAAAGAAATTATTAAAGCTGCAAAAGAATCAGGAGCAGAGGCCATTCATCCAGGTTATGGTTTTTTATCAGAGAATGCTTCTTTTGCAAGAAAAGTCATAAAAGAAGGCTTAATATGGATTGGGCCTTCTGCACATGCCATTTCAGTGATGGGAGATAAATTAAAGGCAAAGGAACTAGCAGAAAAGGCTGAGGTCCCTACCCTTCCAATGGCATCAAGTAGCAAAGATGCAAACAAAATTGGATACCCTCTGCTTATTAAAGCTGCTGCAGGTGGTGGTGGAAAAGGAATGAGGATAGTTCATAAATCTAAAGACCTTAATGAAGCAATAAAGAGTGCACAAAGAGAAGCAAAGTCTGGATTCGGAGATGAAAGAATATTTATTGAAAGATATGTAGAAAAGTCTAGACATATTGAAATACAAATTCTTGGCGATAATCATGGAAATATTGTGCATCTAGGTGAAAGAGAATGCTCTATCCAAAGAAGGCATCAAAAAATAATTGAGGAGTCACCTTCACCAAGAATATCGGAAGAAGTAAGAAATAAAATGGGAGATGCTGCAATAAAACTTGCACAAAAAATTAAATATCAATCTGCTGGTACAGTCGAATTTTTATTTGATGACAAAACTGATGAATTTTGGTTCTTAGAAGTCAATACCAGGCTCCAAGTTGAGCATCCTGTCACAGAAGAAGTTACAGGAATAGATTTAGTTTCTGAGCAGCTAAGGATAGCTAGAGGAGAAGAATTAGGATACTTACAAAATGATATAGATTTTATAGGTCATTCTATAGAAGCCAGATTATATGCAGAAGATCCAAATAATGATTTCCTTCCTGAGATTGGAAAATTAATAGCTTTTGAGCCTGGGCATAATGACGATACAAGATGGGATTCTGGTGTTACTGAAGGATCAGAAATTGGAACTAAATTTGATCCAATGCTAGCAAAAATAATCTCGTACGCACCAACCAGAAATGATGCTGCATTAAAACTAGCAAGAGCTCTTGAGTCTGCTCATATAGGAGGCATCAAAACCAACAGAGACTTTCTTATAACTTGCCTTAGGTCACAAGAATTTCTCGATGGCGATACAACTTCAGATTTCATTGATAGAGTAAATCCAGATAGAAAGATTAGATTGTCGCCTATAGAAATTGAGCACGTAATCTCGATTTCTGCTTTGTGGATTCAAGAAAGAAATAGGTTAAAAGCAAATATCGCATCCTTTATGTCATCTGGATGGACAAATGGAAGGCTACCAAAACAAAATATCACCTTTATTTTCGATAATGAAGAATACAAAGTTCTTTATAAATACAAAAGGAATATTGGCTACGTTTTTGAATGGGGGAAAATTGGAATCATACATTCTGCTGATGAGTATGGAATTGATGCTGAATTCAATGGGAAAAGGCATTATTCTAGGATAACTATCAAAGATAATAATATTCTCGTCCATATGCCTTACGGGGATGTAAATCTTGAAATTAAACCAAGATTTGTTATGCCTGGCTCTGAAAATATTCAAGGGAGTCTTTCAGCACCAATGCCTGGAAAGGTTATTGCACTAAATGTTAAAAAAGGAAGTAAAGTAAAAGCTGGGGATGTGCTTGTTATATTAGAAGCTATGAAAATGGAACATTCAATAAAAGCTTTAGAAGATGGTGTGGTTTCAAAAATATTAATTTCAAAAAATGATCAAGTAGAAAATGGTGCTCCTTTAATGATTGTTGATCCAAAATAATGCAATATTCTGCAAGTTCTTTTAATACAGAGATAAACTCCTCAAAACCTTTCACAAATAAACATAAAACTGTTATTGAAGATCTTGAGATTATGCTTGAAAAAGGCATTCCTGATCTAACAATGTCAGAAATAGCTTCAAGATTAAAAATATCTCTTAGAACTCTTTATGAAATTGCTCCAAGCAAAGATCTTCTCATTATTATGATGGTTGATAACATTCTTAAAAAATTGGGTAAAAAAGCATTAGAGAAAGTTTCCTCAATCAGCTCACCTATAGAAAAACTTGAAACTTATTTAAAGATTGTAAATCAAGCCGTAGGACCAAAATTTGAGACTTATATCCAAGGATTAAAGAATGTAAAAGGATCTTCAAAATTAATTAATTACCATGAAAGCTTTATAACCAATTTCACTGAGAAGCTTTTAAGAGAAGCCTTAGAAGTTAACGAAATAGAGAATATAGATGTAAAAGCTTTTGCAATATTACTTGGTGGTATTGGTAGGGATTTTGCAAAAGATAAAAATAAGACTCAGATAAGCAAGTCACCTGAAGATTCAGCTAATTCAATTACTAAGAGCATATTAAAAGGCATAAGGTTGGAGAATTAATTTGGAAAAAAATGTAATAAAAATTGCCAACTGTAGTGGATTTTATGGTGATAAATTATCTGCAGCTAAAGACATGGTTGATGGAGGACCTATTGATGTTCTAACTGGTGATTACTTGGCAGAACTAACTATGACAATTCTTTATAGCCAAAAACTTCAAAGAGGAGATGATAAAGGTTATGTAGGAACATTTTTAAAACAAGTAAAAGAAATTGCTAAAGATTGTAAAGAGAAAAATATAAAAATTGTTAGCAATGCTGGCGGATTAAATCCTAAATCAATGGCTCATGAAATTGAAAAAATTTTAGATGAGCTTTCTATTGAACTGAAAGTTGCATACATAGATGGAGATGACTTAATGCCATCAATAGATGACCTAGAAAAGGCTGGTGAAAACTTTATTAATATTGATAAGAAAAAATCATTAAAAGAATCAGGCTACAATCCAATAACAGCAAATGTTTATTTAGGAGCTTGGGGAATAAAAGAAGCTCTTGATAATGGAGCTGATATTGTCATTTGTCCGCGAGTTACAGATGCAGCTGTAGTAATTGGTCCAGCTGCATGGAAATTTAATTGGAATCGAGATGACTATGATGCACTAGCTGGAGCTCTCGCTGCTGGACATATAATTGAATGCGGTTGCCAGGCAACTGGAGGTAATTATGCTTTCTTTAGAGAAGTTCCTAGTTTTGATAATGTTGGTTATCCAATAGCTGAAATTGAAGAAGATGGAAGTTTCACTATTACAAAGCACCCAGGTACTGGTGGTCTAGTTTCTGTAGGTACAGTTACAGCCCAACTTTTATATGAGATAAGCTCTCCAGCATATATCATTCCTTAGGGATAGCTCATTTTGATACATTGGAAATAGAACAGGTTGCTGATGATAGAGTATATGTATCTGGTTGTAGAGGTAGTTCCCCTCCTCATACACATAAGGTTTGTGTAAATCTTGCTGGTGGATATAGAAACGGAATGGAATTAATTCTTACTGGAATTGATATTGAAGAAAAAGCAAAATCTTTTACAGATACATTGTTTAAATCTCTTGGTGGAAAAGATCAATTTGATGAAGTCGTTATTGATCTACATCAAACACAAAAAAATAATCCAAATTCAAATGAAGAGGCAATGGCATCATTGAATATATCGGTTAAATCTATGGATCCAAATCTTGTTGGGCGGCTTTTTACTGCAAAAATAGTTGAATTATCTTTATCAAATTATCCTGGTTTCTTTGCAAGGAGTTCAGTTAAACCTAATGGGCCTGTGATAGTTTATTGGCCTACTTTAATTGATAGCAAATACGTTAAAGAGAAGGTTCATATTGATGGAAAAGTCATTGATATAACTCCAACAAATCAGCTTAATTTAGAAGAAATATTTTATCAAAAACAACCTGTAAGAATTTCTAAGCTGCCAAAAGATGATTTTACTGAAAGATTATTTGGTGAAATTTTTGGTACAAGATCTGGAGATAAAGGTGGTTGTGCTAATTTGGGAGTATGGGCAAAAAATGATGAATCATATGCTTTTCTTTATGATTTTCTAACCATTGAAAAATTTAAAGAACTTATGCCCGACCTCAATAAATTTGATATAGATAGATATGAACTTCCAAACATCAAATCATTAAATTTTTATATTCATGATATTCTCGAGGATGGAGTTTCTTCAAATAATAGAATAGATAGTCAAGCAAAATCTCTTGGCGAATATTTAAGAGCTAAATTAATAAAAATACCCTCATCTTTAATTCAGGAGCAAAATAATGGCTGATAATATTCTCACACTTGATGGGTTAATTTTTGAAGCAACAAAAATTAATTTTCATAACAATATTTTGACAATTACATTAAACAGACCGGAAAAAAAGAACGCTATAAATAATGTAATGATGAATGAGCTTAATTATGCGCTTGCATATGCAAAACAAGAAAATTCTGTAAGAGTTGTTGTGATAGATGCTGAGGGCGATATTTTTTGTGCTGGAGCTGATCTCAACAGATCAGAATCAAATTCCAATGTTCCAAAACTAGATGATGTGAATGATATAAGCCTTGCAATAAGACATTTATACAAACCAGTCATTTGCAAAATCCAAGGATCTGTTTTAGCAGGTGCATTATTGATGGTAACTAACGCTACTCATGCTGTAGCAATAGAGACTGCAAAATTTTCAGCCCCTGAAATTAAAAGAGGTTTATGGCCATTTATGGTAATGGCTGGTTTATTTAGAGTAATGCCAAAACGAGCTGGGCTAGATTTTATTATGAGAGGAGAAAGTATTTCTGCAAAAGAAGCGCTCAATTGGGGCTTAATTAACAAGATAGTTTCTGAAGAAAAATTAGACAAAGAAGTAAGCAATCTTGCAAAGCAACTTGCATCTTTAGCACCAAATACTATGAAAATGGGATTAGAGGCATATGAAAAACAAGATGGTATGGTTTTTGATGAAGCTTTACCTTTTTTACAGAAGCAAATTGCTGAATGTTTTAACAGTGAAGATGCTCAAGAAGGAATTAAAGCATTTTTAGAAAAAAGAGATCCAAATTGGAAATAACAGAAAGATAATACAAAAATGGACTTAAATTTTGGACCAGAATACAAAGCTTTTAAAAAAGAAGTAGAAGCTTTCTGCATAAAGTGGAAAGGCGTTAGTTTTAAAAATGAATCTAAGAGTGCATTATTAGATCTTGCTGGTCCTATATCAGATAAAAGTGGTAAAAATATCTCAAGATCAGAATGGCAAACTATACTTATTGAAAATGGATATTTTGCAAGATCTATTCCTAAAGAGTATGGGGGTTATGGTGCTGAAAGTGATGTTATAAAAAATAGAATTATCGCATCAGAATTTGCCCATCATGGTCTACCTTCCCCGATGGGCGGACAAGGTATCGATATGTTGGTACCCACTCTTCTTGAACTTGGAACCAAGGAACAAAAACAAAAATATATTAAAAAAACTCTCCATGGGGAAATAATATGGTGTCAAGGCTATTCTGAACCAAATGCCGGAAGTGATCTTGCAAGTCTTCAAACTAAGGCAGAACTAATTGATGGTAAGTGGATTATCAATGGTCAAAAAATTTGGACAAGTACTGCTCAGTATTCACAAATGATGTTTTGTCTTGTAAGAACAGAACCTGAAGCTAAGAAACATGCTGGAATTAGTTATTTACTTATACCAATGGATGCTCCGGGCATAGATGTCAGGCCGTTAGTTGATATGACCCTTAAAGCTGGCTTCAATGAAGTATTTTTTACGGATGTAGCTATTCCTGAAGAAAATATTGTGGGCAAAAGAGGCGAAGGATGGGCTGTAGCAAATGCAACTCTGTCTCATGAAAGAGGATCTTTAACAGATCCAAATGCAACAATGAATAGAGTTAATGCATTAATAAATAGAATGAAGAAGGAAACTATTAATGGCATTAAGTTAATTGAAATTCCTATTTACAGAGATAAATTAATGGCACTTCAAGCAAAAGTGACTGCTTTTCAATCAAATTCATTACGAGTGTTATCCGCTAAGCTTAATCCAGGTCAGGATGCAAAAATAGCTGGAATGATACAAAAATATTATGGAACTGAACTTAGACATGAATTGGAAGGTTTTGCTGTTGATGTTATGGGAGAGCTTGGCACTTTGTATGAAGATAGTCCCTACCTAAAAGACAAAGGTTCTTGGCAATTTTTATATATGTATTATCTGGGACTAATAATTGGTGGCGGTACAAGCCAAATTCAAAAAAATATAATCTCTGAAAGAGGCCTTGGAATGCCAAGAGAACCAAAATTCTCCGGAGTCTAATATGTATTTTGGTCTATCTGAAGAACAACAATTTTTTAAAGATAATGTTAATAAGTTTTTGCATGATCATGCATCACTTGATGCTATAAAAAAAATTGCTGATAGCAATAATCAAAAGATGAAGAATGCAATTTCAAGTGGCATATTAAATCTTGGAATAAATAGCTTGCTGGTTCCAGAAGACTATGGGGGTCTTGGGTTTAGATCTTCTGTTTGCAACAGCAGTTTCACAAAGCTTAGGAGAGAATGTTGCACCCTTCTCTTTTACTGGATCATATGTGATGGCACCAACAGCTTTATCACTTGGAGGAAACGAAGACCAAAAAAATATATACCTTAACTCTATAGCCAATAATGAGATGAAGTTTGCAGTAGGTTTTGCTGAATATATTGCAGCAAGAAATGATTTTGGATTTAGTTTTACAAAAAATACTGTTTCTGGAAAATCTCTATTTGTTCTAGATGTAGAAAATTCTTCTCACTTGTTGATTGCTGATGAGAGCGGTCAGATTGGAGTAATAGATATTAATGATAAAAATATAAAACTCACAGAACTCACAACTGTAGATAAAACAAGAACATATCATGAGATCCAATTTGAAAAAGCATCAATAGATATACTAGAAGAAACGAAGACTAGTAATCAGGCTATATCAAGATCTATTGATGCAGGAAGAATTGTTTTAGCTGCAGATTCACTTGGAGCTTCTGAAGCATTACTAAAAAAAGCTGTTGAGTACTCCAAAGAGAGAAAACAGTTTGGTAGAGCAATTGGATCTTTTCAAGCTGTAAAACATATGTGCGCTGAAATGGCATCAGATTTAGAGCCATGTTATTCATTGGTATGGCATGCTGCCCATTGTTTTGATAATATTCCTGATGAATCAAGACTGATGGCTTGTCATGCAAAATCACATGTTTCGGAAGTCTCTAAAGTTATAAGCAAAAAAGCTACAGAAGTTCATGGTGGCATGGGTTTTACTGATTTGATGGGTATTCATTATTGGTTCAAAAGGATTGGGGTAAATAGACAAAATCTAGGATCTCCTGAAACTATTAGAGAAGAAGCTGCAAAAATACAAAATTTATAACTTGTGATTAAAAATAAACTCATTTGGTCTTTCGTATGTGTCGTCCTAATTTCATGTGGCAATTCAACTTATGAACCACAAGAATATATATCTACTAATCTTACTGATGAAAAAATTAATCTCAGCAAAGAAGTTTTTAAGAAGTTAAAAAAAGAACACTATATAAAGAATTTTGTTAAAGATGACTTTAATAATAAATATATAGATGCATTAATTGAAAGGCTTGATGAAAATAAATTATATTTTCTTGAATCAGAAATAAAAAACTTCAAAGAAGAATCAAGTCAATATTCAGGAAAATTTTTTGATATAGATCTAGCATACCTAATAATTAATTTATATTTTGAAAGGCTCGTAGACTTTTCTGAATTTCAAATAAAACTCATTGAAAAAGATTCATTTGATTTTACAAAAGATGAATTTATAGATATTTATTATGAAGACAACCAATGGCCTGCATCTGAAGCTCTTCTAAAAAATATATGGAGAAATGAGACGAAAAATGATTTGCTTGTGGCATTAATGTCAGAAACATTGTCTGATGATCCAAATAAAGTTTTACTTAAAAAGATATAAAAATAGAATTAGAAGAATCCAGCAACAAAAAGAAGAAGATATTTTTTCAATAGCTATAAATACTCTTAGCAATCAATTTGATCCACATTCATCATATTTATCTCCAAGATCAGCAGAAGATTTTGATATGAATATGAGTCTTAAGTTAGAGGGTATTGGTGCTCTATTAGGTGCTGATGATGACTATACAAAAATTGTTAGCCTAGTGCCTGGTGGTCCAGCTGAAAAGTCTGGAGAAATATTACCAGAGGATAAAATAACAAGAATAAGACAGATAGATGCAGAAGATAAAGAATATGTTGATGTTGTAGGTTGGAGGATTGATGAAGTTGTAGATTTAATAAGAGGTGAGTCAGGAACTCAAGTTGAGATAGAGTTCATATCCTCTGATTCTGCAGATAGCACTAGAAAATTAGTGACTTTAACAAGAGAAGAGATAAAGCTTGAAGACAGAGCTGCTAAATCTAAAATCATAGAAACTAAAGAAGGAAATAAGATTGGAATAATAGATTTACCCTCTTTCTATATTGATTTTAATGCCTATCAAAATAGAGATTCAGACTATAGAAGTAGTAGTAATGACGTAGAGGATATTCTTAAAGATTTTAAAATCGAAGGTGTCGATGCTGTTATTTTAGATCTTAGAAATAATGGTGGAGGTGCATTAATCGAAGCTAATAAAATAGTTGGCTTATTTGTGTCCTCTGGCCCAACAGTTCAAGTTAAACATAAGGCTGGCTATATTCAACCTTATGGTTCAAGCAAGGCTAAACAAGCATGGCATAAACCAATGGCAGTTCTGGTTAATCGTTATTCAGCATCAGCCTCTGAGATAGTTGCTGGTGCAATCCAGGATTATCAAAGGGGTATTGTGCTTGGTCAAAGAACATTTGGTAAAGGAACAGTTCAAAGCTTAGAAAGTATTTCAAAGGGTCAGATTAAGATTACAGAATCAAAGTATTACCGTATTGATGGTTCTAGCACACAAAATAAAGGCGTGATACCTGATATTGAACTCCTTTCTACTTGGGATATTGAAACTGTTGGTGAAAGCTCATACCCAACCGCATTAGAATGGGACACTGTTAGACCTTATAGGCATAAGAAATTTAGCTTTGATACTGACAAAGTTGTTGAAATAAAAGATCTATATTCTCAAAGATTAACTACCAGTCCAAACTTAAAATATCTTGGAGAGGTAAGAGATAGATATTACTTAAATAAAGATAAAAAACTTCTTAGTCTAAACTTAGAAACTAGAAAATCTGAAAAAGAAGCCAGAAAGGATTGGCTTTTGCAAATAGAAAATAAAAGAAGAGAAGGTCTTGGTCTAGAAATATTTTCAACCTATGAAGATCTGGATGAAAATAATAAAGAAAATGAAAACACAAATAACGATATTGATTTTAAACGAGATTATTTATTAATAGAGTCTACTAATATCATTAATGATTATTTAAACTTAGATAATAAATTGCTTGCTTCTAAAGTAGGATAAATTATGAGAATTATATCTTTCAATATCAATAGTATTAGAGCTCGCCCACATCAACTTATTCATTTAAGAGACACTCTTGATCCTGATGTCATTGGGCTGCAAGAAACTAAAGTAAATGATCCTGATTTTCCTTTAGATGTGATTGAAGAAATTGGTTATCATCCAGAATATTGGGGTCAAAAAGGTCATTATGGCGTTGCTATTCTCAGCAAGGAAAAACCTATCAAAACGGTAAAAGGTTTTAAAAAAGATACTCTAGAAGATCAAAAAAGGTTTATAGAGTGTACGTTTACAACAAAGGATTCTGAAATAACAATTATGAATGGTTATTTCCCTCAAGGAGAAAATATCAATCATGAAACAAAATTTCCAAAGAAAATTAAATATTATGATGACTTAAAAAAGCACATCAAAGAACTGCAAAAAACAAAAGAGAATTTAATTGTTATGGGTGATTTTAATGTAGCCCCCGAGGATACCGATATTGGAATTGGTGCGGAAAATGTAAAAAGATGGCTTCGCGATGGTAAGACGTCTTTTCAACCTCAAGAGCGAGAAATGTGGAATAGCATCAAAAACCTAGGCTTCACAGATTCATGGAGAAAAGAAAATCCTGATGAATCATCTATTTATTCATGGTTTGACTACAGGTCAAGAATGTTTGATGACAATCCAAAAAGAGGTCTAAGAATTGATCATATTATGGTTTCAAATAACTTAACGCATGCAATATCGGGAACTGGAATTGATTATGATGCTAGAGCTATGGAGAAACCATCAGACCACTGCCCTGTCTGGGTTGATTTAGATATTTAATCATCTTTATGATGGATCATATTGAAATCAGATCCCCAAAAACTGAAGCAGAATGGAAAAAATATGATGATTTTAGATGGGAAATTTTACGAAAGCCTCTCAATATACCTCACATTCCCCTAAAAGATGATCTTGAAGATAAAAGCTATCATTTTATGGCAATAACATCATCAAACCAGATTGTGGCCTGTGGAAGATTGCATATGAATAATAACGAAGAAGCTCAAATAAGATATATGGGTGTATCTGAAAATAGAAGAAGAATGGGTTTGGGGTCATTAATTGTTGATCGACTAGAAAATCAAGCCAAGGTCCTTGGAGCAATAAGTATTACATTAAATGCTAGAAACGTTGCCTTAAGTTTCTATAAATCACAAGGATATGAAGCTATTGAACCATATCAATCTGATACAAATATACCTCATACTAGAATGGAAAAATTTTTAACCTAACTATCTTTTAGTTTTGAAAAATTTCTTTAATAAGTTTGAGCTTTCATTCATCAACAAGCCATATTTATATGATGTTTTATGATTGAACTTAATTCTTTCATATATGTTATCAATTGAAATAATGCTCCCAGTCTTAGGCTCAGGTGCAGCAAAAATAACCTCATCAATTCTTGCATCAATTATTGCTTTTGCACACATATGACATGGCTCTAAAGTTACATACATTTTTGCATTATTAAGTCTGTAATTGTTTGTATTTTTTGAAGCGTCAATAATTGCATTTATTTCAGCATGAGAAGTTACATTGTTAGTACGTATAACCTGATTATGGCCAGAGCCAATTACTTCATTATCTTTAACAATGATTGCACCAACAGGTACTTCATTATCATTAAATGATAGCTGAGCCTCATCTAATGCCATCTCCATAAATGACCTGTCTTGGTCAGAAAACATATTAGTAAAGCTCTATTTGAGCCAAATCAAGCTCAGCTTGAAAATCTTTACCATATGCTGCAAAAGCAATTGTTCTTATTTTTGAAATATTCATCTTCTTTGGCATGTAAAAATTCGATTTTTTAAATCAGAAAATGGAATTTCAATCAGTTGACCATTCATCTCCTGGAGTGAATGATGCAATATACCTATCCCAAGGAAATCTGCTTGATGGTGTTCTTATCCAAACGTAATAAGCGTCATTTGTACCTCTGACTTTAATCTTAATTCCACTGTATTCTTCTGCATTGAATGGATAACGAATAACAGATTGAATAAAACCGCCATTATTTGCTGTGCTAACAGTCCCTTCAAGTCTATAAAATTTTTCTTCACCCTTTCGACCTCATAAAAATTAACTTCAGATATTCCACCCATCACATTATCAGAAATGGCGCTCCAATTAGCTCTTTTGTCATCTAAATTATCAATAATCATAGAAAAGGTATTATTTCCAAATATAAGCAATACTAATAAGTATAAATTTTTCATTAATCTAGATTAGTACTTTTTTCAGCAGGAAACCATGGTAATTCATGAACTTGTGCATTTAAATGTGCTTTGGGTTCAACTCTATTACTAAAGGTGTGCCTGGTTCAACAAAATCTAATATCAATGATAGCGAGGCCAATATTTTTCTTAAGTCTTGGTGAAAAAAAGCATCTAGAAAGCCTTCCAATTTTTTTATGATTTTCATCAAATACTGGCCAAAAATTTTCAGGCACCTTTTGTATTGGATCACCATCTATTTCTACTCCAACCAATTTTTCTGAGATACCCTCCGATTTGATTTTCTTTAAAGCTTCTTTACCAATAAAATCAATGTCTTGATCTAGGTCTACAAGTCTATCCAAACCAATAGTAAAAGGATTATGCTCACGACCAAAATCACTTTGATAGGACAGCAATCCTCCCTCAATGGTGCTTATTGTGTTTGGAGCAATAACAGCTCCATTAAACTCTTTTGCCGCTTCATGCACTATTTCAAATAATTCATCACCCTTTTTTCTGTCCTGAAGATATAACTCATAGCTAAGTTCACCACTCCAACCAGTTCGAGCAATGACCATAGGTATATTATTTAAAGATGTCTCTCTGGCCTTGTAATAACCCAGATCATCATGAATACCATTAAATAGTTTTTGAATTAATTTTCCAGCTTTTGGGCCACTAATTTGTAGAGGAGAAACATCTGGTTCATGAATATCTACATCCATACCAGAATTAATTGCTATACCCTGTAGCCAAAGCAAGACATCACCATCTCCAGGAGAAACCCAAAATTTATTTGGCTCAAGCCTTAGCAAACATGCATCATTAATAATCCCACCATTTTTATCAGTTAAAACAATATATTTACAATCACCGATGTCACATTTTGATAAATTTCTTGGGTTTATATATCTAATAAAATTATAAGCATCAGGACCAGAAACTTCAACTTGTCTCTCTGCAGCAAAATC
>JAYQKD010000001.1:0-214470 GCA_038142505.1 Gammaproteobacteria bacterium | reverse complement strand
TTACACCTAATTAATCTTTGTAAATAAATATTTCATCAAGAGATACTTCAAAAAATCTAGTGAGTTTTATTGCAAGAGTCAAAGACGGATCAAATTTACCATTTTCAATTGAATTAATAGTTTGTCTACTTACAGACAAGGCTTCAGCCAGGGCATTTTGGCTTACCTGCCTTTTTTGGCGCAGGTCTTTTAATTTATTCTCCATCTTTAAGATATTTCCTGTCGAATATAAATCCACCAATACCAGTTCCAATTGCCCAAGCTATAAAACATTCATAAAAACCAATTTCAAAACCTAAATAAGGTGAAAGGATTGAAAAGCATACCAAAACTAAGAAAACCAAACCACCCCATGCACCTAGATAAAGATAGTATCTGTGCATAAGTTCATCTTGTGTTTTGATAAATTTATTCTGGTAAATTGCTGCGATAATCCAAAAAAATATAATTAGGGATCTAATTAAAGTCATAAAAGGACTATTATCTTTTTCTAAGGCTGGGCCAAATATTCCATCTACTGTTGTTAAGTGAACTCCCCAAAACAAAGCTCCAATAAAGAAAAAAGATATAGAAATTAAGTAATTCTTTTTATCTTCCTTATTCAAAGATTTTATTTGAATCCATGATCCTTTGTGAGTTATTTTAGCCATTTTCTATCTCCCAATTGCTTCCTATATTACATTTAGATAATTCGAAAGATTTCTATAGATGAAAGGTTACTGTATTAAAGTAATATATGTCAAGTATACTTTACATATTCTTAATTTATTTAAACTAAAAATAGCTGGGAATATTTAGGTATATAAAGTTAAAATATATAAAATCGCATAATAATTTTATACATATGAATGAATTAATCTTATTGAGCCCGTCTCATATCATTACAGTCTTGCTGAGCATATTAGCGGTAATATTTATTCCTAAATATTTTAAATTAACTAATGAAATGGCTCAAAAGAACCTAAGATTTGTAATCATATTTTTTATTATTAGTAAATCAAGCAATGGACTTTTATAGAGAGGGGTTCGTGAGCGATAGATGGCAAGATGGACTACCTCTCCATTTATGCGATTTTTCAACAATGGCAATTATTTTATATTTTTTAACTCAAAAAGAGAGATTTTTTTGTTTTTGCATTCTTCTTTGGTATTGCAGGAGGAGGCATGTCCATTCTTACTCCAGATACTGTTTATGGCTTTCCTTATGTGGGATATATACAGAGCCAAATTGGCCACACAATGATTCTTATGGGAGTAACTTATGCAATGGTCATTGATAATCAAAGACCATATTTAAAAGATGTCCCCAAAGTTTTTATGTATGCAACCATACTGTTGTTATTCACCTACCTTATGAATTATTTGCTAGGAACTAATTATTGGTTTTTAGCTGAGAAGCCTATAGGAGATAATATAACTGCTCTTATGCGACCAGAACCATTCCATATAATAGATCTTTATATTGTTGCATTGTTGGTTTGTTACTCTATGTATTTACCCTTCTACCTTAAAGACAGAAAACTTAGCTAGATTTATGGAAAGAAAAGGCAGTAAGATTGTATCTAGAAGGCAGATTCCTCATAAATATAGAGCATCTAGACCAAAAATTGTGCAATGGATAGCAAGATGGTTTTTGAGGCTTTTTGGATGGAAAGTGGACGGCTTTATACCACCCCTTGAAGGCAAAGAAAATTTAATTATTATTGCTGGCCCTCATACATCTAATTGGGATGGGGTATTTGGTTTTGCTGCAATATTAGGATTAGATGCAAAAATAACTTTTTTTGGAAAGCACAGCCTTTTCACCAAACCAATTCTTGGAAAATTTCTTAAATATATGGGTGGCATTCCAGTTGATAAGACAAAGCCAGGCTCTGGATGTAGCCTACAAAATAGATGTAGCTATACAAAATATGAAAAAACTTTTTAAATGGTTCTTTAATTTTGCAATGTCTCCTGAAACAATGGGAACAAGAGCTAAAACTGAGGGGAAATTTTGGAGCATTTGATTTTAGAAATAAAGTCAAATTTTTATCTTGGAAGCTTTTTAATTTTGGAAACAAAATTTAAAAAATGAATTTAGCACATTATCGCAGAAGAAAATTCCAAATTACAATGACGGCAAAGCGTTTTGATTGACCATGTACTGGACAAAGTTCCAACAGAGAGCGCTTTAATTATTACTGGGCGAGAAGGATGTTCTCTGGCGGTTTCGATCTAAAGATAATTTCTTCTGGGGATATGAAATTAATTCAAGAAATGTCTATTAGTGGCTTCAGGCTTCTATCAAGAATATTAACATTTCCTCGTCCTGTTCTTGCGGCATGCACTGGGCATGGTATTGCTTTAGGAACTTTTCTTTTATGTTGTTGTGATTACAGAATTGGCGCCAAAGGAGAGTACATGATTGGAGCAAATGAAATGAGAACAAATATGGTAATACCTGTTCCAATACTTGAGCTTATTAGATTTAGGGTTTCACAAAGACATAAATACAGAGCAGTTTTAGGTGCTGAAATGTATTCCATTGAATCTGCGGTTGAGGCAGGACTAATGGACGATATAGTTGATAAAGAAAATTTAATGAAGTCAGCAATGCTAAAGGCAAAAGACTTAGCAACTATGGGGCACCCAAGCTATACCTTAACAAAGGAACTTTTTATCAAGGACGTTGCTACGAAAATTAATAATGCTCTTGATGAGATAGACCCATCTGTACAAAATTAAATATAGATAGTGGATTTAACGAAAGATTTTGAAATAACTAAGTTCGGCAGAAGTTCACCAACTAACACACTAAAAAATTTATATTTATTAAACCAAGAAAATACACCAGAAGTAGGATCTATTAAAAGCTTTGAATTCTTTGTTTCATTGCTTCTTAGAAGCTCCTTAAATTTATTGATCGAATTTAAACAACAGCCAATTGGTTTTGTTATTTGTTTTAGAGAAAAAATAAAATATGAATCTTTGAACTATAAATACTTTAATGAGATTAAACAAAAATTTATTTATATAGATAGAGTAGTTATTAAATCAGATTATAGAAGAATGGGTTTGGGAACTAGAATCTACAAATATATTGATGAGGTGGCAGCAAAAGAATTGTTACCAATATGCTGTGAGGTAAATTCAATACCTTTAAACCAGATATCTCTTAACTTTCATGCAAAAAATGGCTTTATCAAGGTTGGAGAAAGAGACTTTGAAGATCATTCTGTAAGATACCTTGTGAAATAAACTTTACAATCATTAAAGATATTATTAATCTATTTTGTATGTCAATTTATAAATGTAATGAATGTGGAATGTCTGTTAAAACATCATGCGGCGAATGTGATAGTCCACTTAAAGATGGTTTGTTGAGTTTGGATGATGGTAGTCAAGTTAGAATATCCCAATGCAAACAAGCAGATTGTTCAAATTTTAATGGAAAGATAAAATCACCGCTTTGCTGTGGAAATGATATGCAATGCTCAATCTAATCAATGACAGCCTTAATTCTGTAAAATAAAAAATCTATAAGGGTTTCAAGCTTTTTTATAGACTCAATGTAAGGTCTTAAGAAGATTCATTTATGTCCTTACTCTACCTTTTTTTCGCAAACGTATAGATTCAGGAGTTACTTCAACAAGCTCATCATCTTCAATAAATTCAAGAGCTTGTTCAAAGTATGTTTTATGTGAGGAACAAGAATTAAATTCTCATCCGTGCCAGCCGCTCTTATATTTGTTAATTGTTTTGCTTTAGTAGGATTGACTGGCAGGTCGTTGTCTCTTGAATGAAGGCCAACAATTTGACCAACATATACTTCTTGACCATGACCTAGAAATAATTTTCCACGATTTTGTAAATTAAATAGCGCATAAGCAAGCGTCTTTCCTGCAGTCATGGCGTACATAACACCATTAGTTCTTTTTGCAATTTCTCCAGTCTTAACTGGACCATAGTGATCAAAAACACTTGTCATTATTCCAGTCCCGCTTGTGATTGTTAAAAAATGAGACCTAAATCCAATAATGCCTCTTGATGGCGCCATAAATTCAAGTTTTACTCGTCCTTTACCATCTGGCTCCATATTTTTAAGCTCAGCCTTTCTTGGACCAAGCTCTTCGATAACAGATCCTTGATGCATATCTTCAACATCAATAACGATTTGTTCATATGGTTCATGAATTTCATCACCAACTTCTTTTTGTATAACTTGTGGTTTAGATATAGCAAGCTCAAAACCTTCTCTGCGCATTGTTTCGATTAAAACTGATAAGTGCAGCTCTCCACGGCCAGATAACTATAAATTTATCTGGGCTATCTCCTGGAACAACTCGCAAGGCTACATTTGAAATTAATTCTTTTTCTAGTCGTTCTTTAATATTTCTAGAAGTAACAAATTTTCCTTCTCTTCCAGCAAAAGGAGAATCATTTACTTGAAAAGTCATACTCACCGTTGGCTCATCCACTGAAAGGGGAGGCAATGCTGCAACATGCATTGGATCGCATATGGTGTCAGATATATTCAGTTTATCAATACCAGTAATACATACTATTGAACCAGCATCAGCATTGGAAACTTCTACTCTTTCTAGTCCTTCATAACCCATAACCTGAAGAACTTTGCCTTTTCTTGTTTTACCTTCTCTATCTATTACAGTTACTTGATCATTTGGTTTTATAGAACCCTGTTTAATTCTTCCTATACCAATAACACCAACATAACTATTACTATCAAGAGCGCTGATTTGTAATTGCAAAGGACCATCTTTTTTAACTTCTGGAGCAGGCACTTTATCAAGTATCATTTCAATCAACGGAGTCATATCTTCAGTCATCTGATCGGCTTCTAAACCCGAGATGCCTTCTATTGCTGATGCATAAATAACTGGAAAGTCTAGCTGCTCGTCAGTTCCGCCTAGACGGTCAAACAAATCAAACACCTGATCTAAAACCCAATCAGGTCTGGCATCAGGACGATCAACTTTATTAATAACCACAATTGGCTTTAAACCTTTTTCAAATGCTTTTTGGGTAACAAATCTTGTTTGTGGCATTGGCCCATCTACTGCATCAACTAGAAGAAGCACTGAATCAACCATTGAAAGAGCTCTTTCAACCTCTCCACCAAAATCAGCATGACCTGGAGTATCTACAATATTAATTAAATGATTTTTCCAATTTATTGAAGTATTTTTTGCAGTAATTGTTATACCTCTTTCTTTTTCTTGATCATTGGAGTCCATGATCCTTTCAGAATCCATATTTTTTCTATCTAATGTTCCAGATTGTTGAAGAAGCTTATCTACTAGTGTTGTTTTTCCATGGTCAACATGGGCAATGATTGCAATATTTCTAAGATTATTTATGTCCATGTGATTAGTGTTTTAAAAAAGTGGGGATTATAATCTTAAAATGAAAAAAATAATGCTTTTAATGTCTTTTGTTGGCGCCACTTATGCATCTTCTGATTTAAAAAATGATCTTGAAGAACAAATTACACCATTAATGAAAAAAGTAATTGAATGGCGTCATGACATTCATCAATACCCAGAGTTAAGCAATAGAGAGTATAGAACAGCAAAGAAAGTTGAAAATCATTTACTATCTCTTGGTATTGAAGTTGAGACTGGAATTGCTTATACAGGTGTTGTTGGTTTGATAAAAGGCTCCATGCCTGGACCAACAATAGCGCTAAGAGCAGACATGGATGCTTTGCCGGTAATTGAAAAAACAGGATTACCTTTTGCCTCAAAAGAAAAAACTGAATACTTAGGTCAAGAAGTTGGAATTATGCACGCATGTGGTCATGATGCGCATGTTGCTATTCTAATGGGAGTTGCCGAATATCTATCTAAAAACAAGAGTCAACTTAAAGGCAATGTAATGTTAATTTTTCAACCAGCTGAAGAGGGCCCTCCAGAAGGTGAAAATGGCGGAGCAAAAATGATGCTTGAAGAAGGTATTTTTGATAGATATAAGCCTGAAGTTATTTTTGGTCTTCATGTTGGCAATGGTCCTCATGGATATATTGGTGTTGCTTCTGGACCAGCGATGGCTGCTGCTAGTACTTACAGAATTAAAATTAAAGGAGTTCAAGCTCATGGCTCAAGACCATGGGATTCTATTGATCCAGTTATGGCAACTGCTGAACTCATACAAAATTTAAATACTATTGTTAGCAGAAGAATTAATATTGTTAATAACCCAGCTGTTATATCAGTGGGTATTGTTAGGTCAGGCACAAGAGGAAATATTATTCCTGAAGATTCTGAAATACAGGGTACGATAAGAACCTTTGATCCAAAGCTTAGAGCAGAAATATACCAAGAAATAGAACAAGTAGCTTCGGGCGTTGCTTTGGGTACAGGCACAGAAGTTTCAGTTGAGTTTGATGTTGGAGGATTTTATCCAGTGACTTTTAATGATGAAAATCTTGTTAAAAGGCTTACCCCATCGCTAAGAAATGCAGCAGAAAATAAGGTCTACGAAATGACGCCATCAACTGGAGCGGAAGATTTTTCATTTTTCTCAAATGAAATACCAGGTATGTATTTTTGGCTTGGCGTTAATGCACCGGGGATAATGGAAGCTCCTGGAAATCATTCGCCATATTTCGTTGTTGACGATGGCGCACTTGATGTTGGAGTAAGAGCATTTGTAAATTTAGTTTCAGATTATCCAAATTAATCTGTACCTAATAAACACAAAAGCATAAAATCTACAAAAATTAATTATAAGGAGCTAAAAAATGGCAATACCAGAGCATATTAAAAATAATCTTATCTATACCTGTAATAGGCTCTCCATTATTTTTAGTGTCAGGTCCTGAACTTGTAATCGCGCAATGTAAAGCAGGCATTATTGGTTCATTTCCTGCTCTTAACGCAAGACCGCAACATGTATTAGAAGAGTGGATTGTAAGGATTAAGACAGAGCTCGCAGAATATCAAGAACAAAATCCAGATAAGAAAGTTGCTCCTTTTGCTGTTAACCAAATATGCCATGGATCCAACGACAGGCTTATGGATGATATGGCTACATGTGTAAAACATGAGGTCCCAATTATTATCACATCATTAAGACCGCCAGCAGAACTTGTTGAGGCAACCCATAGTTACGGAGGGCTTGTATACCACGATGTTATAAATGTTAGGCATGCAAAAAAAGCGGCTGAGCAAGGAGTTGATGGCTTAATTCTTGTCTGTGCTGGTGCAGGAGGTCATGCTGGAGCGCTTTCACCATTTGCACTATTAAGAGAAGTTAAAGAGTGGTTTGATGGAACTGTAATTTTGTCAGGATCTATTGGAGATGGTTACTCAGTTGCATCATCTTTGGCTCTTGGAGCAGATTTCGCATACATGGGCACAAGATTTATTGCTACTAAAGAGGCTAATGCTGATCAAGGGTATAAACAGATGTTAATTGATAGTGCTGCAGATGACATTGTTTATTCAAGTCTTTTTACTGGTGTTTCTGGCAATTACTTAAAACCTTCAATAAAAAATGCAGGACTGGATCCAGACAATCTTCCTGATGCAGATAAATCTACAATGAATTTTGGATCAGGAGGAAATACTGATGCAAAAGCATGGAAAGATATTTGGGGTTCTGGCCAGGGAATCGGTGGTATTAAAGATGATCCTAGCGTAGAAGATTTAGTAACTAGGCTCAAGGAGAGTATAATCAAGCAAAAATAGAATTTAACGAAAAATAATATTATCCGGAGGAGAGAATGGAGACAATAATATTAATTTTAATAGGTGCTATTGCTGGGGGAGCAATTGTTAATATGATGTATGTATGCAAAGAAGGCAAAAGTGGCTCTAAAGGCATCACAGACGAATATGTAACAGAGTCAGGCATAAAGAGAACAGCAAAAAAAGATAGAGAAGAATATATAGTTTAAAAATATTCAATGGCCAAAAGAAATTTAAGAGAGCATTTCATAGAAGGCTGGAACAAATTATTTGGTAAAGAAGAAGATAAAACAAAACTAAGAACTCAAAGTCTTTTTCAGAGCAAAGAACTCAGTCACCAGTCTCAATGCTGGCACGCCTCATGACTGGGAAGACTTAAAAAAATATCAGGAAGAAGAAAAGAATTATGACTAATATAGGTTTTATTGGCCTTGGCATAATGGGTGGACCATGGCAAGTCATCTCAGCAATAATGGCTACAACCTTTCTGTTTTTAATAGATCTAAAGAGAAATCAGAAAAATGGATAACTCAAAATACAAAAGCAAAAGTTTGTTTTTCCATAAAGGATATAGCAACAGAATGCGACATTATTATTTTATGTGTAGGAAATGATAATGATGTTAGACAAATTGTTAACGAAATTAGAACTTTAATTAGGCCTGGCACAGTTGTTATTGACCATACAACCACATCAGCAAAACTTGCAAAAGAGATGAATAAGATTCTTGCTGAACAGGGGTCATATTTTTTAGACGCTCCAGTCTCAGGAGGAGAGGCAGGCGCTCAGAAAGGAGCCTTATCTGTAATGGTTGGCGGAGATGAAAAGATTTATATGTCAATAAAAGATGTTTTAGATTCATACTCTAAATTTACAAAGTTAATGGGACCATCAGGATATGGACAATTAACAAAAATGGTTAATCAGATATGCATTGCTGGACTTATTCAATCATTAGCAGAAGGCTTACATTTTGCAAAAAAATCAAACTTAGATAGTCAAAGATGTCATAGATGTAATATCAAAAGGAGCTGCACAATCATGGCAAATGGAAAATAGATGGAAATCTATGATTGATGATAAATACGAACATGGTTTTGCAGTTGATCTAATGAGAAAAGACTTAGACATAGTGCTAGAACATGCCAAGAGCATAGATGCAAATTTAGAGATAACAGATATTGTTAATAGTTTTTATAAAGATATTCAAAATGCTGGTGGTGGAAGATGGGATACATCAAGCCTTTTAAAAAGACTAGAATCTTAGATAAGGATTCTTGAAAATAAAGCCATACCTGCGTATATCAAGAACATTATAACAACAGTATTTTCTACCATTTCACCATCTAGATTAATCGACTCTTCTGCCATTTGATAAAAACTCTTTGGGCTTGCTACAAGCCATGCAATACCAATGAGATGAAGGAACATTAAAATTGCAACAACCCAATTAAGAGGATTGCTAGTAAAAACAATAAGTGATGTGAGTATTAAATAGAATATTTCAGTTGAAAGATAAACATTAATATTTTTTCTTTTCCAAATATATCTTAGAAAACTATAACCAGCTTTATTTGTATAAAAATATAAAACAGCAGAAAAGATATATATAAAAGCTAGAAAAATTATCATTTAATGATGTGGCGGTTTTTCATATTTAATAGGTGGAAATTGAGATTTTTTATTTTCTTTTTTATATCTTTCGTACCTAGAAGTAACATCAGCACAATCCTCAGTCGCAGAAGGAGCAATATCTTTACGATCTTTTGTTTTGTCTTTCATCTGGTTTTTATAAATCTCCTTCTTTTCTAACTTCACTTCTTTGAACTTCAAACTTTTCCCCATATCTTGCTTCAAGCTTTTTTTGATTCTCACTAATTACCTCATATGGATCTAATCCCAAAGAGGCGCATGCTGTTGTCCAATACCAGATAATATCTCCAAGCTCTCTTTTCATATGAAAAATATTTTCTTCAGAAGCTGGCTTTCCTTGAAGAATCATTTTTTTTACTATTTCAACAAATTCTCCAGATTCACTTCCAAGACCAAGGGCAGCTGTCAACAACCTTGGTATTTTTACATCAGAGCTTGATTCAATTTCATCCATGCTTTTTTTGAGAGCATCCATATCTAAACTTGGCTCACTAGTAACTTTTGTAACAAAGTCACTGTAGGTTGTAAAAAAATCTTTAACTTCTTGGCTCATAAAAAAACTCCTCTTTAAATGCTATTTAATTTTTAATGATCTTTGGCTATCAACTATGTTGTACAAATGCTCTTGTGCCTCTGGTTTTAGCTGAGCTATTCCCATAGTCATGACATCTATGACTGCTGTATATGCAATCCTTGAAGTATGAGGTTTAGTAATTCTGTAATTATCACCAACGTTAATGCTTATTGGATAATCACAAATGTTAGCAAGAGGGGAGTTTTCAGGCATGATTCCTATGACTTTAACTCCTGACTTACGAACAATTTTTACACTATCAATAAGAGCTGAAGTGGTTCCAGATTGAGAGATAGCCAAGACAACATCATCTTTTGAAAGTGAATTTGCTGACATTAATTGTATATGAGGGTCTGAAATAAATGATGATGATATTTTTAGTCTAAAAAATTTGTGTTGCGCATCCATAGCAACTGGAGCAGAGCCTCCAAAAGCATAAACTTCAACTCTTTTTGCATTTGCCAATGCTTCTATTGCTGACTCAAGAACATCTTGATTGATTTGTGACCTAACATTCAATATTTCACTGATAGTTGTATCAAATACCTTTTCACACAGCTCATGGATGCTATCGTCCTCTTCAATCTCATACATAACAAAATAATCATCTGCTGCTAGTTGTTGCGATAGATTAATTTTAAATTCTTGATAACCAGAAAAACCAAGAGCTTTACAAAATCTTATTAGCGTTGGCTCACTTATACCCATAGCAGATGATGCTTCTGCAGTTTTCATTGTAATAACCGATTTTGGATCTTTTAGAACAAAATCTGCAACCAATCTTTCAGATTTTCTTAATTCTGGAAGAGTATTTTTAATTTGTCGCAATAATTTTGTTGGCATAGGGTTAGAATATCTCTCTTAAGCAAAAAAATGAATCCCTAAATGGACGTATCACACATTTTAGAACATCTTAATGATCAACAGCGATCAGCGGTGACGTCTGAAAAACAGCATTTGATGGTATTAGCTGGAGCTGGATCAGGAAAGACACGAGTCCTGGTTCATAAGATTGCATGGGAGGTTGAAGCACTTAGAAAAATCCTGCATCCATTATGGCAGTAACCTTTACTAACAAAGCTGCATTAGAAATGAGATCTAGAATAGAAGAGTTATTAGAGGCTCCAATGATGGATGGATGGGTTGGTACTTTTCATGGGCTTGCTCACAGAATGCTCAAGAGGTTTCATAAAGAAGCAGGCTTAAGTAGTGGTTTTACAATTCTAGATGCAGATGATCAATTAAGAATTATCAAAAGAATTTCCAAAGAGGCTGGTTTAGATGAATCTGTATGGCCATCACGCCAAAGTCAGTGGCAGATAAATGCATGGAAAGATGAAGGCTTTAGAAGCGAATCTGTAGATGATAAAGGTGATTATTTTAAAGAAAATATTAACAAGATATACAAAGAATATGAGAAAACATGCTTGAGAGATAATCTTGTTGATTTTGGTGAACTACTACTGAGATCTTATGAGGTAATTCGTGATAATGAATCTGTAAAGGCTTTCTTTCACTCTAGATTTAAATCAATATTAGTAGACGAGTTTCAAGATACCAACACTATTCAATATAACTGGCTTCTTGAGATAGCTTCAGAAAAAGCATCAATAACAGCAGTCGGAGATGATGACCAATCCATTTATGGATGGCGAGGTGCTAAAGTTGAAAATGTAGAATCATTCACAAAAACTTTTGATACAGCAGAGATCATAAGATTAGAACAAAATTACAGATCTACAAATATTATTTTAGGCGCGGCAAACGCTTTAATTGAAAACAACACTGATAGGCTTGGTAAAAATCTTTGGACCGACAAGCTTGAAGGAGAACAAATCATTTTATATCAGGCATACAATGAACAAGATGAGGCTAGATTTGTTGCTGATATTTTAAAAGATTGGATGAGCAAAGGAGAAATGTATTCTGATGCTGCTGTCTTGTATAGATCTAATGCTCAATCAAGAGCGCTTGAAGAGGCTCTGCTTAGATCAAGCATCCCCTACAGAATATATGGCGGCCAAAGGTTCTATGAAAGAATGGAAATCAAAAATGCTATTGCTTATCTAAAAATTATTTTTAATAACTCTGATAATCCTGCATTTGAGAGATCAATATCAAATCCTACAAGAGGCGTTGGAGAAAAAACTTTAGCAAAGATTCGTTCTACGGCCACTAAATATAATATTTCATATATAAAAGCATCAGCTAAATTAATTGATGAGGGAGCAATATCTGGAAGAGGTGGAACCGGTTTAAAATCTTATTTAGAATTTATTGCCCGATGTAAAGAATTTATAGAAGAGAATACTCTTTCAGACTTAATGGAAGAAATAATTAAAACTTCAGGATTAGTTGCCTATCATGCAAAAGAGCCTGGAGAAAAAGGCAAAACAAGGGTAGAAAATTTAGAGGAGTTGGTTTCTGCAACTACAAATTTAGAGCAAAGTATTAGAGAAGAAAAAACAAATATTGAAATTGCAGAGCAATATTTAGATATGATTTCACTTGATTCTGGTGACAGACAGGCATCAGAGCATGATGATGCTGCTCAACTTATGACTCTTCATTCAGCAAAGGGATTAGAGTTTAAATTGGTTTTAATGACTGGTCTTGAAGAGACCTTATTTCCTCATGGACGATCAATGGAAAACCCAGGCCAGCTTCAAGAAGAGAGAAGGCTTTGTTATGTTGGTATTACTAGAGCTATGGAAAAACTTTATATAACCCATGCAGAGTCAAGAAGATTGCACGGCTCTGATACTTTTAATCCACCATCAAGATTTATTAAAGAAATTCCCAAAGATCTTATCAACGAGATTAGACCTAGAGCACAGACTCACATACCTTATAATAGAAAAGACTTTAAAGAAACCAAGCTTGAGTTTGAGGATGAGATTGGAATTTCACTTGGACAAAGAGTTATGCATAAATCTTTTGGTGAGGGCGTGGTTCTAAATTATGAAGGCTCAGGTGAGGCTGCCAGAGTTCAGATTAATTTTGACCAAGCAGGAACAAAGTGGCTAGTTATGGCTTATGCAAATTTAGAGAAACTATGATGAAAAAAATTTTAACGTTTGTTTTTTTGATTGGAATAATTTCTGGTTGTTCTGGTGGACAAGAATCATCTAAGCTCTGCAAATACTGAAGAGTATAAGACCTATAAGTGGCGGCTTGTTACATCTTGGCCAAAAAATTATCCAGGTCTCGGCATGGCGCCTGAGAGAATAGCTGATTTGGTTGAAGAGATGAGCAATGGCCAAATGCAGATAACTGTATATGGTGCAGGCGAACAGGTTCCTGCTTTTGGAGTTTTTGATGCCGTCTCAAGTGGATCACATCAAATGGGCCATAGTGGAGGATATTTTTGGAAGGGAAAAGTTCCTGCTGCACAGTTTTTTACTAGTGTTCCTTTTGGATTAACAGCAGATGAGATTAATGCATGGGTAAACAGAGGCGGTGGTTTAGAGTTATGGAGAGAAATATACGAGCCTTTTAACATTTATCCTATTCCTGCTGGAAACACTGGAACCCAAATGTTTGGTTGGTTTAACAAAGAAATCAATTCATTAGAGGATGTCAAAGGACTTAAAATGCGTATTCCAGGAATCGGAGGAGAAGTTTTAAAAGAAGCAGGTGGAATTCCAGTTACTCTTCCCGGAGGCGAATTATTTACAGCACTTCAAACAGGTGTAATTGATGCTACAGAGTGGGTTGGGCCTTACAATGATCTTACTTTTGGTTTTCATCAAGCTGCAAAATATTACTATTATCCTGGCTGGCATGAACCAGGACCGATGCTAGAGCTATTAATTAATATGGATGCTTGGAACAGTCTGCCAAAACATCTTCAAGTAATATATCGAGACAGCAACCAAAGCAGTAAATCAAGATACTCTAGATGAGTATTTAGCAAGAAACAATCAAGCTCTAACTGAGCTGATTGAGGTTCATGGCGTTGAGCTAAGAAAATTGCCAGATGATGTTATCGAGGAATTTAGAGCTATTTCAAATGAAATATTAAGTGATCTAGCTGAAGAAGATGAGGTAATTGGCAAGGTTTATGATTCATATATTGAATTTAAAAATAATGTTACTGAATATCATAAGATTTCTGAAGACTCATTCATTGAAGCTAGAAATAAATAGTGTCTGAAAGTTTAAGCTTTAAATCATTAGGTCGTTGCGAATACGGTGACACTCTTCATATGATGAAGTCTCATATTAGTAATGAAGATTTTAAAAATGAAATATGGTTTTTAGAACATCCACCAATTTTTACCTTAGGAACTGCAGCTGATCAAAAACATATTTTAAATGCTGGAGACATTCCTGTTTTTCAGTCAGATAGAGGCGGAGAAGTTACTTATCATGGCCCTGGCCAATTAGTAATATACTTTTTGCTCGATATAAAAAAGTCTAGCCTAGGGCCTAAAACTTTAGTGAAAACCCTTCAAGAGTTCACAAAATCTCTATTAGAACATTACTCAATAGATTCTAATTTTGTTGATGGAGCGCCAGGAGTTTATGTAGATAATAAGAAAATTGCTTCAATAGGCCTTAGGATTTCAAAAGGTAAAACTTATCATGGCATAAGCATAAATGTAGATATGGACTTAACTCCATTTAGCTCTAATTAATCCCATGTGGTTATGAGGGGCTTGAGGTAGCACAGATAAAAGACTATGAGAATGATGTTTCAATTAAAGATGTTGAGAGCCTTGCAATTGAACTTTTAGAGCCTATATTTTAGATATGGAAATTATTCCAACAAAAAAAATCATCAATAGAGACGGGGTTAAAGCTGTAAAGAATGGCCAAAAGGGTAATCAATACTCTCATATTCCTAATCTAAAAAAACCTGAATGGCTTAAGGTTAAAGCTCAATTTAATCCAAATTTCCATAAGATAAAAAATCAGGTAAGCGAAAAGAGATTGAATACAGTTTGTGAAGAAGCTCATTGTCCAAATATCTCTGAATGCTGGTCGGCAGGAACGGCAACATTTATGTTAATGGGCTCAGTTTGTACAAGAGCTTGTAAATTTTGTTCAGTAGATACTGGCAATCCTAAAGGCTGGCTAGACATTGACGAACCATTAAACACTGCTAAAGCTGTTCAAATAATGAAATTAAAATATGTAGTTTTAACATCTGTTAATAGAGATGATTTGCCTGATGGAGGTGCAAAACATTTTGCAGATACAGTAAAGCTTATAAAAGACCTTAATCCTGGGACTGCAGTTGAAGCTCTAACACCAGACTTCAAGGGTCTATCATCTTCGATAGATACCATTGTTAACTGTGGGTTAGAAGTTTTTGCACAAAATATAGAAACTGTTGAAAGGCTCACCCATCCTGTCAGAGATATTAGAGCTGGTTATCAACAAACTCTTGATGTTTTAGCAGAATCAAAAAAAATTAACCCAAAGGTCCTAACAAAAACTAGCCTTATTCTTGGTCTTGGTGAAACAGATGAAGAGATAGAGCAAACAATGGATGATCTAATAGCTAATAAAGTAGATATTCTTACCATTGGACAATATTTAAGACCAACCTTGAATCATCTACCCATTGAAAGATGGGTAACTCCAGAGGAATTTGAAGCCTATAGAGAGATTGGATTAAAAAAAGGATTTTTAGAAGTTGTTTCAGGACCTATGGAATCTTTGTTGGTTAACCTTTTTGTTGCCTTCAAATTTAAACGAGTTGTTGCAATGCATAAGTTAATATTCCTAAATCTCTAGCTATTGATGCAATTATTGGTAATGCTCCATTTCCGGTTCCGCTCCCCAGCCCAGCAACAAGAAAAAGTTTCAACATTGATTAAAGATTTTTTTATCTCCTCAGCGCTTTGTAATGCAGCTCTTCTTCCAACATTGCCAGAACCCGTTTCTTTAATCATTACCAATAATTAATTTGTCTATTTTATCTTCATAAATAGTAAGTTTTTTGATGTGTGTTAATACAGATAATTCATATGAATATTTATGCTGATATGGATAATTTATAATATTTGTACCAGCTCCATATTCCAATTATTTTTATTGAAGGATCTGTTTTATCTTTAAAGTTAAGCCAACTATCTGACTTTTCATCTAATACAGTATTGGGAGCTTTATCTATAGAATTAAGCTCAAATTTGTCATAAAGCACTGCTTCATATTTAATATTAGAAATTCTTTCTTCAAATATAAATGAGTTCGATCCAATTGGACAACCAAGCCTTTGTAAAATCCAAAATCCCTAATTAATTCGTTCATTGAAAAGCTCTTTGTCACCAAAATTTATAATATCTTCATCAAGCATCAATTCATTGCCACTATATAATTTACATAGAGAGTCAAGCAAGTCGAAGCATTCAATTAGGAGATCAGATAAATATTTCAAAAAGATCGGACGTAATAAAAAAATTATCACTTTTTTCCAATATAATTAATATAAAAAGCAGCATCTGCAATTTTATTATTTAGAATACCAATCTCAAAAAGAACGTTTTTTTTATTTTTTGTAAAACAACAATGTCATCTTCACTTTTTTTTATTCCTAGAATTTCATAGCTATATGGATTACCCCCATATATAAAAATATATTAATCTGAAGATAATTGATTTTTCTCTTTCGCAATTTTTTTTTTGGATATATATGATGAATTAATAATAAAATCATTTTTTTATTTAGATTATCAAGGTCTTTTACAATTGGCGTGTACACTTTATCCCAAAAATCATTATCAGCTATTATTGAAATCAGTGCTTTTATTCTTTTATCCTTAAAATCATTCAATTCCTTGGATCTTTTATTAAAGATATCTTTATGTGCTTGCAGCAAATTAAAATAGAGGAATGATAAATTTCGGCTGGGATTTTTTCCCTCTAACTTCTCAAAATTATAATTATTCAAAGTTGTATTTTTGCTAATTCAATATGCCCTCTTCGAGCTGCAATCGCGCGTATAATTTTAATTTCTAAATTTGTCTGATTATCATTAACCATATTTTAACTTATATTTAGCTGCTTTTAAATCATTTATTTAACATATTATGAATTCTAGTGCATATATATGCTATATTAGTAGCATATTTTATATTTTTTAACAAAATAAACTTTTTTAAAGAATATATTGTCAACACAAATATATTGCTAATGATGTGCATCAATTTTATTAATTATTAATTTGAAAAGCTTATAGGGCGGCTTATCAATAAAAATAAAAATAATAGTACCTAACAGTGAACTGCATTCAACGAAGGTATCCAAACTGGTTGAAGATACTACAACCCTTTCTGGTGAAAATGCTCCCTGATCTTGTAGTTCATAAAATAAAAAAAGAATGGGAGCAGAAACTTCGAGATTCCAAAACAAAGACTTATGAGCTGAAAGGATAAGAATCGTTTATTAAATAGCATCTTTAAAATTAATTTTTTAAAAGATCAAGGTAATAATAAATTACAAGAGTGGGCTGCATTGGATTCAAAACTGCTCTAAAAAGCTTGAGATAGAAAAAAATTCTCAAGAGTTAAAAAACTAGAGTCACTGACTAATTTTGATAATAGTAGACAATAAAAAAATTCAACAAACTGCTTTCATCGTTAGAAAGAGATGTGCAAGATATCGATAAATTAAATATAGACATGGTTGAGCTTAAACGCCTAATTGCTAACAAAGAGAATTTAGCTGAAAACGAAAAAAGGCAACTCGAAAAAACATTAGACAAGATTAAGCATGTGCTTGCTCAAGAGTCGCATCTTAGAGAGCAACTATTTAAGATCAGAAGCGTTGAAATTGATGTTAATTTAGCTGGCCATGATTTGGACTTAACGGAAGAAGAGGCAGTTGCTATGCAGGAAGACATAGCTGAGATAGAAACTATTAAAGAGTTAGTTGAGCAACAAGATATTAAGCTTATAAGTGGATCTGTGGCAGGAATATTAGATTCTAATGATGCGCTTTTAGCAAAAATTCATCAAGATAATCATAAGTTCGCAATATTATGATTTTTGATAATTTAATTACTCAAATAAATGTAACTACTCTAATAATTATATTTTTTGTAATGTTTATTTTTTCTTTTTTATTTTTAAAATCAAAAAAGATTGGAACCACTGACCATGAGATTCAACAGTGGTCAAAATATAACAATTAAATTATATAAACATCTGAGAGTGCAAGGATGGTTACTAGAATGCATGATAGTGAGTCTAAAAAAATCTGAAATACTCAAAATGATCTATATGTTGGTAGTTGCAATTTCTGAGATCGTTGATTAAAATCTGGTATAGCGTTACCAGCATATTCTTATTAGCTTCTTTACTTCTGACATTGATACGCATCAAGACAAAAGAATCAAATTTAGATTGAGCTCTATGATGATATAAAAGATAATGAAGCAACTATCGCCACTACTGAAAAGCAAATTAAAACCAGGAAAGATAATATTAGTAATTTTAAAAATTATATTTCTGACTCTCAATTATTAGAATCCAACAAAGAGCTTGCAAAAAACCTTCAGGATGAAATTATTTCACTTAAAAATATTAGAGATACAGTAATATCAAAAAATAATTTTTTAGAAAAAAATGCTATTGAGAATAATATCAAAAATTTGGTCATTTCAATCTATAGACAATGCTATCAATGAACACAAAAGATTTTATCAAGCGGATATTTAAGAAATGAAAATTCCAAGAAGTAAATGAGGCAAAAATGCTAAGAGAACGTTACGACATATCCATAAAAGAGCTTGAAACCAGACACTATTCAAAGCTTTCAACTTTGAGAAAGAAAAAAAAAATACATAGGTTCAGAAATAAAAAAAAAAAATATAACTACGAACTCCAACTGCTTGCCCCATTGTCTAAAAGAACAGTTAATATTAATTGATGCAAAAATCTTGATAACGATCTTGTTCAAAAATATACGTTTCAAATTGAAAATGAACAAAGCCATTGAACAGGATAAAAATAATATACATAGACTGCGCGAGAGTAATAGTATATCAGGAGATTTCAGAGTTAAAAACCGGAAACTTCTTTTAAACTTAGCATCTTATGGTTTCAAAAAGAGGCCTCAAACATTAACGAGGATCAGATTAAATCTTTTATTAAAGTTTTTATTGGGTTAAGTGCCATAGGTTTGTCATTAATGCCTGTGTTCCTGTTTGCCATCAGTGTGCTAATTGAAAAGTCACTGAAATCCGAATCTGATCGCATTACTTATCGAGAATACCTGTTAAAAGTTTTATATCTCTTAAAAGAAACATGTTCACATTTTGTACAAACTACAAATACATTGCTTAAAGTAGCAAAAGAAAAAAGGAAGGATAGGATAGAGGAAAGTTTTAGGGTAAAGGAGCTAAAAGTCAAAAGGCTTCTAAAGAAAGAGAATATGAACATCTAAAGAATGCTTCAAGTCATGAATTGGTGCTCAAACAACAAGATGATTTTGAAAAATCTACAAAAAAGATGGAACAAACAACTTTGAAAATTTTGATAAATCAATTTTAGAAAAAATAATTGAGAAAAAGAGTTAGAGTCTCAGATAGAGACCAAAGAGATAAACTTCAAACTAAAAAGAATACATTACAAAAATTCTAGATGGAGATAATAAGAAAAAAATGATTATGAATAGAGAAGAATTTAAGAAATACAGGATGGTGACATAGCCATATTAAATAGCGTGTTGAATAAAAAAAATATACAACTAGAAATTGAGATACAAAAAAGAAAAAAAATTGGAATTTTTTTCTTAAGTGGTCCTCTTATTTAACTTTATGCTTGTTTTTTTTAGTAATAATTTTTTTGACAATACATGCTTATTTTGAGTTTATGCCTTTTTTATCGAGCTCAAAATGATCAAAAAAATAATACAAATAAAAAATTTATTTCTACGCTTGATAATATTATGAACATTTTTTTCTAAACAAGTTATTACCAATAAAAAATTTTCTATCTAATTTACCAGAGAGTTTGAAAAAATTTTTATTGAGCTTGATGAACTTCACGAAATAGAACTCTATGAAAGATTATTTACAATAAGACAGGCAGAAAAATTAATACAAAAGGCTTCAAAGAAGAGACTAAATTTATCTTTAGTCTTAAAAAGAAACTCATCATTATAAAAAATAAAACAATAATCAATTTTAATAAAAAAATACTAAATATTTTTTTCAAAATATCAATTCCAGGAAAACGGAGCTAAGATGAATTATCCAAATATTACTTATCTTGACGGAACATTAAAAAAGATTGAGATGTTAGAGGTCACAGTTTAAGCATATTTAGATATAGATGCAGTTCAAGACATCTGACAGACAGGTTATCTATCTTTTTATTTATCAATATCCTTTAAGCAAAGAATTTGAAAGGAGCCATAATAAATTTCATGAATCAATGAAAAAAGCACTAATAAACTGCAAGGAAATCCCAAAAGAATTGAAATCTTCTTTTGAAAATTGGACTGGTTGGAGTTTTAGTATCAAGAAAGCAAATCAATGCTCAAAACATGAGCGTGATCTATTTATTTTTGAGCAAAACGACAAACTAATATATTGGTTTAATGAGCAAAGAACCAATAGGCTTGGAGAATATTTTAGCATTTTGAGCTGGAATAACTCCTCTATAAATTTCTGATGTCTGTATAGATTCATCTGCAACACCCCTTAAATAAAACAATGAAAAGCCAAAGGGAGGTGTTAAGAAAGAAGTTTGTAGATTAATTGCAATAAGAATTGCTAACCAGACTGGATCAAAACCCATCATCAAAAGAGGTGGGGCGACCAAAGGAACAATTACGTAGCAAATTTCAATAAAATCTAAAATAAATCCAAGCAAGAAAACAAAAATTAAAACAAAAATTAATGCTGTATATGGCCCGCCAGGGAGAGAGCCAAACACCAAATCAATTAAATTATCTCCGCCAACTCCTCTAAAAATTAATGAAAAAATAGAAGCACCAATTAATATTGTGAAGATCATTGTTGATACTATTGCAGTTTTCTGACTAGTTTCTTTTATAAAGTCCTAAAGATAACTTGCCGTTGATAAGAACTATTAAAAGTGCACCAGCAGCTCCAATAGCAGATGCCTCTGTTGGTGTCGCTATTCCAGCAATAATAGAACCTAAAACCAAAATAATTAAAAGTAGTGGCAAGGCAAGAGTCTTAAGAATATCTTTGAATGATGCTGAATTTGCTTCTGGCTCAAACAAGATATTTGGATTTTTATAGTTTTGATAGATTGTATAAATTAGATACCCAAGACAAATCATAATTCCAGGAACTATGGCGCCAATAAACAAATCTCCAACAGTAACAGTTTGTTGAGAAAAAATACCCATGTTGTTTTGAGCTCTTTGATATGCATTAGACATAACATCACCCAAAAGCACTAATGCAATTGAAGGAGGAATGATCTGTCCTAAGGTTCCAGTTGATGCAACCAGGCCTGATGAGAAATCTTTTTTATATCCTTGTTGAATCATTATTGGAAGAGACATAAGACCCATTGTTACAACTGTTGCGCCAACAATACCTGTGCTTGCTGCTAATAAAGCACCCACAGTAATTATTGAAATGCTAAGACCGCCTCTAATATTCTTAAATGCCAAAGCCATATTTTCTAACATTTTTGCAGCAATACCTGACCTTTCAAGAACAGTCCCCATAAATATAAATAAGGGAACTGCAAGAAGAGTCACATTATTCATAATCCCAAATATTCTTAGAGGAATACTTTTTAAAATTGATTCATCAAATATTCCAAACGGTATACAGATTAGAGCAAAGAGAATAGAGACCCCAGAAAGTGTGAATGCAACCGGATATCCAAACAAAAGAGCTAGACATATTAAAACTAAAAGTAATAAAGGAATTATTTCCATTTTGTTTTTATAAATTGATTAATTAACGCTGCTAAAAGTGTTAGTGGAAACAGAATCATTAATGTTTTTTGAATGTATACATATGCCAAACCACCAGCCTCTGTAGATGCCTCACTCATTTTCCAAGAAGCCTCGATTGTTTCAATAGAATAAAAAAATGTAATGGCTATAAGAGGCAACAAAAATACTAAACCAAAGATAAAATTAATGTTCTTTTTATATTTTTGAGATGCATTTCTATAGAAGATATCCACCCTAACATGTTCATCATGGTTCATTGCATAACCCGCACAACCAAGAAACACTAGAGCATGAAAATACATAACCATTTCTTGGATATCAGTTCTTCCAATCCCAAAAAAATACCTACTAACTATTACAAAAATCATCAAGACAACCATGACTGGTATCAGGTAGGATATTTTTTCACCTACAAAATTTATATACTTTTCTAGAACTTTCATTAGATGTCTGACTCAGATTTAGTTAGAATATTTATCATGTTAATTGTACTTTCACCAGCAAAAACTTTGGATTATGAAGTTGATTCTAAAAGCAATCATACTGCACCCCAGTTTCTAAGCCAATCTTCAAGTCTTATAAAGACACTCAAAGATAAGGAGCCAAAAGACATTGCCAGTCTTATGGGGTTAAGTGATAAGTTGGCAGCTTTAAATTTTGATCGATATCAATCATGGAAGGCATCTAAAACTTTATCAGAAGATAGCAAGCCTTCATTGTTAGTTTTTAAAGGTGATGTTTATCAAGGGCTTGATGCTGAAACCCTTAATGCTAAGCAAATTAAATTTGCTCAAAAGCATTTAAGAATCCTATCAGGATTATATGGAATATTAAGACCTATGGATGTTATTAAGCCTTACAGACTAGAAATGGGGACAAAGCTAGAAACAAGTAAAGGTAAAAACTTATATGAATTTTGGGGTAACTCAATTCAAGAAAATGTATTGAATGATTTGGAGTCTCAAAAATCTGATCTTTTAATTAATTTAGCTTCTAAAGAATATTTTAGCGTTCTGGGCAAAATGCCAGACTATGTAAATGTTGTCTCGCCTGTATTTAAAGATTGTAAAAATGGGAAATACAAAATTATTAGTTTTTATGCGAAAAAAGCCAGAGGCCTTATGGCTAGGTGGATTATTGAAAACAACGTAAAAGATTTTGAGGAGCTCTCTGGTTTCAACTCAGATGGCTATTATTACTCTAAAGCTGAATCAACGGCTACAGAGCCAGTATTTTTAAGAGATTAAATTAACCCTTCTTTTTCCCAAAAAGATTTTAGCTCTTCGAGGTCATCAAACTCACCTTCAGATTTATTCATAAATGCTGTTAGTGCAGTTTCTGTATCTTTATGACTAATTAAGCTGGCATTCCACATGGCATGATATTCCAAGGAATCTCTTACTGAATTATCTCTTGCATAGTTAATTTGTTTTTTAATTACTCTGGTAACAAGAGGAGATTTGCTCGCAATTGTTTGAGCTATTTTCTGTACCTCTTCCATCATATTATCTACAGATGAGTAAACTTCATTAACGAGACCAAGAGATTTAGCTTCTGCAGAGTCACATTTTCTTCCTGTGTATGCAAGTTCTCTTAAAACAGCTAAAGGAATTAAAGATGGCAGTCTTTGAAGTGTGCCAACATCAGCTGCAATACCTATATCAACTTCTGCAATTTTAAAGAAAGCATTTTCAGAGCAATATCTCATATCACATGCCGCTGCCATATCAATGGCACCGCCAATGCATCCACCCTGAATAGCGGCTATGGTTGGCATTCTGCATTCTTCAAGTGCTGTAAAAGTATCCTGTAGTTCTAGGACTTCATGATAAAAAGCTTCTCTTTTTCTTGCTGGATCAATTTCTTTTTCAGATTTTTTTGGAGGTGCAAAGTTAGCAAAATCCATACCGGCACTAAAATGTTTACCTTGACCAGATAATATTAAAACTCTTGCATCAGACTTTTTATCAATATCTTTAATTATCTCTGGTAGCTCTTTCCAAAAGATTCTTGTCATCGAGTTTAATTGATCAGGTCTGTTCATAATAAGATGAGCAATGCCATCGTTAATCTGAACCTCAAAACAAGAATATTTACTCATTTTCAGCAAGTTCTATTGATTCATTAACAATGTTGCGCATCTTTTCTACATGCTCAAATGTCTTATGATGAGACATTACAACTTTTCTCTCTTCACTTAACAACACAAGCATTTTCTTTAGTTTATTAAGATTTTCTAATAGTTCACTATTCATAGGTTTTTGTAACTTAAATTTAATTATTGGCATTATAATGCTCTTAATCTATGAAATCACGGAATCTAATATATTTATGTCTTATCCTTTGCACATTTATTGATAATATAAATGCAAAAGAAAAAGAATTAGATAATTCTCTTCAAGCTCAATCAATGCTCTCAGTTTTATATGCTCAGTCTTCAGCAGAATATGAGGCGAGCAATATACAAACATACGTGAATGCAAAGTCAGCTCTTGATAGAGCACTAAATGATCTTAACTGGACTGCTGCAATAGAACAGAAAGAAAATTTTAAAAACAAACCGCCTGCAATAATTTTAGATATCGATGAAACAGTTTTAAATAATATTCCTTTTCAAGCCAGATCTATTATTAATGGTCAATCCTATCCCATAGGATGGCTTGAATGGATGCTTGAAGAATCCTCTGATGCTGTTGCTGGAGTATCAGACTTTTTAGAATATGCACAAAGCAAGGGTGTAAAAATTTTTTATGTAACAAATAGGATTGCAGTAGCAGAAGATGCAACCCGTAATAACATTCAAAAACTTGGACTTCCTCTAGATACTGATAGAGATGTTTTATTAATGAAGAATGAGAATGGTTGGACCTCAGACAAGGTTTCAAGACGAGAGTTAGTTGCAAAAGACTATAGAATTTTATTGCTTATTGGTGATCAACTAGGTGATTTTTTACCACTAGATGAAACAACGCTTGAATTAGATTCAAGAAAAAATCTGGCTGAGACCTATGACCATATGTGGGGTTCAAAATGGTTCATGATCACTAACCCGATGTATGGAAGATGGGAGGCTTCAATATATAACAATGAATATCCCGACACAGAAGATGAGCTTATGCAGATGAGGCTAAAAGCACTAGAGCTTAAAGATAAAACAAATTAGCATTATGCAAGTTGATGCAGAGTTCATACGAAATCTTAACGAGCCTCTAAAAAAAATTGTCCAAGATGCAGGTAATGCAATTATGGAGGTTTACAAAAAAGATGATTTTGAAAGCGAAATAAAATTTGATGGTTCTCCTGTCACAGAGGCTGACAACAATGCAAATAAAATTATTATTGATGCGCTTAAAGAAATTACCCCAAAAGTTCCGATAGTTTCAGAAGAAACTTATAAAAAAGAATCAGATATACCTAAAACTCCTTATTGGTTAGTCGACCCTTTAGATGGCACAAGGGAATTTCTAAACAAGTCTAAAGACTTTACCGTTAATATTGCTCTTATTGAAAATACCGATTCTATTTTTGGAATCATATGTGCCCCAGCATCAGACAAGACATGGCTTGGATCTAAATTTAATATTTCTAGCAATGAAGAAACGATACCAGATAGTTTAAGAATAGTAATGAGTAAAAGCCATCAAACAGATAAAGACAAAATGTTTCTTGATTATCTCAATAGTTTAAACGTTTCTTATGAAATAATAGAAAAGGGTAGCTCATTGAAATTATGCGCACTCGCAGATAATAAGGCTGATATATATCCAAGATTTGGACCCACATCAGAATGGGATATAGCAGCTGGGCACGCTATATTAAATTCATGTGGCGGAAGTATCTCTCAAATGGCAAATGCTGAAGATCTAAAATACTCAAAAGAGGAAAGCATCTTAAATCCAGCTTTTGCAGCATTTAGAAATAAAGCCATAAAAGACCAATATTTGCCTATTTTGAGCGAGTTTTATAAAAAATTGGTATAATTTTGTGTATAACATTAATTAATAATATAATTAATTATAAATAAAATTTATATTAAGTATGGGAACACAGTTACAACCATCTCAGTTAAATAGTCCTGGCAAGGATATTGAGTCCTATTTAGCTTCTGTGCATTCAATTCCTATATTGTCTAAAGAAGAAGAGCAGGAATTAGCGCTTAAACTATATGAAGAAGACGATCTAGATGCTGCAAGACAGTTAGTTATTCATCATCTAAGATTCGTTGTTCATATTGCAAGATCATATCAGGGTTACGGCCTTCCTTTGGCTGACATTATTCAAGAAGGTAATGTTGGACTAATGAAAGCAGTTGATAAATATGATCCTCATAGAGGGGTGAAAGTTGTTTCTTTTGCAGTTCACTGGATTAAAGCTGAAATTCATGAGTACATACTGAAAAACTGGAGGCTTGTAAAAATAGCCACAACGAAAGCTCAAAGAAAGTTATTTTTCAACCTTAGAGGCAAGAAAAAGAGTCTTGAATGGCTTACTAAAGAAGAAGCAGAAAATATTGCCAAAGATCTCAATGTAGAAGTAAAGGACGTGCTTCATATGGAAAACAGGCTTTCATCTAATGATGCTTCATTTGATACTCCAGTTCCCTCTGGTGATGATGATGAAATGATGTCACCTTCGCAATATATTGAAGATAAGACATATGATCCTGAGGTTATTGTTGCAAATGCTGAAGCTGATGATATGAATCAAAGTGAATTAGTTGAAGCCCTTAAAATGTTAGATGATAGAAGCAAAGACATTCTTCAAAGAAGATACTTAGCAGACGATAAAGCAACATTACATGAGTTAGCTGAAGAGTATGATGTTTCTGCAGAAAGAATTAGGCAAATCGAAAATGGAGCATTAAAAAAATTAAAAGCCATAATGGTAAGTGCTGCTTAATTCGATTCATTGATATTCCATTTATAAATGCGCAACAAATTTCTCCCATCTTTTGTTCAAAGAAAAGGGCGTATAACTAAAAGCCAAGAAGATAACCTAAATTCTTTACATAAATATCTTGTAACCTCTCATGCTCAGATACTTCTCGAGAAAAGTAACTTTAAAAGAGTTATTTTAGAAATAGGCTTTGGTAACGGAGAGAATCTTATCAACTTAGCTAAAGAAAATCCTCAAAATTTATATATAGGTTCAGAAGTGTATATGGCTGGAATTGGGCAGGTTCTTGGAGCAATTAATGATAATGAGCTTGCTAATATTAGATTAGTGACAGGGGATATAAGATTATTAATAGAAGAAATTAATGAATCAATTTTTGATGAAGTTTTAATAATATGTCCCGACCCATGGCCCAAGTTAAAACACCATAAAAGACGAATGATAAACTCAGAATTTTTAGATTCAATTTATAAAGTTTTAAATTCAGATGGTCACCTTTTTATATCAACAGATTGGGAGAATTATGCTGAATCAATCGATGAATCTATTAGTCAAAATTTAGATTTCAAAGTTTTAAGCTCATCCCCCTATGAAAACATAATGTTAACTAAGTTCCAGCAAAGGGCTGTAGAAGAGGGTAGAAAAATTTATCCATTTTCGCTAAAGAAAAGCTAGTTAAAATTATTTACGGTATCGTTCAGAAACTTATATCCTTGATCGGTTGCCTTAATTAAATTTTTTTCTATTAAACCCTTTTTATAACCCATAAATAATTTTTCTTTAAAAGTATCGGGTATATAAACGCCTCTTTTTTCAAGATCTTTAAATGAAGTGCCGTTTTTAACTCTCAAGACATTCATTGCAAGATCAAGATCATATGATGAGTCATCTATTTTAACCTTTGTTATCTTTGACGGATTATTGATATAAGATTCAACTTTTTTTAATTTAATCATTCCTTGTTATTGAATTTTTTGTTGTAATTTTACTGTGGGCACCTGGACCTATACCGAGATAATCACCGTATAGCCAATAATTCATATTATGTTTACTTACTTTGTTATTTTTGGACCATGATGAAACCTCATACTGAAAAATATTATTTCTATTGAGAATATCTTTTGCAGCCAATTCCATTGTCTCTATGGTCTTATCAGATGGAATATTTAATTCTTTTTTATAAAAAATTGTATTGGGTTCAATTGTTAGTTGGTACAGAGATAAGTGATCAATTTTATTTTTGCAGAATATTTCAATATCTTTTTTTAGAGAAGCAATTGATTGGTTCATAATTCCATAAATTAAATCAATTGAAATATTGATGTTTTTAAACTCAGAAGCAATTTTAATTGCTTGATAACTATCATTAGCACTATGGTTTCTTTCTAAGCTACCTAACACTTCTTGATCAAAACTTTGTATACCTATTGAAACTCTATTAACCCCAGCAGCAATAATTTCTTCTATATAAGAGTAAGTGACCTCTTTTGGATTTAATTCAAAGCTAATTTCACATTCTTTTTTTAAAAGGCCCATATCTTTTAAATTTTTGATAATTTTTTTTATTATCTTTGAAGATACCAATGATGGGGTTCCTCCCCCAAAATAAATAGAGCAGAATTTTCTTTTTTGAATATATTTCATTGAGTCTTTTAAATCCTGATTAAGAGCAACCAATAGCCTTTCTTCATCTCCATCTAATTTATTTGTATTGATATTGAAGTCACAGTAGGGACATCTTTTCTCGCACCAGGGCAGATGAATATAAAGCGATATAGGTACTTTATTTGGATTAAAGTTTTTCAAGTTCTTTAATGAATGATCTTGCAGCAACGGCTCTATGACTTATTTTATTTTTTTCTTCAGGATCAATAGATGCCATAGATACATCATATCCATTTGGATAAAAAATTTTGTCATAGCCAAAACCACCATCACCTGAACTTTTTGTTGATATTCTTCCATGAATTTCACCAACAGAGTAAAGAGGGATGGGATCTAAATCTGAGCGAACACCGACTAGGACACATATATAAAAGGCCTCAAGAGATGAGACATTTTTTTTGTTTAATTGATCAATAATTTTATCTCTATTATCTTTATCTGAGGCTCCTTCACCTGCATATCTTGCTGAATAGATTCCTGGTTCATAATCTAATCCTGGCACAACCAATCCAGAATCATCAGCAATTGTTAAGAGTCCTGATTTATTTGAACCATGTCTAGCTTTTTTTAATGCATTTTCAAAAAAAGAAATTCCGTCCTCAACAGCATCATCAATTCCTAAATCTTCTTGAGATATAAAATCAAAGCCCTTAAAAATTTTTTTGAATTCCCTTATTTTTCCTTGATTAGACGAAGCAAGAAGAACTTTATTATTTTTTAGCAATTAGATAAATTCCCTCGGAGGCAAAAGTATTTGGAAATGTTGAAGCCATAGCGCTCTTAGCGCCTTTATCATTAAGAAAAAACTTTTCGTTAATAACAAAACCTTCTTCAAAACACAGTGTTTCAAAATCTTTGATTGTACAAAGATGTAAGTTTTTGGTTTCATACCAGCTTGATGGAAGATTAGGTGTAACCGGCATTCTGCCTTGGGCTAAATCAAGTCTACACTTCCAAAAACCTAAATTTGGGAGAGTAACAATGCATTGTTTTGATAGCTTAAGCATTTTTCTTAAAGCCAAGTGTGGTTCTTTAAGGCACTGAATTGAGCTTGCCATTACAGCAACATCAAAATTGCATGACTCAAAGTCTTGAATGCCTTCGTCTATATCTTTTTCTATAACAGATATACCTTTATCAAATACATTCTTGAATTTTATTATGATCAATTTCTACGCCATAGCCTCGTATTTTCTTTTCATCAATTAAATCTTTTAATAAAGATCCATCGCCACAACCAAAATCAATAACTTTGCTTTTTTCTGGAATCCATTTTTTTATGATGTGTATGAGCGAAGTATTCATTTTGAATCTAAAAACCCTTTAATGATTTTAACGTATCTGTCAGATGCAAATAAAAAACTATCATGACCTTGCTCGCCTTTTAGTATTACGCATGAACACTCAATATCAACATTCATTGCAGCTAATTGAATTTCTTTACTTCTTTTAGGTGGATACAGCCAATCACTATCAAAACCAACTACTAATAACTTAGCTTGAATCTTTTTCATAACATCCTCAAGACTACCATTAGTAGAATAGGAAGCATCGTAACCATCCATGGCTTTGGTCATTAAAATATAACTATTTGCATCAAATGTATCAGAAAACTTTTCACCTTTATATTGAAGATAATTTTCAACCTCATAATCAACTGTTCCTTCTATTTTCGACTTTATATCTTGAAATTTTCTACCAAATTTTTGATCCATAATATCTTCAGAAGAATATGTTATGTGACCAAGCATTCGTGCTGTCTTTAGCCCACTTTTTGGTTTTACATTATGATTAAGATAATCACCCTCCATAAAATTCTTATCTTTTCTTATAGCCTCTCTTCCAACTTCGTTCATAGCTATGTTTTGAGTACTAGATTTTGTTGCTGTTGCAAATATACCTGCTTTTTTAAGTTTATTGGGATATGAAATAGCCCATTGAAGAGCCTGCATACCACCAAGACTTCCGCCTGCAACCATATGCCATTTAGAAATACCTAAATAATCAGATAAAAGTTTTTGCGAGTTTACCCAGTCGGTTACTGAGACTAATGGAAAATCTTTCCCATATAATTCATTAGTTTCAGGATTAAGACTAAGTGGTCCAGATGAACCAGAGCAACCGCCTAAATTATTAGAACAAACAACAAAAAATTTATCGGTGTCAATTGCTTTTCCTGGACCAATAACTTCATCCCACCAACCCAAAGCTTCGTTATCAGATGATTTGCCTGCAGCATGGTGATTTCCTGAAAATGCATGACATACCAAGATTGCATTATCTTTATCTTTATTCAGTTCACCATATGTCTCAACCATTAGATCAAATGTATTTAGTCTTGCTCCAGACTCTAGATCTAAGCCTTGATTAAATTTAATTAGTTCAGTTTTCGTTTTCATATAATTGATCTAATTATACTAGCTAGCAATATCTCTAACTGCCTTATTAGGATTAAGGCAAATATTGGAGAAAAATCAAGCCCGCCAGCAGAAGGTATAAATTTTCTAATTGGTGCAAGAAGTTTTGAAGAAATTTCTTCAATGATTTGCAGCATTGGGTGAGGGCTATTAGGAGCTACCCAGCTAAGAATAACTGCCCCAATAACTGAAAAGAAAAAAATTGTAAGTGAAGTATTTAAAACCTCAATTAATGATATTAAGCCGAGGATATATACGTCATATTGAGATGAGTACAGAATATAAAAGTTAGAAAACCTAAGAAGAGCAGCAATAATAAATATCGTATAAAGCTGATTTGAAAAAATGGATACTTTAGATATAGGCTTATAGATATTTACAAAACCCTTAACTATTGGATTGTAGTAATCAATTTTCAGTAAATTAAAAATAAAAAGCAAAATGAATGCATAACTTAAAACTCCTAAACCTAGACTTAATAATTCATTCATTTTTAGAACTCAACTGATATATCTTTAGCTCGCTTGATTGCTGCGGCTATCCCTTTTTCAAAATTTTGAGATAATTTTGATGATTTAAAACTTTTTAAACCAGCTTCGGTTGTTCCTTTTTTTGAAGCAACTGAGGCAATTAGCTCATCAAGATTACTATTATCATTAATTGAATATGAAACCCCTTCCAATAAATTACAAATAATAGTATCTTTTTTTGATTTATCCCCATCGCAGAGTTTTAAGATTCTTTTTTCATATACTTTTAAAAGATAGAAGAAGTAGGCAGGACCGCTACCAATTAGTCCAGTAAAATCATCAATTTTATTCTCTTTGGTAATATCTATAGTAGTGCCCACTTTTTTAAATATTGAGGATACTTGATTAAAAGTTGTTTTATTTGCATTGCAATTACAGATGGCGGTTATACCTTTATTAAATTTAGATGAGGTGTTTGGCATGGCTCTGATAAGTTCAACATCTTTAGATTCAGATAAGTATTTATTTGATTTTATGCCAGCAACCAGGGATACAATTTTTGGTTTTTTTACTACTGCACATATTTCAGCATATGCATTCATGGCATCTTTTGGTTTGACCCCCAAAAAAATAATTGATTTTGTATCAATAGTTTTGAGATTAGTTTTTGTTGCTCCGAGTTTTTTAGTTTTCCTTGAGTTTATTTTATTTCTATCAATAAACTCTATAAGATTTTTCTTGTATCCAGCCGATATTAAACCCGATATTAGAGCTTGAGATATATTTCCTGATCCATAAAAAACTATTTTTTTCATTACCTTTTGCCAAAAATTAACTCACCAACTCTAATCATATTAGAGCCAGATACAATCGCTGTCTCAAAATCATTTGTTGTTCCCATCGACAAGTATTCTGCATGAGGAAAAACTGATACCAGCTCTTCATGAAGCAATTTTGAGTCTTGCATCTGTTTTTTATTATTTTCACCCAAACTTGGGAGAACCATTATGCCTTTTAAATTAATATTTTCCATAGAATCAACATATTTAGCAAAAATCATAAGGTTTTCAGGATTAATTCCTGATTTTGTTGACTCATTTGAAATATTAACCTGAATGCAGGCATTTATAATTTTATTAATCTTTTTACACTCTTCATTTATTTTGTCTGCTATTTTTTTTCTATCAATTGTGTGTATCCAGTCAGCATATTTAGCAATAATTTTTGCCTTATTAGATTGAAGAGGTCCTATAAAATGCCAGCATACATTCCCATCAATATTATTGGCTTTTTCTTCAAGTTCTTGTGCATAATTTTCTCCAAAATTATTTATGCCTAAATTTTGGGCTGTTCTAATATGCTCAATGTTTTTTTTCTTTGATACCGCAATTAAGAAAATGTCACCCAGGTTTTTAGATACAGTTTTACTTGCTTTAGCAATCTTGAGTTCAAGAGAATTAATATTTGTTTCTAATTCTTTTCGCATAAGGTTCTCAATTGTGGATCAAAACCCCTGTTTGTAATTTTTTCTTTTATGTTATTTGCAGCTGATCTGTTTTCATAGGGACCAGTTATAACGCTATGCAATAGCTTGCCAGGTTTCGAGCTGCTATATATTTCATTAATAGTAATGAGCTCAATTTCATTTAGGATATCTTTTGCTTCATAAGCATATTTTTTATTGCCATATGCCCCAATTTGAACAAAGTACTCGCAGGAAAGGAAATTTTCTTCTGATTCTGTTTCTATAAGAACGGAATTTTTAGTAAGAGATGTCGGAAAATCTATTTTAATTTTATTAGAACTTTCTCTTGGTTTAATGCTAGAAACGTCTGTATCAAAATATAGTAATGAAACAGCTCCTAGAGCTAATGCTAATAATATAATTCCAGAAATTATGTTTTTTGATATAAGAGGACTGTTATCTTTTTTAGATCTAAATACAGTTTTTTTTCTTGTGATGTTTCTTTTTCTAGATTTATTTCTATTAGCGTAGTCTTTCATGCCATTTACATTTTTTCTATTGGCTCTATCCCTAAAAGTTTGAGCCCGTTAGCAATAACTATTTTGGCTGCATTTAAACAAAAAACTATTGAATCTATATTTTCTTTAGATTCTGTTAAAACTTGATTATCGTTGTAAAAACTGTGGAAGCTATGAGCAAAGTCTTTTAAGTAGTAAATAATTAAATGAGGCTGAAGAGATATAGATGCTCTCAAAACTACATGGGGGTATTTGCTCATTTCATGAATCAATTCATCACAATTATAATAAGAGCCACCGCTTATTGCGCTTGCATTTTCTGGCATTGAGCCATGGCTATCAGCATATTTTCTTAATAATGAACATATTCGTGCATGAGCATATTGTATGTAGTAGAAAATATTTTCTTTGCTATCTGCCTTAGCTAGATCTAAATCAAAATCTAAATGCTGATCTGCTTGTTTTGAAAGATAATAAAATCTGGAGGCGTCAGTACCAATTTCGCTAATTAGGTCAGCCAAAGAAAAGAAATCACCAGATCTTGTGGACATTTTTACTTTACTTCCATCCTTGAAGAGATTTGCAAACTGCACAAGTTGGACATCTAATTTTTCTTTATCAAAGCCAAGACCTTCAATTGATGCTTCAATTCTTTTTATATAGCCGTGATGATCAGCTCCCCAAACATTTATTAATTTATCAAAGCCTCTATCTATCTTATCTTTATGGTAAGCAACATCGGACGCAAAATAAGTTGCTCTTCCATCATCTCTTATTAAAACTCTATTTTTATCATCACCACTTTTGCTAGTGTCTAACCAGATGGCGCCGTTATCTTCGTAAGCAAGTTTACTTGTAATAAGCGTATCTATGGCTTTTTTAATTTTAGAATTTTTATCATCTAAACTCCCGAGACTGGATTCGCTATACCAATTGTCAAAAGATACATTAAAACTCTCAAGATCTTCTTTTATAGTTTTTAAAACCTCGTCTAAAGCAAAAGATTTTATTTTAGGCCATGCTTCATAGGTATTTTTTATTCTAAGTATTAATTCATCTATTTCTTTTTCTTCATCTTTAGGCAAGTCTTTTATAAGAGCATGCCCATCAGTATTTAGGTTGCAATTATTTTTATCTCTGAATGCCATAGCAATTTCAGAAATATATGACCCCTTATATGCATTTCTTGGAAAAAAATTATCTAACTCACTCTCAAAGATTCTTACAAATACACTAGCTGTAAGAATATCCATTTGTCTTCCAGCATCATTGATATAGTATTCTTTCTGAACTTTATAGCCAGAGGATGAGAGAATTCTGCCTATTGCATCTCCGTAAGCAGCTCCTCTTCCATGTCCAACATGCAAAGGGCCCGTTGGGTTTGCTGAAACGAACTCAATTTGAATTGATTTATCTTTCCCATAATCCGATTCACCAAATTTTTTTGAGTCCTTATTAATTTTATCAACCGTGGCAACAAAATCTGATCTTTTAAGAGTAACATTTATAAATCCGGGACCAGCAGATTCAATCTCGTGGAAGTTATCTGTTTTTTTTAACCATTCAACCAAAGCATCAGCTATTTCTTTTGGATTCTTTTTTAAAATGCTTCCAGCTATCATGCAAACATTCGAGGTTATATGGCCCTTATCTAAATCATCAGTAATAGTAGATGAGCATTTTTTTTCTATTAGACTTAATTTTTCATCTTCAGCATCTAAAAATGAAGACAAAAATTTACTTATTTCTTCATTTAATGTGTCTATCATTATTTGGCTCTTCCAAGATAGCTTTCATCTCTAGTATCAACTTTTACAATCTCACCCTCATTAACAAAAAGAGGTACTTGAATTACAACACCAGTCTCAAGCTCTGCAGGTTTAGTAGCACCTGAGACAGTATCACCCTTGACGCCAGGTTCTGATTTCAAAATTTTTAATTCTACATTTACAGGGGGGTCTACTTGAATTGGTTTTTCATCCCAAAGAATAATTTCGCATGTTTCTTGGCCAACAAGCCATTTTTTTGCATCTCCAATCTCATTTGCTCCTACCTCAATCTGTTCATAACTATTTGGATCCATAAAATGCCAAGTTTCACCATCTGTGTATAGAAATTCCATATCTTTATGATTTACATCTGCTGCTTCTGCAGATTCACCAGATTTAAATGTTTTATCGTTTGTATTTCCGGTAAGAAGATTCTTATATTTTACTCGCATGACAGCTTGACCTTTACCCGGTTTATGGAATTCATGCTCAATAATCGAACAAGGAGCATTATCTATTAAAAGCTTTGTACCATTTTTAAATTGGTTAGTTGAAATCTTCATATCATTTATATTTTTATGTTATTTTATTAGTTGTTATCGGGGAAAACTATGAAAAAATTTTTTACTTTAGTTGCCATTAGTGCAATTGTAACTTCTTGCAGTCAAACTAGCGAACAATCTGTATCAGAAGCTGATTTAAAATTGTTTTTAGATGAGGTAGAAGAAAGCAATCTTAAAGAGGGTCCTGTAGTTAGTTCTGCATATTGGATTGGATCAAACTTTATAACCTTTGATTCTCAAAATATTGTTGCTGATTATGGTAAAAGATATACATTAAAATCTCTTGAAGATTCAAAAAAAGCTGCTTTATTTAATGATTTAGAAACTTCTCCTTCTCAGAGAAGACAACTAGAGCTTTTAAAAAGCAGTTTCGTAATGCCTCCACCATTTAATGATGAGTTGGCAGGAGAGCTTATCTTCTATTTCAACAAAACTTGAAGCAATGTATGGAGCAGGTGAGTATTGTTTTGAAGATGGCGAATGCTTCGATTTAGAGGCTTTTGAACAAATTATTGATAACTCAAGAGATCCTGATGAACTTCTTCGCGCATGGCAAGGATGGCATGAAATAGGAAAACCAATGAGACCTCTTTATATGAGAATGGTTGAAATTGGTAATCAAGGATCTGAAGAGCTTGGTTACGATGGATTAAGCGATTTATGGTTTAGTAAATATGATATGCCTGCTGAAGAGTTTTTAGAAGAAATTGATAGAGTTTGGGATGAGGTTAAGCCTTTATATGATGCATTACATTGCCACGTAAGGGGCGAACTAAATGAATATTATGGCGATGAAATAGTATCTTTAGATGAATCACTTCCAGTTCATCTTCTTGGCAACATGTGGGGACAATCGTGGTCAAATATATATGATCTTGTTTACCCAAGCAGCATAGAAACAAGCTCTGTTGATGTTACTAAAATAATTGAAGAAAAAAACATTTCTGAAATTGAAATGGTTGAGTATGCAGAGGATTTCTTTTTATCAATGGGATTTGAGCCACTGCCGAGCACTTTTTGGGAAAGGTCATTATTTGTCAAACCTCAAGATAGGTCTGTTGTATGTCATGCTTCAGCTTGGAACCTAGATCCAGCAAAGAATGATCTTAGAATTAAAATGTGTATAGAAAAGAATGAAGAAGACTTTATAACTATTCATCATGAGTTAGGCCATATCTTTTATTATCAAGCATACAACCATTTACCAACTTTATTTCAGGGAGGAGCCAATGATGGTTTTCATGAAGCATTTGGCGACCTTTTAACATTGTCAATTACTCCTGATTACCTTAAAAATATTGGTTTTATATCTGAGGTAGAGGCAGAAGAAGTGAAGGAAGATGCCATTGGTTTATTAATGAAGCAAGCTCTAGAGGGTGTTGTTGTTGTTCCCTGGGCTTTAATGCTAGATAAGTGGAGAGCAGGAGTCTTTAATGGTGAAACCGGACAAGATGAATTAAATCAATCATGGTGGGATTTAAGAGAGTCGTATCAAGGAATTAAACCTCCATCAAACAGGTCAGAGGAATATTTTGATCCCGGAGCTAAATATCACATACCAGGAAATACGCCATATACTAGATATTATTTAGCGAGGATAATGCAATATCAGTTTCATGAATCATTATGCAACGGGATGGGTTTTGATGGACCTTTGCATGAATGTTCTATTTATGGCAACGAATATGCTGGAGAAAAAATTATCTCAACTATGGCAATGGGGCAAAGTGCCCCATGGCAAGATGCGTTTGAAAATTTAACGGGCACAAGAAAACTAAGTGGTAGCTCTATTGTGAATTACTATGAGCCACTCAAGGAGTGGCTTGATGCTCAAAATGAAAACAGAATTTGTGGATGGAGTGAATGATGAAAGCATTAATTAATTTATTAATATCATTGGTTGTATTTTTTATTGCGATTTCAATTGCAGCAGCAACAGGTATCGAGAATGTTTTAAGAGTGGTAATTTTGGCATTTTTAATTCAGTGGGTGGCATATATTCCTGCATATGTTTTCCAGACAGAAAAATTTTATGATTTAACAGGAAGTCTTACCTATCTATCTGTAACTTGGTGTGCATTGATTTTAGCTTCTGGTGATTTTGCTAATGCCAATTTAGCAAATACAGTTATTGTTTTGCTGATTTCCTTATGGGCCCTAAGACTAGGCAGTTTTTTGTTTATGCGAATACATAAAGATGGGGAAGATAAAAGATTTAGAACCATAAAGCCCTCAGCAACTCAATTTTTTATGACATGGACATTGCAAGGACTATGGGTTTCTTTATGTTCAATGTGCGCTTTAACAGCAATCTCATCAGATAGCGGAGTAGTTGTTAACGCATTGTTCTATTTTGGGTTAGGTTTATTTGTACTTGGTTTTAGTACTGAAATTGTTGCAGATAATCAGAAATCTAAATTTAGATCTTTTCCTGAAAATAGGGATAAATTCATTACTACAGGGTTATGGGCCAAATCAAGACACCCAAATTATTTTGGTGAAATAGTTCTTTGGGCAGGCATTGCTGTTATGTCATTTTCCTCTTTAGATGGGTGGCAATACTTAACTCTTATATCACCAATATTTACATATATTCTTCTTGTATATGTAAGTGGCGTAAGAATGTTAGAAGCTAGGGCTGATATAAAATGGGGACATGATGAAAATTATAAAAAATATAAATCTAGTACACCTGTATTGTGGTTGAATTTTAAAAGGTTAAAAAAAGAATTTACAAAACTTTGATAAAAATGCTTTACAAAAAAAGTTTAATTATTGGTCTATGACTGGTAATATGTTGAAGACTTTTAGGGAGATATTTATGAAAAATAAATTTAATATAGTGCAGCTGTGCATAATCGTCTCCATTTCTGGAATGCTTTCATCCTCTGATATGGAAAGTGTTCTCGAAGTTGGAAGAGATAATCAAATGCTATCAGCAAAATCTCAAGACAGAATTGATACAACAGAAAGACAAACAGATAAGATTATTAATGAATACAAGGCTGTTTCTAAACAAGTTGAAGGTTTAAAGCTTTATAACGAACAAAAAAGAATTCAAATCGCTGCTCAATTGGAGTTAATGGACAAGCTAGATGATCAACTTGTTCAGGTTGTTGTTATGCAAAGACAAATACCTCCTTTAGCTCAAAGAATGCTTGAAAGTTTAGAATCTTTTATCTCTCTTGATACTCCCTTCAGGATTGAAGAAAGACAAAACAGAATTGACTTAGTTAGATCTTCTTTAGCTAAACCTAAAGTTACAGCTTCTGAGCAAGTTAGACAGGTATTAGAAGCCTATAACATTGAGGCTGAATACGGTAGAAAAATTGATACCTATGAAAGTACACTTGAAGATGGAACTGTTGTTAATATTTTAGTTATTGGAAGAATTGGCATGTTCTATCAAACTAAAGATGAGCAATCTAGTGGCAGATGGAACAATACTACAGGAACATGGGATGAACTTCCTGGTTCATACAGAAAACCAATCAGAGATGGTATTAGAATGGCTAAAAAATTAGCTCCTACAGATATGTTAATGATGCCAGTTGTTAAAGGAGAGGTGTAATGAAAAAACTTTATATAATTCCAGCATTATTAATATTATTTAGTGGCTTTATTTCTTCTCAAGAAAATTCAGAAGAGGTAGTTGAAGTATCTACAGTTGAAGCTCTTTTAGCATTAGTTAAAGAAGGTAAAACTCAAGAACAAGCTGCAAATTCTCAGAGAGAAGCAGAATTTATGTCTAATAAAAATAAGCAGGCTTCTATTTTAGCAGCTGAAAAAAGAGAGTTAGCAAGACAAGAAAAAATTGCTGATACGCTTGAGGCTGAATATAAAAAGAACGAAGAAATTTTAAGAGTTAAAGAAGAAGCTTATCAAAAAGAGTTGGGCTCATTGGTTGAGCTATTTGGACATCTTCAAAGTTCAGCAGGAGAAGCAGCTGTTCAATTTTCAGGCTCACTTAACAGGTGCTGAATATGGTCAAGATAGAGTTAAATTCTTAAATGCATTAACAGGCAAAATGTCAGAGACAACTGAACTTCCAACTATTAGAGAGATTGAAGGACTTTGGTATGAACTTCAAAGAGAAATGGTGGCTAGTGGTCAGGTTGTATCATTTACAACAGATGTAATAGATGTAGATGGTGAAACTTCTGAATGTAATGTTACTAGAGTTGGTCTTATTTAATGCTGTTTGTGATGGTAAATACTTAGAATATGCAACTTCAAAAGGACAGTATGCTTTTTTACCTAGACAGCCTGCAGGCAGATATACTAAAACAGCAAGCAAAATAGGTGATGCAGAAGCTGGTGATCAAGTTAAGTTTGGTGTAGACCCAACAGGACCTACTGGTGGCAGCTTGCTGGCCAATCTGATACAAACTCCATCTTTAATGGAAAGAGCTCAACAGGGTAGAGAAGTTGGTTATGCAATTATTGCTGTTGGTATTATTGCTGTTCTTATTTGCATTCTATAAATTATATAGTCTGTACATGATTGGAACTGCAGTTAGAAAACAGGCTGGTCAAGATGCAGCTGATTCAGCAAATCCACTTGGAAGAGTCCTAAAAGTTGGTAAAGATAACTTTGATAAAGATATTGATACATTAGAGTTAAAGCTTGCTGAAGCAATAATGGCAGAAAGACCAGCAATTGAACAAGGTATTGGATTTATAAAGATTATTTCAGTCATTGCACCTTTAGCAGGTCTTTTAGGAACTGTTACAGGTATGATTGTGACCTTCCAAATGATTACTTTGTATGGAACAGGAGATCCTAAGCTTATGGCTGGTGGTATTTCACAAGCTCTTGTTACAACTGTATTAGGTTTATTGGTAGCTATTCCAACAAGTTTACTTCATTCTTTTACACAGTCTTCAGCTAGAGGAATCATAAGCATTCTTGAAGAACAGAGCACTGGTATTCTTGCTGAAAAAGCTGAGAAGTAGGTAATAGTTTATGCTATTTGCAATCACAGAAGCCTTGTCATCCATAAGAGACTTTATGGAGCAAGGCGGAAATGTGCTTTGGTTAATAGCAATTCTTGTATTTTTTATGTGGGGTATGATTTTGAGAGAATATGGTATCTTTCTCATGCACATCAAGAATATGTTGCTGGTCTTGCTGAAAAATGGAATTCTAGAAAAGATAAAAAATCTTGGTATGCTCTTCAAATAAGAGAGAAGATGATGTCTCAAGCCAAGATGGAAATAAATAAAAATATAAGCATCATTCAAACATGTATTGTTTTGGCTCCATTATTGGGCTTGCTTAGGAACTGTAACTGGAATGATTGAGGTATTCCAAGTTATGGCATTTAATGGTGGTGGTGATGCTAGAGCTATGGCTGGAGGAGTTTCTAAAGCTACACTTCCAACTATGGCCGGTATGGTTACTGCTTTATCTGGTTCGTTTGCAGCAATTTATTTAACAAGTACCAGTAAAAGACATGAATCTGAACTTAACGATATTATTAAAAGAGAAATAGATTAGAAGAGGGTTATTATGAGAAGAAATGCAATAACAAGCGCAGTTCAAGAAGAAAATGATGAAATTAATTTAACGCCTATGCTTGATGTGGTTTTCATCATGCTTATATTTTTCATTGTAACTGCTAACTTCATCAAAGAACCCGGGCTTGAAATTAATAGACCAGATTCTGATACAGCTGAAACTCAAGAAAATGCTGCTATTTTGATTGCTGTTGGTCCTACTGGAGAAGTATGGATGGATGGAAGAAGAATTGATGTGCGTCAAGTAAAAGCAAATGTTGTTAAACTTATTGGCAGATAATCCACAAGGTTCGGTTGTTATTCAGGCTGATGAAAAAGCAATGGCAGATACTATCATCCAGGTTATGGATGGAGCAAGAGAAGCTGGAGTAAGCGCAATATCATTAGCATCTGAACCAAAATAATTTAATATGGATCAAGTTTACAACAGCTATAAAATCTGCATTAAAGCCTATTCAAGCTTTATACAATAAAGCATTTGATGCAAATAAATATGTAGCTGGTATTGGTTTATCAGTTCTTATAACAACAGCATTATTTTTTGTAATGGTTATATTAATTTCACTTGGAGATAGTGGCATGAAAGAGGATACATCTGTTAAGTTAGCTGATGTTGTAATGCCTGAAAGACAAATTGATACTTTTATTACAGAGGTTGAAAAGCCTGAGAAACCAGAAGAACAACCAGAAGATATTGCTCAACCTGAGTTAGATCTTCAGCCTTTAACAGGTATAGATGTTTCAATTGCTAAACCAAAAGCAAATTTTAAGGCTGGTGGATCTTTCTTTAGAGATGGTGAATATATTCCACTTATTTAAAGTTCAACCAATTTATCCTAGAAGAGCTCAAGAAAGAGGTACAGAAGGCTTTGCAATAGTTTCATTTACAATTACTGAATCAGGTACTGTTGAAAATGCAAAAGCCTTTGAAGGTTATTGTGGAGATCCTCAAGGACCTCAAGAAGAAATGAGACCATGTACTTTATTTAATAGCGCATCTGCAAGAGCTGCTCTTAAAATTAAAATATAAACCTAAAATTGTTGATGGAAAGGCAACTCCTGTTGAGGGTGTTTTTCATAGATTTACATTTATAATGGCAGATGATGAATAATTTTTTTAAATAAATCATAAAGTAATATATGCATTTGCTTTGCTAGCATTTGCATTTTCATATCCATCAACACAAATAGAAGCTCAATCAAGCGACAAACCAAAAACTCAAACAAAATATAAAAAAGCAAGAGCATTACAAAGCAAAACTGCAAAAAAAATGGCTAAAGTTTATGAAGCTCTTGAAGTTGTAGATGAAAAAGGTGAGCCTGCTCCAGACATGGAAACAGTTATAGAAATTCTTAACAGAGCTCAGAAATGATCAAGAAAATCTTAAAAGTTATGACAGATCTGTAATGTGGAATTCTTGGGGCTATGTTTATTTTTCTGATGGAAAATATAAACAAGCAATGCAGGCATATGAAAATGTTATTAATGAACCAGAAGTAACTTTGCCAATTAGAAATGCAGCGCTTTTTACATTAGCTCAATTAAATTTAGTTCAAGAAAATTATGCAAAAGGAATTGAGTTAATTCTTCAATGGATGGATCAAGTTGAAACTGTAACTGCTCAATCTTGGTCTCTTTTAGGACAAGCATATTTTCAACAAGGCAATTTTAGGAAAGCAATGTCCTCAATGAAGAATGCAATTTCAATGTCAGAAGAAGAGGGGTACAAACCAAAAGAAAATTGGTATGTTCTTCTTGCTGCATGTATTAGTGAGCTAAAAAAAGAAATAGGTGAGAGAAAGGCTTTACTTCAACAACTAGATATATATGAAATCTTGGTCAATTTATATCCCAAAAAGTTATATTTTGTTCAGCTTGGTGGAACTTATGGTCAACTTGGTAGAGAAAAAGACTATATGATTACATTAAAAGCTGCTCATGCAAAAGATTTTTTAGATAAAGAGTCAGAATACTTAGCTCTAGCTCAATTGTTACTGCTTAATCAGAATCCTTATTGGGCAGCACAAGTTTTGGTTTCAGGTCAGAATAAAATTACTACGTATACAGAAACAGTTAAAGATAAAACAACTGGAGAAGAAGTAAAGGTTGAAAAGACCGGACCTGTGGTAAGAGATAATGAAAAGAATCTTAAGCTCCTTGCTGATTCTTGGAGAATGGCTCAAGAGATAGATAAAGCGATACCTGTTTTAGAACAAGCTGCTAAATTATCTAAAGATGGTAAATCGTATGTGCTTTTAGGAAATTTATATCTTGCTGAAGATAAACTTGATAAGGCAGTTGATTCTATTAAAAAAGGTTTAAAGAAAGGAAAAATAGATAAGATTTCTCAAGTTCATCTAACGCTTGGTCAAGCTTATTTTGAACTGCAAAAATTTGAAGATGCAAAAAAAGAATTTAGAATTGCTGCTAGAGATAAAGACAAGAAAGTTAAAACTACAGCCAATAACTGGATTAAATATACAGAAAATGAAGAAATTAGAGTTAAGAATTTAGCTCTAAGAAGAGACTATATTCAAAGCCAATCATAACTTCTCGTATTCTTCTATCGTAAAATCATAGTCGTTGTCTGAGTTTTTTGTATATGAATCAGAATTTACTAGTTTCCAGTTTTCCATTTCAACCTTTGGATAGTAAATATCTCCTAAAACATTGCAGTCTACTTTTGTAATAACTAGTTTATTCATAACAGGTAAGGTTTCTTTAAACAAATAACCACCACCAATAATTACTATCTCATTAACTACACCCATCTCATGATTATGTTTTTCTGCAGCCAACATGGCATCTTCTAAATTATCAAATACATGAGCACCATCTATTTCTTTAATGTTCTAGATATTACATAATTTATTCTATTGGGAAGGGGTCTTCCAATTGATTCAAATGTCTTCCTTCCCATGATAATTATTTTATTGAGTGTATATTTTTTAAAATGGGCAAGGTCATCTTTTAAATTCCATGGCAAATCATTGTCCACTCCAATTACAAGGTCATTTGATACGGCAACGAGATGCGAAATAATTTTCATTTTTATACAGCCATTTTTGCTTTTATAGCAGGATGATGCTCATAACCCTCGAGTTTAAAGTCATCTATAGAACAGGATGATAAATCTTCGAGCGAATTAAGTGTTGGCATAATTAATTTGGGTGCATCAAATGGTTTCCTTGATATTTGTTCTTTGACTTGATCTACAGAGTTTAAATATATGTGTGCATCTCCAAATGAATGAACAAATTTTTTGGGCCTAAGATTTAATATTTCTCCAAATATACTTAATAAAAGCGAGTAACTTGCGATATTAAATGGAACACCAAGAAACATGTCTGCACTTCTTTGATACATGTGACAGCTTATGGTTCCATTGCTGATATAAAATTGCGACATTACATGACATGGGGGCAACGCCATCTTATCAATTTTCCCAACATTCCATGCTGATAAAATATGTCTTCTGCTATCAGGATTATTCTTGAGGTTATTCATTAAATCTTTAATCTGATCAATGCCGTCCCAATCTCTCCATTGGACACCATATACTGGCCCAAGCTCCTTTTCTTAATTCATTATTTTCATATCCTAAATCTTTACCTTGATTATCAGCATTATCTGTCCAAATAGTTGAATATTTTTTAAATCAGTAAGCTCTTCTCTATTTTTGCCAAATCTTATTTTAGCTAGCCTTCTTTCGTCGCTCGATCCTTCTAAAAACCATATCAGCTCTGATACCACTCCTTTCCATGCAAGAGATTTTGTTGTTACTGCAGGAAAACCTTTTTCAAGATCAAATGATAGTTGATGACCAAAAGATGAAATAGTTCCTGTTTTGGTTCTATCATCTCTTTTTTTTTCACCATTATCTAAAATATATTGCAGCAGATCTAAATAAGCTTTCATGCATTTTTCCTTGAATAAAATAACATTATAAATCCAATTACTATCATAGGAACACAAAGAATCTGCCCCATACTTAATGAGTCTAAAAAGATATATCCGATATGAGAATCTGGTTGCCTGAAGAATTCAATAGAAAATCTTATTAATCCATAAAAAATTAAAAAGCTTGAGCAAACAACTCCATGAATTTTAGTAACCTTATTTATCCAGTACAATAAAAAAAACAATACAAGACCTTCTCCAAAACTTTCATATAACTGTGACGGATGTCTTAAGAGTCCAAAAGGATCTGCAGGAAAAACAAAACCCCAATCACCATTTGTTTCTTTTCCATATAATTCACCATTAAGAAAATTACCAATTCTTACAAGACCAAGACCTATAGGCATCGATAGAGCTGCTCCATCCATAAGCCTTAAAAAACTTAGATTATTTTTTTTAGCAAATACTAAGAAACTTACAACCACTCCAGCTAAACCTCCATGAAAACTCAAACCTCCTTGCCAAATATAAAATAATGATATTGGATTATTAATTAGTTGCTCTGTTCCATAGAAAAGCATATAACCAACTCTTCCTCCACACATAGCACCAATAAATAAACCATAAAGAAAAACCAAATCATTAACTTTTTCATGATTTAATCCAAGCTCAATCATTATTTGATTCGATTTTAAAAAAAGATATATAAAGACGGCAGATAGTAACCATGTCACAGCATAGTATTGTATTTTTAATGGACCAATTTCGATCAACGAAGGATTATTAAAAAATTCTGATAATTCTATAATCATGAAAAAACCATATAAAAAGATATTAGCAACATCATGCTTGCCATCATTCTCTTCAATATTTTTTCAGATACGTGATGAGCAATATGAGCCCCATATTTTGCAGCAATTATACTTGTTAAACTTATACCAATTAGAGCTGGTAAATATATGTAGCCCAATGTTAAAAGGCGGCAAAAGTGAATTATTAATGCCTGAAATTATATAGCCCAATGCACCAAAGATGGCTATTGGAATTCCACATGCAGCAGAAGTTCCAATACTTGATGTCATAGTTAATCCAGAAGCTTTTAAGTAGGGCACAGAAAAAATTCCTCCACCAATACCTAGAATAGATGAGAGAATCCAATCCCAGTTCCAACAAAGTAGGGCTCTTTATTTTTTTTAGTTCTTTCTTTGAACTCTATCTCCTTATTGATACCCATTTGAATTGCAACAAAAAGAGCAAAGATACCTATAATAATTTTAAGAATATTTCCATTAAGCTGGACTGCAAATAAAGCTCCAAGAAATGCTCCAATTACTATTCCTAAAGCTATTGGTTTAAAAAAATTATAATTTATAGCATTTTTTTTATTGTGAGCATATGCTGAAGAAATTCCAGTAAATACAATACAGCCAAGTGAAGTACCAACAGCCATGTGAATCATTATTGCATCTTCAAAACCATATTGAATAAAGCAGGCAACCAAAACAGGCACTGTAATAATTCCACCACCAACACCAAACATTCCAGCAATAAGTCCAGCAAAAATACCTAAAGTTGCAAACAATATTAGCGCTTCAATCATTATTTATTTCTTTACAAAAATTATTTCTCAATGCATTAAGAGCTGAGCGATATACCTCTTTTTTAAATTCAACAATAGCATACAAAGGATACCAATAAGGAACCCATTTGAAATCAATAAATTCATTATCTGGATCATTTTCAAAATGAATTTTTACATCGTTCATTATTCTAAATAAAAACCATTTTTGCTTTTGGCCTTTAAATCTTTTTTTTAAAAAATGATTTTTTCTTTTTTCATGAGGAACATCATATTTAAACCATTCATTTGTTGAAGATATTAACTTTACATCATTCTTTTTAATTCCAACTTCTTCATATAATTCTCTTTTTGCAGCTTTTAAAGGACTTTCACCAAAATCTATACCTCCTTGTGGAAATTGCCAACTATCAATTTTTTTTCTTTTGCATAGCAACAATTTGCCTTTATCATTGATAACAATAAGACCAACGTTTAATCTATATCCAGGTTCATTTATCATTATATTAACTATTATTTTATGAAAAGAAATTTAGCAATATTTGATTTAGATAATACCATTCTTAATGGAGATTCTGATTATTCATGGATCAATTTTTTGATTGAAATTGATTATGTTGATAAAGATGAATATGAGAAAAAAAATCAATATTTTTATGATAAATATTATGAGGGGAATTTAGACTATGATGAGTGGGCTGAGTTTGCTCTTTCAACAATAAAAGGAAAAACACCAGATTATGTTGAAAATCTCATGACTAAATTTTGTCTTCAGTTATAGAGCCAATGATTAATATATATGCATTAAGGTTATTGCATAATCACCACCATAATAACGATGTTATGTTGCTCGCCTCTGCTACAAATTCTGTAATAGTCAATCCTATAGCCAAGAGGTTAGGCTTTGAAAATATTGTTGCAACAGAGGTTGAGGTAATTGATGGGTTTATTCTGGAAAGGTTAAAGGTATACCAGCTTTAGGGGAGGGCAAACTTCAAAAAGTTAAAGAATGGATGCTCAATAATAATTTTGATGATTTTAAAAATGTTACATTTTATTCTGATTCAATGAATGATTTCCCATTACTTTTAGCTGCTAATAAACCAATAGCTGTAAATCCTGATAATAAATTGAGGGAGGAGTGCAAGAAAAGGTCTTGGGAAATTATTGATTTGCCTTAATTGGAATCTATTTTATCTGCAACAATTTGTGCTGTTTGTGCACTTAACGTCCAGCCAAGATGACCGTGGCCTGCATGATAATAAACTCCTTTCATTTTACTTTCTCTTGTAATTGGCATCATGTTTGGAGTCATGGGTCTTAGTCCCGCCCATGGTGTATAAGTTTCAGTACTGACATTTGGAAAATATTTTTCAACCCATTTTAGTAGAGGCTTAATTCTGTCTTGTCTGATATCAGTATTTACTCCAGCAAGTTCTGCTGTGCCAGCAACCCTAAATCTATCACCCAGTCTACTAGCAACAATTTTTACTGGCTGATCAATTAATGATACTGTTGGAGCACATTGTTTAGATATTTCGTCTTTAAGATCAATTGTGACGCTATAACCTTTAACTGGATATATATTCATTTTATCACCAAGCATATTTGCAAAGTTTTGTGTATTTACCCCAGCACAAATGACGACATTATCAAAGTCACCATTGATTATTTCATTTTCGTGTCTCATTGTTAGCACCAGCTTATCTTTTTGTCTGGTTATATATTCAACAGTTGTTTTAAGTTGAAGATTTGCTGAGTACTTTTCTACAAGAACTTTTTCTAGATTTGTACAAAACTTATGAATATCACCACTTGCATCAGATTTGGTATATATTCCGCCAAGAATTTTTTCATAATTTTTATTATTTTCAAAAGCTGGTTCTATTTCTTTAACTTCATCAGTGGTTAATATATCCCACTCCATTCCCTCTTGATCGAGCCATGAAACCTTTTCTTTATCTAATTTAAATTCTTTTTCATTATCATAAAATCTTAAAATACCTTTTTTTAGTAACTCAAACTCTATTCCTTCTTCATCAGCTATTTTGAAATATATTTCTCTAGCTTTTTTTGCAATATCAATTGTTTCAAGAGTATTTTTTTTATGCTCACCTTTTAAAGTTGCCCAAAGAAATCCCAACATCCACTTATATTTTTGAATTTCAGGTGATGGGTTAAATAATAGTGGAGCATCCGGAGTAAACATCCATTTAATTCCACTCACAACATTTTTAGTTGTATTCCATGTTTCTGCGTTACTTGCACTTAACTGTCCTCCATTAGCATAACTTGTTGCCATTGCAGGATATCTTCGAGAATCAATAATAGTTACGCTATGACCTTTTTTTAAAAGAGCGTAGGCCGTAGTAGTACCAGCGATACCGGCACCAATTACAGCAATTTTTTTCATAATACATTGTCTCAACAAAACTAAATAAAAGCGACAAAATAATATTAAAAACTCTGCTTTTTATTTAGTTGAAAATTTAGTTACAATCTAAATAAGAATCATTCTCATTTAGAAAACTCCTTAAGGACATATGACATGAGCGAATTTATTATTGTATTTAGAGAAGTTTTAGAAGCATCTCTTGTTGTTGGAATTATTTATTTGATTTTAGAGAAATCAAATCAATTAAGCCATTTATATAAACTGTGGTTAGGTGTTTTAGCAGCAATTATTGCAAGTATTTTAGTTGGTTATTTTGTTCTAGCTGCCAAAGGAATCTCTTGGAAATGACTCTACAGCAGCTTTGTTTGAGGGCATTTTCCTTTATTTAACAGCTATCTTGATTTGGTATGTAATATTTTGGTTATCAAAACATGTTAGTGATAGAAAAGAGCTTGAAGGTAAAACTTTAAATGCAATTAAGCTTTCCTCATGGGGTGTATTTTTAGTGGTTTTTTTTGCAATTCTAAGAGAAGGTTTTGAAACAGCAGTATTTTTAATTTCAAGTTTTTCTATTACTGGATCTTTTTCATATTTAGGATTTATAACAGGAGCAGTTCTTGCAATTTTAATAGGGTATTTAATTGTTCTTCAGGGTAGGAAAATAAATTTAAGATATGTTTTTAAATACACAACTTTATTATTAGTTTTCCTATCGGCTGGGATGGTTGCCTATGGAACCCATGAGGTTGAAGAGTATTTAGTAAAATCAGAACAGATTGAAAAAACAGAAATTTATAGACCTTGGGATATTTTGCAACCTCAAACAAATGAGAAGGACAGAAGATTTATCATCCTTTCATGATAAAGGATCTATTGGTGTTTTCTTGAAAGGATTTTTTGGATATAACAGCAATCCAAATATTCCTGAAGTTATTTTATGGATTTGTGCTTTGTTTTTTGGCTTAAATATGTGGAGACGATTTTATTTTTAATTGTCTAACTGATCCATATTTTTAATAGCTTTATTCATTTGTCTCTCTCGCGTAGCATGTTCATTTACTGCTTTGAGCATCGCATCTGCTTTTTTTAATAATTCTTCAGTTGAACTTCCAAATTTTTCAAATTCTTTTTTTAACTTGCCAAATTCTTCCATGATTTCTCCAGCCCTGTTATTGAGAGCAAGAGTTCTAAAACCCATATGAACACTAATTAAATATGCCGCTAGAGAGTTTGGCCCCATTATTAGAACTCTTGAATCTCTAAAAATAGACTCTCTAAGATTTTCAATAGAATCAATTAACTGCATCAAAGACTCACTTGGTATATACATAATCCCAAGATCCACAGTTACACCTGATTGAACATATTTTTCTTGAATATCAGATGCGTCCTTTACCACATGTCTTTTTATATCATCTATAGATTTTTTAATTAGTCTTTCATCTGTTTGATCAATTGCATCAAGATAAGTGTCGTAAAGTCCTGATGGAAATTTGGCATCAATAGGGAGCAAAAGCCCCTCAGGCATTTTTAAAACAAATTCAACTCTCTTCCCAGAACCTTTGATTACTTCTGCATTCTTTACATATTGATTTGGATTAAAGATATCTTGCATTATTGATTCAAGTGACCATTCACCAAATTTTCCTGCAAGCGTTCCCCCAGATAAATACCTTCTTAATTTATTTAAAGGATCATGAAATGATTGTATGTCTTTTGTTAAATCTAATAAGGTATCTTCTTGTTTTACTAAAGCCCTATCTAGTTCTTTAATTGACTCCTGACCCTTGTCTTTATTTACGCTATTTTGAATCTGTAAGTAAATAATAGTGATTAATAATGAAATTATTATTATTAATATGATTGTAATCACCCACAAATTCATTTTTAGTCCAAGAAAGTTTTAAATCTTCTTATAATATATACCACTAACGATTTAATCCTATAAAATAAGCCCTATGTCAGAGAACATTTTAACTTATTTTGAACAAATCAAGGCCCAAGGTCTTTCAATTGATATCACCAGAGGAAAACCTGACGCATATCAGCTTGATTTGGCTAATGAGTTGTTAAGCATGAATGTTGAGCCTTTTGATGGCGATGTAGACTTAAGAAATTATGGAGAGCCTTTTGGTATCCAAGATGCTAGAATTCTTGGCTCAGATCTTCTATCGGCCCCTGTTGATAATGTTATTACAGGCGAGCAATCTAGCTTAATGCTTACTTATCAGATGATTCTTTCAAAATATCTATTTGCTAAACCGGTGCCATGGAAGGACATTGAAGCTCCAAAATTTATCTGCCCTGTCCCTGGATTTGATAGACATTTTAGAATGTTAGAAGATTTTGGAATAGAAATGATAACAGTGCCCTTGGTAGAGGATGGTGTTGATCTTGATGTGCTATCAGATGCACTTCAAACCAACTCAAATGTGCTTGGAATAATTTGTGTGCCACGGCACTCAAACCCATCTGGTGAAGTTTATAGCGATGAAAATATAAATGAACTTTTTAAAATTGGTAGACATTATTCTGAAGATTTTCTTTTTCTCTTTGATCATGCCTACTTAGTTCATGATTTCCTTCCCACAAAAGATCAAACAGCTGTTTGGAAATTAGCAGAACAAAATAGCACAACCAATCAAACAGTAGTTGTAACATCTTTTTCTAAAGTTACTTTTGGCGGTGGTGGTTTATCATTTATGGCAGCTGCAAGTGATAACTTAGATTTAATTAAGCGAATAAGAGGCTCGATGGTTATCTGTCCTGATAAAGTAAATCAAAAAAGACATACAAAATTTTTTAAAGATTTAAGTGCTGTTAAAGATCATATGAAAAAGCATGCTGATTTAATAAGGCCTAAATTTGAGATAGCCTATAAAGCATTAGAAAAACTTGATAAAGATGTGGGTGAGTATTCTCAACCAACTGGTGGCTATTTTATAACTTTCAAATCACAAAAACCCATTGCTTCAAAAATTGTTGAGTTGTGTAAAGAGGCTGGAGTGCTTTTGACTCCTGCAGGAGCCACTCATCCCTATGGCAAAGATCCTAAAAATAATACCCTTAGAATAGCTCCAACATTTATTAGTGAGAAAGAGTTAGAAATCGCAATGGAAGTTTTTGTAACTGCTGCTCAAATAGCTCACAACCAAGGTTAATTTAATTTTTTGCTTTAGTGTGGGGGTGATAGTTCACACCATCAAATTTTTCAAATATCTCTTTAATACCAGGATGATTGCAAGGCTTTTTAGATTTATCTAATAATAAGTTTTTGTTCTGAAACATATGCTATATAAAAAATTTCTTTATTTTCAGCAAATAAATGATAAAAAGGCTGTTCTTTTATTGGTCTAATTTGTTCTGGTATTGCTTGATACCATTCTTCAGTATTATTAAACTCTGGATCTAAATCAAAAATTACACCTCTGAAGTTTAAAAACTTATGTTTAACCACATTTCCTATAGAAAACTTTGCTTCAATTAATTTCTGCATTATATTTATAAATTAAACTATTTAAGGAAAAAAGTCATGACAGAAGATTTAAACAAGAACATATTTCATAAAGATTTTTTAGTTGTATCAACTAATGATATAGATGGAGCTGAAATTGTTGATTATGTTGGCATAGTTCAAGGCAGCACTGTTAGGTCTAGAAATGTAGGGTCTGATATTTTTGCTAATTTAAAAAATTTAGTTGGAGGTGAGCTAGTTGGATATTCTAAATTACTTCAAACCTCAAGAGATCAGGCATATCAAAGAATGTTAGATGATGCCAAGGCAAAAGGGAGCAAATGCTGTTGTCTGTTTTAGGTTTCAAACCTCGACTATAACTCAAGGAGCATCTGAAATTTTGGCATACGGAACAGGCGTAAAAATAAAAAAATAAGGAAAAAAAATGAATAAGACAGAAAAAGTAGCTTTTAGAGAAGCTGTCATCGTAGTATTGATGGGGGCCGTAATTAATTTTCCACTTCAAACATTTTTATTGTGGTTAACAATTGATAGTTGGCAATGGTCAAATCCGCTAACGATTTCGTTGTTTACTCAATCTATTCTTACTTTAGTTGCCCTTGTAAGAGTTTTTTCAATAAGAATGAGATTTCAAAGAGGAAAATTTTAGAGCCTAATCCTTTTTCTTTTTCTTCTCCTTCATATAATCTTTATGAGAGCCATGCATTCTCATCTTCATTCTATGATTAATCATATCTTTACACCATACATCATAAACAGTTGAATAATTAGAAGCTAAAGTAGATAGTGCAATAGCTTCAGCCCATTTTTTATCGTTCCATGATTTATCTTTTTTCATCCCATTTTGCTCAATGTCATTAAATATAGAATCAGCAGATTCAAGCAACCATCCAATACCATCTTTTGTTTCCATACATTCTTTTGCACTCATAAGCTTATTTGGATGTTCTCTTTTTTCTTTTTTATGATCATCAGCATATAAAGATCCGAACATTGAAAAAGCAATTATTAAAGCAGTTATTTTCTTCATATTTCTCCAAAAATTTTATTCAGATTAATAGAGTAAATTATTTACAAAAAAGTTCAAAAAAATATTTACTTTTAAAAAAAAATATTCATAATGCTCCGATATTTATACTCATAGGCATAATTCTTTTTGTCTATCAGTATGACTATCCTTGAAATTATTCAAATTATTAGCGTAGTTTTTGGCACATTGATAGCCGCGCCTCTTATTGTCTCAAAAAAGTATAATAAGAGATTGTTAGGGCTTATTGCAGTCGCAATGGGGAGTATTCTTGCAATGATAGTTCAACTATATGCTGGTTTATATTACTTTTTCTTTGCTTCAGCTTTTTGGTTATTAAACTCTGCACATGCTATTCGTAAAATGCTCAGGACAAATAGAGAAATTCTTTAGGCATTAACGAAATCTTTATATTTTAGAATAGATAAACCCTCTGAATTATCATTCATTTTTTGCACCATCGCTTTGGCAACATATTTTGCATCTATAAATCTTAAATCTGATAATGGACCAAGCATAAATGGATCAAAAATTTTACCTCCTAGCTCTATTAATGAAACATCAAGTTTAAATTCTTCATCAACTCTTTGACCTAGCAAATGACTTGGTTGAGCAAAGATAGTTTTTGTAAATCCTATTTCATTAACAAGATTTTCCATATTGCCCTTTGTTTTGAGATATAAGTTTTTTGAGTTTTTATCTGCTCCTATTGCAGATACTATCGCTATTGATTTTGCACCATTTTCAAAAGATTTTTTGGCTATATTTAAAACATATTCACAATCTATCTTGATAAAATCATTTCTATCAGATTTTCTAATATACATAAGCTCACTTGAACCTAATTTTTTTCCAATCGATATATAAACATGATCAACTTTTGGAAAGTCTATATTATCTATGTCATCAAAATCTGAAATAATTTCACTACAGTTTTCTTGGACAATGCCTATGAGTTCTTCTTGATAATAAAAAAATCTCTTGATTTTCTTTTGAGACACATTAAGAACTTCACCCCCAACAAGACCAGAGGCTCCAACAATCAATGTTCTAATTTTTTCCATCAAATAAAACTGAGAATACTTGATAATAAATTTTCTACTGAGTCTTTACCATCCAATGTAATATCTGCCCATTTCTTATAAAGAGGTTCTCTTTCTTGATAAATATCATCAATACTTAAACCCTCAGGAGCAGCTAATCCTCTTTGTTGACCTTGACCAATTCTGTTTTTTATTTCTTCAAGAGGCGTATTAATATAAATAATTTTAGAAAAAGAGCTTAAATGAAACATCGATTTTTCAGAATAGACTGCGCTACCTCCAGTAGAGATAATTTTTATATCTTTATCAAGACTTAGTATTACTTCTTCTTCAGCATTCCTAACAAATTTATATCCGTTATCTTTTTTTATTTGTTCAAGAGAGGCTTTAAATTTTTCTTTCGATTAATAAGTCAGTATCAATAAAATTAATTCCTAAATTTTTGATAATGCTTTTCCAATGGTTGATTTTCCGCAACCAGCCATACCTATAAAGCTGACATTTTTAATTCTATGCATATCCATTTGTTGCTTTTATAAGTTCATGGGTTATCTCTTTTTCAAAAGCAGTATGTCCAGAGGAGGGCGCTACAATTAATTTAGCTTCAGGCCAATTCTTAGAAAGCTCCCATGCAGTTGTCATTGGACAAACAATGTCATATCTACCTTGAACAATTGTAGTAGGAATATTTCTTATGATATCTATTCCAGATTCAATTAGTTGATTCTCATGTTCTAGAAAACCTTTATTTACAAAATAATGATTTTCAATAAGAGCAAAAGCTAATGCAAAATGAGGATTAGAAAAGCTATCAGCCATATCTGGGTTATAACTTAAACTGCTGGTTGAGCCCTCCCACCTAGACCAAGCTATTGCTGCAGCTAGTTTTTTCTCTTCATTATCACTTTTAAAAATCTTATGGTATGCGGACATTAAATCATCTCGTTGGTTTTCATCAATTGGTTCTAAAAATTTTTCCCAAGCTTCTGGAAAAATTTTGCTAGCTCCCTCTTGATAGAACCAATCTAGCTCTTTTTTTCTGAGCATAAAATTCCTCTTAGGACCATTTCGCTAACTGATGTTGGATAGTTTGAGAGTATGCAAGAGATAATGTGCTACCCCAAGAGCCTCCAAAAACAAGCCATTTTTCAAATCCAAGCATGTTTTTAATCGCTTCTATATCATCAACAAGGTCCCATGTAGTATTTTTTTCAAGACATCCATGAGGCTTGCTCCTTCCACAACCTCTTTGGTCAAAGATTACAATATGATATTTTTTTCTGGATTAAAGAATCTTCTTACAGCAGTGCTGCCTCCACCGCCAGGACCTCCATGAAGAAAAAAGCAGCTGGCTTTCCATTTGGGTTAAAGCTAGCCAAAAAAATGAAAGGAGCAGTACTATAATTACTAATACAAATGGGTCCAAATTAGTAGTAGTTCAAATTGCTGGATTAATTGCTAGAAGGATTGTTAGTTTTGTATCACCTAATCAAAATCTTGAACAAGGTGAGAGATTCGGTTTAATTAGGTTTGGTTCTAGGGTGGATATTTATATGCCTTTATCGGCTGCTGTAAATTGTAAAGTTGGTGATAAAGTTATTGCTGGAGAAAGCTTACTTGCAACATTGAGCTAAATTTATGAAAAAAATTAATTTAAGATCGCTGTTACCCAACTTAATAACATTATCGGGCTTGAGCTTTGGATTAAGTTCTATGAGATTTGCAATTGAAGGAGAGTTTAATTTAGCAGTAATCTGTATTCTATTTGCTGCCATATGTGATGCTCTAGATGGCATGCTTGCAAGACATTTAGATAGTGAATCAGATCTTGGATTTCAACTAGACTCTTTATCAGACTTTTTAAGTTTTGGCATTGCTCCTGGCTTATTAATGTATATGGCAATATTTGATCAAAATAGCATGGGTGCTTTTGCTGCCCTAATCTTTATTGTATTTTCTTGTCTTAGATTGGCACTTTTTAATGTTCTTCATGAAAAATCAAAAAATAATGACTCTCAGAGAATAGATTTCTTTACTGGTATTCCTACTCCAGCTGGCGCCATATTAATTATGCTTCCATTGACCCATGTATATATTGGTTATGATTGGGCATATGAAAATCTTAATTTTGTTGCAGGATATATTATTCTTATAAGTGGTTTATTGGTAAGTAAAATACCGACTTTTTCAATCAAAGGAAGGGATTTTTTATCAAATCTAAACTCGTTTTTTAATGCTGTTTTCTGGACTTGTTTTAAGTATGATTAATTTCCCTTGGCACACATTAAATGTCTTGGCATTAATATATTTTTTTACAATTCCTTTTTCAATTTTGTCTTGGCAAAGACAGAGATTTACTAACAGTAAAACTAAATTTTTGAATAAAGCGCATCAATTAATTGATTAGCAGTCTTATATAAATTTTTTGTATCATGCATTTTGTTGCATAAAAAAGAGAAACCTATCCCTTTCTCAACATCTCCAAATGCTACTGCTCCACCAATACCAGCATGACCAAACATTGATCCCATAAATCTTGGTGAAAAACTTCCTTTTAAAAGCATCTCACTCGCTAATTCAAATCCAAGACCAAAAGTAATGTCAGAGCCAAATAAGACTGTGTCAGGACCTGATGAATAGGGTTGAATGCAATATTTAAGGGTCTCAGGATTTATAATTTTATTTCCATTTTCTATGCAATCTGAACTTAAAATTCCATATAATTTTGCAAGACCCTCAGATGTTCCGTGGCCATTTGCTGATGGAATTTGTGCCATACGCCAATCTGAAGTATTAACATATTCTTTGTTATCACCAGCTCTTTTTTGAAAAGCTATTTTAAAATGGCCTGTTTCCATAGATTTTTTAAGTTTCTTAATTTTTCAGGCAGCATGATACCTGGAACATATTTAATTTTTTCAAAAGGAGGGCTGCTATCACTAAAATCTTCAAGAACTTGCATATCAGCACAATTAACAAAATCCTCTTCTGATAAACCAATTTTAAAATTTATATTTAATGGCTCAGCAATCTCCTCTTTGAAATAAGTTCCAACATCACGTCCATCAATCCTTCTAATATTTCACCCACAAGCCATCCAAAAGTTATTGCATGATAGCCTTGCATTGATCCTGGTTCTGCAAATGGCTCTTGTTTTGCAAGAATGTCTGCATATGATTCCAGTTTTGCCAACTGTCTGAAGGGATTCCATTCTGAAAACCAAAATTGCAAGCTCTATGACATAAAAAATCTATAACTTTGGTATTCTCTTTGCCATTACAGCCGTACTCAGGCCAATACTCAGACACTTTTTTATTAACATCAAGTTGGCCTCTATCGATTAGCATAGCAATGCAAATTGCTGTAATGCCTTTGTGACCGAATAAGTATTAACTATAGTATTTTTATCCCAGGCTTTTTTTTAGATTCATCTTTGAAAGCCGCCATGAAGGTCTACAACCATTTCTTTGTTATATGAAACCGCAACAGAAGCACCTATTTCATAACCACTCTCAATAGAAGCACTAAGAATATCTTTTATTTCTTTAAATTTAGAATCGCAATATCCTTTAACAAACTAGAAAATATTTTTATGATTATTTAATTTTAACAGAAATATAGATTGAAAAATTTAAAACAATATGAATGATAAAAATAGTAAACTATTTACATAATGTCTAAAAGTTTTGTTCTCTCATCTAAAGTTTTAAATAATAAAATTAATATCCCAAGCTTTGAAAAAAAGTTTGTACATAATCCATCAAATTTTTTAAATGATTTAGATCTTTTACAAAAGGCCAACCCTTTGATTTATATAAAGAGCTTAGAGAAAAATGCCCCAGTATTTTTTCATCCACCAATGTTGAGTGATCCTGAGCCAGGTTATTGGGTTCTTACAAGATATGAAGATATAAAGATGGTATCAATGAATCCAAAGATTTTTTCATCACAGTATTCAACTGGTAATTTATTAACACTTGGCTCAGAAGAAAATAGACACCCAAAATTATTTAAATCTACTATTGATCATATGCTTAATCTTGATGGTGAGATGCATTTAAATTTAAGAAAAGAGCATATGCCTTTTTTCAAGCCGGGATATATAGATGAATTACAAAAAAAGTTTCTATTAAAAGTTAGTCAGTTATTAGATGAAGCAGAAAAGTTAAATGAATTTAATTTAGTTAAAGAGATATCGCAACAACTTCCAATCTATACTCTATCTGAAATCTTAGGAATTCCAGAATCAGATAGACAAAAACTCATAGAGTGGATGGAATTTTTAGAGTTAGCTCAATATTTTACTCTTGAGCAAATAAAACAAAATGAGGAAGGTATAACTGATACAACTCCAGATCCTGCTCTTGTTGAGATGTTTAATAATATGATTGATGAAATGTTTGATTATGGAAGATTTATCCTCAATAAAAAGAAAGATAAACCTGAGAATGATTTACTTAGTGCAATTGCAAATGCAAAGATTGAGGGAGAAGATTTATCACAAGAATTTCTTGATGGCTCATGGCTTTTAATAGTTTTTGCTGGAAACGATACTACAAGAAATACTATGAGTGGTGGTATTAAATTACTTCATGAAAATCCTGAGCAAAAACAATTAGTTTTAGATGATTTTGAAAGGGTCTCAGGATTAATAAATGAGACTGTTAGATATGTTTCTCCTGTAATTCATATGAGAAGAACTTCTCTTGAGGAAACCATTATAGGCGAACAAAAATAGGCCCTTTGAAAAAATTGCATTATGGTATGGAGCTGCAAACAGAGACCCTGAAATTTTTGAAATCACCAGATGAATTTAATATCTTGAGAAGAATGCTGATAAACATCTTGCTTTTGGTATTGGAAGACATACCTGTTTGGGCAAGCCTGTTGCTTTAATGCAATTAAGAGAATTTTTTCTCACAATTTTTATCTAGATTTCCAGATTATCAATTAACTGGAGATTGGAAAGTTGCACCAAATAATTTTGTTCATGCAATTCAAGAAATACCTATTAGACTAAAAAAGTAGATATTTTTTTAATTTGCTGTTTACAAAACTCATTTTTTTTCATTAAATAGCGTTGTCGTGATTTGATCCTATTGCCGCGACACAAAAGAAGGCGCTAAAACGGAAGTTATTCCCAGGATTTAACATTAACGAATGGAGTTTTTCTATGAAAAAGCTGTATGTAAATGTTCGTTATTTAATTGTACCTGTGATGACAGTTGCAACTATTATCGGACTATATATTGGTGGTATTTACTCATGGATAGGAGTTTTCTTATTTGGTTTGAATACTATTCTTGATACTTTAACTAAAGATATTCATCTAAGAGCAGATTTTGATGATGATGGAAATTCTTATGGAATTAAAACATTTCAATATTCTGTTATGTATCTGATGTTACCTATATTCATTGTTCTTCAATTAGCACTAGCAAATAATTTATATCAATTTGTATATATAGGAAATTTAGGAATTAATGAAATTATTGGTTCAACTTTGTCATGTGGTTTATGGGCTGGTCTAGGCATTATTTATGGTCATGAACTTTCTCACAATAAGAAAGAGGGCTTTAAAAGTCTCTAGAGCTATTATGGCACTTAGTGGAGCATCTCACTTTACTTATGCTCATGTATATAATCATCACCTTGATCTTGGACATCAAGACGATCCGGCAACAGCGCCAAGAGGAAGAAATGTTTATGCTCATGCTTGGCTATCTCATGCTGGACAATCAAAGTTCTCATTTGATCTAGAAGCAGAGAAATTAAAGAAGCTAAATAAAGGATTTTTCTCATTACAAAATAAATGGTTATTAGGTTATTTATATAGCCTTCCTTCAATTATTCTTTTTGTTTGGAGTGGGGGATTGATAGGAATTTTAGCTTTATTAATTGTTTGGATAATATCTAACTTTCTTTTAGAAGCTCTCAATTTTATGGGTCATTATGGACTCAATTAGAGAATACGGAAAGCCTTTGAACATAGACACTCTTGGGATAATGATAATTTATTCACAAGCTGGTTCTTTATAGAAATTGGTAGACAGTGTGATCATCATGTTAGAGGTGAAACATATTTTTGGGAACTAGATGACGTAAAGGGACCAAATTATGGTATCGGATATTTTTCTTTATTTGTTTTAACTCTCATACCAGGATTATTCAGAAAGTTTGTTCAAAAACATCTTGATAACTGGGATAAAAACTATGCTACTGAGGGCGAAAAGAAAATAATTGAAGAATATTACCCTAATAGCGAAATTCAAAAGGCTTATTAGACTATGTTTAAGGGGCTGTTTAACAAAAAAAAGAGTTTCTCTGTGAATGTTTTTCCAAGTAATGAGGAAATAAATATTTCAAAAGGTGAGACTCTTTTGGCTGGAGCACTTAGATCTGGTCTTGCTTGGCCACATAAATGCCAAGTTGGTAGTTGTGGAAAATGCAAATGTAAAATTATTGAAGGCAAGATAAGGCCAGAGATTGATTTTAATTATGTATTAGATCCTGTGGATGTAAATATCTGGTTATGTACTAGCTTGCCAATCAACTGCTAAAACAGATATTAAGGTTTCAGTAGAACTACTAAATCAAGGAAAACAATTATGAAAAATTATTTAGGATTTTTAGCAATGTTTATTTGGACTCTCTTTGCAGGAGTATCTTTATATTTCTCTGGAATATTAAGCCTTCATACAAACATTGGCTGGGCAATTTTAATTGCCACAATTTTGCTAGTAGTACACGTAATCAATCTAGTACTGTACTTCAAAATTACTGGCAACACTCCATATAAATGGAAGGTTGGTCGTTAATTTAAGCATCAGATTTGGACTGACTGGAGTATATCTATAAAGATATTTCAAGCTCCCCTTGAAAGTTTTCAGTCAGTCCAGCTTTTCAATAAAATTAAAATAATTTAAATAATTTAAATTTTGAACATAAAATTATTGTTCAAAATTCAAAAAGTTAAATATTTGCTCATACAAAGAATTATTCTTTTAAGAAAGTCTTTTTTATAAAGTTTTCAGTGATGACTCGATCCATGCATGTTTTAGACAGTGTTCAAAATTGTATTTGGATTTATTATTTTTTCAATCTTAATTTTGAACAATTTTCTTCATGTGTCATTTATTCAAATGAAGTTTTATTTTGTTCTATATTTCTGATTAATATTTAACTCAATCTTCAATGGGCATTGTTGAAGTTCAAATAAATAATATTTCTGATGACGGCGTTCTTCATGGCAGTTTATGATTCTATCAAGTATTTTGAATCTTTTATATCTCTGGACAAACCTGGACCACAAAAAGGAATAGTTGGAGGAATAATAAAATTTATTAAAAAACAAGAAGCAATTGAATTGCCAGATGGAAAATTTTTCTATTATTAGCTTAAACATAACATCAAGCGATTCCAATCATCTAAATGAAAGGGGAAATCTACTTCAAGTTTTTCAAGGTTTTTACAATACGTTTTGTCCGATTCCTTCTGTTAAGATGAAGATCCCTCAGCTTTTAGTTCCCCATTTGCATAATAATTATATAAAGCAGCTCCACTTGGATCTGCAATGCCTATTTTGATATCTTTGTTATACTCTTTTAGGGCAATTAAACGCCTGTTTAATTTTGGGGAGTGTAGTGCCTACAGCTGCAATAAATCCATCAACTTTAAAGAAGAAATACTTTTGGTTATCTTAATGGTCCAATATCATGTAAATGACCTAGATAATTCAATTTCGTTAATCTAGCATCAAACTGATTTAATTCAAAGCAGCAAAGGTGCCCAGAGGTGGGATCGAACCACCGACACAAGGATTTTCAGTCCTTTGCTCTACCAACTGAGCTATCTGGGCAATAAATGAAAGAGGATTATAGAAAAGATTCCATCCAATGTCATTAAGATTAAATTTTTAATTAATTAGCTTCGAACCTTTTTATTTTCTGGATCATAAAGCGACCCTTTGCCAACTATTTTAACCGTAATAGGATAAACACCATCACCATCTTCATTAAAGTATTCTATGGCTAGCTTTTGACCTTCTTTTGCAAGTTCAGCAGGCAAATAACCCATGACAACAAATTCTTTTATAGAAGGGCAATAAGACATTCCAGTAGTGTATGATCTCCTTCCTTTACTATCCACCGGGACTTCTCCAGTAGTTGGATCAATGATTGGAGAAATTCCAACAGGATATCTAGGAACTCCCGATACATTGAGATCATCAACAGTCATAGTACACAAAATTGCACAAGGATCTTCTTCTCTATGTTTTAAATGAGCGGCCTTACCGTGAAAATCAGCTTCTTTAACAAGAGGTCTTTGAATAGCTGCTTCACATGCATTGTATTCAGTTTCTAGATCAGCGCCTTGAAGCCTAAAACTTTTTTCAAGACGTCTGCTGTTAGCATAGGTTTCTATTCCAACAGGAATTACTCCAACTTCAAGCAATGAATCATATAATGCTAAGCCTTCGTCGCTATTATTGTTGAGGTAAATTTCCCAACCGCTTTCACCCACATAGGATATTCTTGCAGCCCAGACATCAATAGTTTTTCCGCCCGATAAATTAAGGGTTAAATTTTTTGCTGTTACAAATGGAAAATTTTCTAAGCTAATTTCATCTGCATCAACAAAATTACCTAATGCTTCTTCAGCTTTTGGACCCCACAAACCAAGAGTTGCTATATCATGAGTTCTAATTGTGATTTCAGCATCAAGATTATTATCGTCCCTATAATTACGCAATGTAACCCAATCTCTGTTTCCATCAGCACCACCAGTTACAACCCTATACTTAGTATCACCAAGTCTTGAGATAGTTAAATCAGCATGCACGCCACCATCTTCATCAAGAAAATTTGTATATATAACTTTTCCAATAGGAGTATTGCCACCGACTTTTGATACTGAAAGATATTCGAGCATTTTTTCTGCATCTGGACCTTCAATATCCATGATTGGAAAATGAGAAAGGTTTATCATTCCAACAGAATCACTCATGGCAAGATGCTCAGCATTTGCAAGCTCATAGGGCACATGACGACTATCCCATTCATTTTCTCTAACTGGAATATCTTTTAAATAATCTTGAAGTTTTTCTCTATTGCTTTCATATGCAAATGCTCGTTCCCAGCGAGCCACTTCATTATCAAAATATCCACCAAGCTCTTTTTCTCTTTCATAAAAAGGGCTTACAAACTTTTCTCTTTCAGAGATATAAGGTTCTCTAGGATGAACAGCAGGAGTGTAAATAGTCTGAGAGTTTTCAAAAGCTCTAGATTTAACAAATTCTTTTTCTTTTTGCTCTGGGTATAGTCGTGCAATATCAAATGAATGCATATCAACTTGCGTTTTACCATTTACCATCAGTTCTGCGCATAATCTTGCACATCCAGGACCATCTTTGACCCAAACGGCTTCACATAACCAAAATCCTCTTACCTCAGGACTTTCTCCTATAAGAGATCCAGCATCGGTAGTAACAGACAACATCCATTAAATGAACTTCTTTCATCCCAACCGAGCTCATTTAAAATTGGAGTTGTTTCAAAAGCTTTTTCTAGAGGTTCAGCTATTTCTTCTAAATCTAGATATCGCATCGAATCTGAGCCCATTGTTTTTTCTGGATTGCCTATATCTTCAGGATCAACTAGACGCGGTTCTTTGTCTTCATAGAAACCCCACTCAAGCATTCCGCCATGAAGTCTTCCAGTATCTCTAACGTATGCTGAGTTGCCCTGATCGCGAAGAAGAGGGTATACAAGAAAATCTTCAGCGCCTTGAGCTTCTGGAAGTGGTCCAAAAAATAATAAGGGATGCTCTAACGGCATTAATGGAACTGGAACCCCAGCTTTTTTACCCATCAAAGGTCCCCATATGCCTGAGCAAATTACGACTTTATCTGCTTTTATAAATCCTTTATCAGTTTTGACTCCAGTAACACGGCTATTCTCAACTTCAAAATCTATGGCTGGTGTGTCCGTAAATGTTTTTAAGGCACCTTTATCTTTTGCATGTTCTCAACAGCAAAACTCACAACATCTTGAGATCTAGGAATTACTAATCCTGCATCAGGATCCCACATTGCTCCCATTAGAGATTCTTCATCTAACAATGGAAATTTTTCTTTAGCTTCAGATGCTGAAATAAGTCTTACATTGGTTCCAAACGCCTTTCCAGAGCCTACCTTTCTTTTTAATTCTTCCCATCTAGCATCGTCACCTTTTCGGCAAATTTCTAAGCCACCTTTCTTTAAGAAAAAGCCATTATCTTCATAAAATTTTCGACTAAATGCTGTTGTCCAACAGCCTAATTTGTCATGAGTAGTGTTATACACAAAATCAGAAGCATGAGCCGTTGATGCAATATCTGATGGTATTACGCTGGATTTTTCTAATCCTACTATATTTTTTTGTCCCAATTCAGATAGCCAATATGCAATCATTGAGCCAACAATGCCGCCTACACCAACGATGACTACATCTGCTTCTGATGGAAATTTTGAGTTTGTATTTTCAGTCATGCTTAAATTTAACTCTAATTTTTTATTTTGTAAATTAGAATTTTTATTAGAAAAAAATAAAAATTTTAAGATAGGTATAGGGTTATTTGTATTGTCTTTTTAGATGCTTATATTCTTTAATCTAACGCCTTGAAACCAGACGCTTTTTCATAATCTTCATTGTTAAAAAATTTATCCATTTGTTCAATTAACCACTTTCTATTCTCAGGATCAGACATGTCTAAGTGTTTTTCATTTATTAAAGTTGTTTGATGAGACTTCCATTTATCCCAAGCTTCTTGAGAAACACTGTTTTGTATCTCTACTCCTTTTGGTCCAGGCATGGGAGGCACAGGCAAGGCGATCATTTCTTTTTGATATTTTTTACAAAAAACTTTCTTACTCATGATTTTTCTATTATAGACTTAATGGGCTTTGGCATACCGAATTTATCAATATTACTTTTATTAACCCATTTATATTTTTTATTAGTTTTTAATTTAAAGATCTTTTTGTATTCATAAATATTTACTTTTATATCTAAATTGAGATGAGATAGCTTATGTTTGATATTAATCTCTTCTATAGTTTTAATATCATCTTTCCATGGCAAGGGGGGATGGTTCGGATTCTAATTCAAGCGGTGTCCATAAACCCTCCCAAAATGATTCTTCTAATTTTTTAAATAATAAAAATGAATCGTTACTTCTTGCTAGTACAAAATTTATTTTTTTGGTTGGGTTTTGTTTTTTTGTTTCTTTCTTACTTGTTATGACTTTGAAGGCGCTTTTACAATCATCTTGCAAAGGACATATATCACAATTTGGTTTTGAGTTATGACAAATCGTTGCACCTAAATCCATTATTCCTTGGGTGTATGAAAAAATATTTTTTCTTGGAGTATGTTTATTAGATAAAGCCCATAACTTTTTATTTGATTTATGCGTTGAATCATTTCCAACTGATTCATATCTTGAAATAACTCTCTTCACATTAGCATCCAGTATGGGGTATGGAATTTGATATGCTAAAGACATTATTGCTCCAGCTGTTGATTCGCCAATTCCAGGAAGCCTGACAATATCATCAAATGATTTTGGAAATCTGTTTTTAAAATCACTTAAGATAATTTCTTTTGCCTTGTATATATTAATTGCTCTTCTATAAAATCCTAACCCGGTCCACAAAGCTAAGATTTCTTCCTCATTAGCTGAAGAAAGTGATTTGAGGTTAGGGTATTTACTTATAAATTTTTTAAAGAAAGGAATTACAGTTTTTACTTGGGTTTGTTGTAACATGATTTCTGAAATCCAAACTCTATAAGCAGTTACATTTTTTCTCCATGGAAGATCGCTTCTACCGTTTTTTAAATACCACTGAACTATTTGTTTTGATAATTGAGAATCTTGATCACAATTGTTTTTCATAAAGATTTGTTTTTTTATCCACAATGCCGTCTGAAGTGAATTCATATTGAATTGGAGCTCCGGTAGGAATTTCAAGTTTAACAATATCTTCTGATGAAATAGAATCTAGTTTCATTATTAAAGCTCTAAGAGAATTTCCATGAGCTGCAATCAATATGCTTGAACCACTTATAACCTTTGGCATAATTTCAGTTTCAAAATATGGAAGCACTCTATCAGCTGTATCTTTGAGACTTTCTCCATCAGGAGGCGGCATGTCAAATGACCTTCTCCATATATGAACTTGTTCATCTCCCCATTTTTTCCTGGCATCATCTTTATTTAATCCCGCTAGACTTCCATAATGTCTTTCGTTTAGAGCTTCATTTTTTATTATTGGTATTTCTTTATGATTTAAAATTCCAAGAATAATATCCCCAGTCTTTTGAGCTCTTGAAAGCATAGAGGTATACATAACATCAAATTCAATTTTTTGTTCTAAGATTAATTTTCCGGCATTCTTTGCCTCTGAAACCCCCTGATCAGTAAGCCCTGGATCCTTCCATCCTGTAAAAAGATTTTTTGCATTCCATTCGCTTTGACCATGCCTTACCAATATTAAATTTCTAGATTTCATTTTTAATTTTGTAATACTTTTATGCCATTTTAATAGATAATACACGCATGGATAGGTTTATTTTATTTCTAATTGAACATTATTATTATTCTGCTCCACTTCTTGTAGCTATAGTTTTATTAATAAGATCTAGTGCTAAAAAGGGCGGTAAGAAAATTACTGCACAAGATTTAATAAATTTAACAAACCAGGATAAAGGTAAAACTTATTGATTTAAGACCTGCTGCTGATTTTGATGATGGTCATATTACGGGCTCTACCAATATTCCTTTTGCAAATCTTGATGATAGAGCTCATGAAATAAAACAAAATGAAGGAATGTCTCTAGTTTTAATCTGCGAAACAGGTAGCCAGTCAGCAAATGCTGGCGAAAAGCTTCAAAATTTAGGACATAAGGATACTTTAATTTTATCTGGGGGAATTAATAATTGGAGAATGGATAATCTGCCTCTGATTTAGATTCCAAGTTCTTTCATTTTTTTTGCTAGAGTATTTCTCCCAAGACCCAAGAGAATAGCCGCCTCATTTTTTTTACCATTACTTTTTTCTAAGGCTGCCTTAACTATAATTTTTTCTATTTTTGGATTCACAATATCTAGCAGATCTTTGTCTATAGAAGTTGCAACATTTGTAACCCAATTATTAAAACCTTCTTCCCAAGAAGAAGATGGAACCTCAGCAACTTCATGATCTTTAATTTCTTCAGGCAAGTCTTCAACTTTTACATTTTGAGTTGGTGTCATTAAAGCTAACCAATAACATGTATTTTCTAACTGCCTGACATTGCCGGGCCAGTCATACTTTGTTATGGCATCCATAACTTCTTTTGATAAGACCCTTAAATCTTCACCTAAAGAATCTGAATGATTTTTTAAGAAATATTTGGTCAAAACATCTATATCTTCCTTTCTATCTCTTAAAGGAGGAACATTAATTTTTATAACATTTAATCTATAAAATAAATCTTCTCTAAATGATTTTTGAGAAACCAAGTTATTAAGATTTTGATGAGTGGCTGCAATAATTCGAACATCTACTTTTATTGGTTTATCTCCACCAACTCTATAAAATTCTTTATTAGACAATACTCTCAAGAGCCTAGTCTGAGAGTCCAATGGCATATCACCAATTTCATCAAGAAAAAGTGTTCCACCATTTGCTTGCTCAAATCTACCTATGCGTCTATCAACGGCTCCAGTAAAAGCTCCTTTTTCATGACCAAAAAGCTCAGATTCTACAAGTTCTTTTGGGATATCTGCCATATTAAGAGCAATAAATGGCATGTCATGTCTTGGACTATTTTTATGAAGTGATTTTGCAATTAGTTCTTTACCAGTTCCTGATTCACCTTGAACTAAAACGGTTGCTGTTGTTGTTGATAGCTTGCCTATCGCCCTAAAAACAGCCTGCATAGAAGCTGATTCTCCAATAATATCTGTTTTAGGTTTTGACTTAAGTCCTTTGGTCTTTGGCTTATCTTCAAGAGCTCTGTTTATAATCTGAATAGCATCATCAAGATCAAACGGCTTTGGCATATATTCAAATGCACCCCCACCGTATGAATCAACTGCGGCTTGCATATCAGTAAATGCAGTCATAATTATGACTGGGATATCTTCGTAATTATCATTAATATGCTTTAGTAAATCATAACCAAGCATGCCTGGCATCTGGACATCTGTAAGAATTAAATCAGGTTTATCATTCTTCAATTCATTCACCACATCATCACCAGATGAAAAAGTTTTAACATCAAAGCCTGAAGAACTAAGACTTTCTTCTAAGATTATCCTTATTGCATTGTCATCATCAGATACCCAAATTTTATGCACTTTTTACTTCCTCGCTTATAGATTCAATATTAATAGGAACTAAGATTGAGAAAGTTGTTCCACTCGACTCACTTTTGAAAGATATCGCTCCTCCATGAATTCTAATAATATCTTGAGAGATAGATAAACCAAGCCCAGACCCACTTTCTTTTGATGAAACCATAGGAAAGAAAATTTGCTCTTGAATGTCCTGTGGAATTCCTGGCCCATTATCAATAATACTTACTTCACACAGAGTTGAATGAATAACACCATTAATAGGCTGACTATATGTAACTCTTGATTTAATAGTTATTAGAGGCTCTTCAGTTAAAGTTAATGCTTGTTGAGCATTTTTAAAAATATTAAGAATGGCTTGTATAAAAAGATCTTCATCTCCATAAACCTCAGGTATGCTTGGATCATAGTCTCTTTGAATCTTTAAATCTTCATATTCATCGGCTTGCGATAAAGCAAATACTTTTTCAAGTGCTGAATGAATGTTAAATAATTCCAGTTTTGGTTTTTTTGGAGGTGTGAGTATTTTTGTAACAATATTATTCAATCTTTCTGTTTCATTGATAATGATATCTAGAAATTTTTTTGAAAAATCATCATTAAGCTTATTCATTAGGATTTGTGCACTACCTTTTATCCCAGATAATGGGTTTTTGACTTCATGCGCTAGAGTTCTAGCTAAGTTTGCCGCAATTTTTTGAGTTGAAAAAACTTTTGATGAATCAATAATTTTATGTAAATTGTCGACGCACAAAACTTCTAAAATTAGCAATTGATCTGATTCAGACCAATTTACCGTCAAATCTACAATTCTATATTTTTCATTGTCTCTTTCTAATTTGAAATCTCTTTTGATGATTGTATTTCCAGTATCAAGACAATCATCTATTAATTGCTTTAATTCAGCATTAGTTTGAAATGAAAATTGAGAATTTATATTTGAATGTTCGTCAGATATTTTCCAGTTATTTGTAATTGCTGAATCATTAATCCAAATAACTTTTAAATCTTTATCAAGAACAACAATCTCTGAGGTGATTTGATTTAATATGTTTTGATTAAATTTTTCAGGATTATTCATTCAGTGAATCGACTCCTTTTGCAAGGAGTCGATATTTTTAGTGGGATTATTTGGTTAATGTTCCCACAATGTGTGCCAAAATTTTATAAGGATCAGCATTAGAAGCAGGCCTTCTGTCTTCTAAATAACCATTCCAGTCATGCTCAACGGTATAAACAGGAATTCTTATACTTGCACCCCTGTCACTAACACCATATGAGAATTTATCAATGCTTTGAGTTTCATGTAATCCAGTAAGCCTCATATCATTATCTGATCCATAAGACGCGATACCTTCTTCATGAACTTCACCAAGCTTGTCACAATATGAGTTGAATAGCTCTTCAGAGCCACCAGTTCTCATCGCTTCATTTGAAAAGTTTGTATGCATGCCAGAACCATTCCAATCACCTGTTTTAGGTTTTGGATGGATATTTACACCAACACCAAATTCTTCAGCAATTTTAAATAGTAAATATCTACTAACCCCCATAAATCGTCAGCTGCTTTTATGCCTTTACCAAAACACTGGTATTCCCATTGACCAAGAGCAACCTCAGCATTTGTACCTGTAAGAGTAATGCCAAGATCAAGACATGCTTGAAGGTGCGCATCAGAGATTTCTCTTCCAACAACATTACCTGCACCAACACCGCAATAGTATTCTCCTTGTTCTTTTGGTGTTCCATTTTCCCATCCAAGAGGCTCGCCTGTTTCAGGGTCTGTAAAAAAGAATTCTTGTTCAAAACCAAACCACCATTCATCACTAACAACCTCAGCGGCTGCTGCTCTGTAATTAGATGGGTGAGTAGTGTGGTCAGCTGCTTGAACTTCAGTCATGACGATATCATGTCCATTTGGGTTAGCATAAGTCTGAACAGGTAAAAGTAAACAATCAGAGCTACCACCCTCTGCTTGTTGTGTAGATGATCCATCAAATGACCAATCTGGAGGTGTATCAGCTTCAGTAGCCTTCACCTTACTTCTCATATTGGCTTCAGGCTGGTAACCATCTAACCATATGTATTCATAAGTTTTATATTCTGCCATTATTTCTCCTAATAAAATTTTATTTAGCATTATTAATAAAGCAATTTACATGCCATTATTATTTGAGCTATATGCACAATATTTGAACTATTTGTGCTCTATTTTAGTGCATTTATATATGATATTGCATTAATTTAATGCAATTATTTTATATCAAAAAAATGTTTTATTTTTGATAAATTTTTCTTTAATAGATGTATATGAGTGATTCCCACCATAAAATATATCTATATAAGAACCTCTGAAATAACTAGAAGATTCAACATAGTTGAGAATTTCATCACCAGATTCTAATAGTATTAAATTATTTTTCGGTTCTAAAATTTTCTTATGATGAAGACTTCTAACATAAGAAATATCATCTTTTGAAATAGTAAATTTATTTCCAGTAGCGTAATTTTCATTTTTGCCAAGATGAATCTCAAAATCCTTCAATGGAGGTATAGCTGGGTTAATTAATACTGATTTTGTTTTTATAAAGTTGCTGCAAAATAAAGGGCATAGTAACCTCCAATGAGCTTCCCATAAAAAAATATTTGGACTATTTTTATTTATAAGATTTTTTATTTGTTTATTGGCTTTTTGAAAATCATCTTCCAAGATCAGGAATTATAATCTTTGTTTGAGATGTCTTATTTTCTATAAATTTTTTAAACTCCTGAGCTTTACCAGAATCACTAGAAGATTTAAATCCGTGAAAATAAAGAATAGTGTTAGTCATTATTTAATAAACTAATAATTTGCTCCTTACCTGAAATACCTGAGACAAAAATACTTTCTAACCATTCTGTTAAGAATTTATTTTGCTGAAGTTTCTCATCAAATGATTGTCTTTTTGATTGATTCATAAAAAAAGGAAGAGGTTTTTCACCTTGATAAGATAAAACTTCTGCTAGTTTTGCATCTAAGCTGATTTGAATCCTTAGCACAAAGTTACTGTGAATATTTTTTTTATCTCCACTCTGTTTAGCTTCAAGAATTATTGTGTGTTTGGTTTTACTTAATACAAGAAAATTAATTTTTAGAGAAGATTGATTTGGATTAATAGATTCATAAAAAGACTTCATCTGACAGAATAATTATTTAATAATTTTTTAAGCCTAATAAAATTTGCTTCACACACTGTCAGATGATGAGAAGTTGCAGGCAATGTTTTTAACATACCTAAATTCTATATTCTTTTTTTATAGGTGTATATTCACTGCAAGCTGCTAAATATTTTTTTATGTTTATTTTTTCTTCTTTGCAAAAAGATTTAATGGCATTTCTAAAATCTTCTTTTAAAACATAATGATATGAATTAGTTGGCATTGGCTCAAAACCCCTCCTAATTTTATGTTCTCCTTGAACGCCAGGATCAAAAAAGCTAATCCCATTTTTTATGCAGTATTCAATCCCTTGATAATAACAACATTCGAAATGCAAGCTATCAATATTTATTGATGAGCCCCAATGTCTTCCATAAAAGTATTTTCACTTTGAAAGCATAAAGATCCAGCAATTTTCTCTTGATTAATCTCAGCAAAAAAAATAACAGGATTAAGAATAGACCTATATTCGTGGACTAAGTTAAAAAATTCAAAATTTAAATACGGTGCTTGCATACGTTCATGATAAGTAGATTTATAAAATTCATAAAAAATTTGCCAATCTTCAATCGTCATATTGGTACTATCTTTTATTGAAAATTCTATTCCTAGATTTTGGATTTTCTTTCTTTCAGATTTAATATTTTTTCTTTGTCTTGAAGTAAAAATTTTAAGAAAATCATTAAAGTTTTCATATTCTTTGTTATTCCAGACAAATCTATACCCACTTCTCTCTATAAAATTATTTTCAATAAGAGTTTTAGAGAGATTTTTGTCAGGAAAAAGAATGTGCCATGTTTCAATATTATGTTTCTGCATGTGATTAACAATGGGATCAATAAAATTCTGAACATCTATTGACTCAGGGGATATAAATTTTCTTGTTTCACATGGGGTAAAAGGAATAGCACTAAGTAATTTTGGATAATAATCTCTATTTGCTCTTCTTAGGGCATAAGACCATTGATGATCAAAAACAAATTCTCCATGACTATTGTTTTTTTTGTATATCGGAATAAAGCCTGAAAGATCTTCCTTTTCAGCCAGAGTTAAGTGAAATGATTGCCAGCCATTATTTGCGTGAACAGATTTACTTTGTTCCAATGCATAGAGATATTCATATGACATGAAAGGCTTATCTTTTTCATCAATGATCTGATTGAAATCAACAGATGAAATTTCAGATAAGCTTTCAATAAATTTGCTTTTCATTTCAAGATGCCTAGATCAGAAAAATTTCGATTACAAAGCCAATCGAAGCTATCATGCCAACCCAATTATTCATTTTGAATGATTTTAAGTATTTCCCCTGATTAACAAGACTATTTTGGTAAAAATAAATACACAACAATAATTAATAATATTGCTAAAAAGAAAAGGGAAAATTGATTTATAAAAAATATTAACAAAAGAGAAAAATAAAATAATATATGAAAAATTTTACTAATAAAAATCGCCTTATCTCCCCATAATATTGGTGTTGAATTAATTCCAATAATTCGGTCATCTTCTATATCTTCTAGGGCATAGATAGTATCAAAACTAATGATCCATAAAACTGTTCCTAAAAATAGAAGCAATATTGATAAGGAGAAATTTGTTGATACAAGACTGATAAGATATCAAGTTCCAGATCCAAAGGTTATGCCCAAAAAAAATTGAGGTGCTTTTAAAAATCTTTTTGTTAGAGGATATATTATGATAAAAACCGCAATAATCATTGAAATATATAAAGTTATTTTTGGAACAAATATCAAAAGACTCAAACAAAAAGATGCTGTTATGAAAAAAAATATCCAAGCTTCTTTTAGACTAATTTCACCAGAGGCAATTGGCCTATCTTTTGTTCTTGAGACTAATTTATCAAACTTATAATCACTAATATCATTAATCACACAGCCACAAGATCTTACTAAAATCGAACCAATTAAAACTATCAGAAAACTCTTAAGTTCAAAAAGACTTGATTCTAATATTCCAAGCATAAGACCAATAGTGATGGCCATAACAAAAGATATATACCAACTGGTTTATCAAGTCGAGCAAGCTTTATATAGCTTTTAAATTTATCCATCTTTCGCATCAATTAAAAAAACTTCCATAACCGAGAATTTATAACCTTTAACAATATATTTTGCTTTTCTTCCCCAATATAAACGTGAGTTTTTTTCAAAGAGGGCATAAAGAACCTTATCTTTAGTAAAAATATCTTTCTCAAAGAGAATATCACCAAGGGTTTATTTCCAAGATTTCCTAATTGCTTTAATCCTTTTGAAATTGTTTCAACAGGGATTATTGTTTGAGCAAAAACTATTGGCTCATCATTGCAAAAAAGAATAACTTCTCTTAATTTTATTTCATTAGATGTACAGTCGATAAAGTCTTTATCTTCTTGTTCTATAAAAGATAATTCATCTTGAATAAGATGAAGTTTAAATGATCCATTTTTTTTTATTCTTTTGGTTATGGGGCCATTTTCAAGCAACCACGAACGTATTTCATTTTTTGATATTTTTGATTCAATAGATTCAAAATTTTTCCAAGATGATATTTTCTTTAGCTTCATTAATTACTCGATAAATCTGATATTATAACGCCCACACTTTTAATCAAAGTAAAATTAAAAAATATGGATATGAAATTAAAAAAGTATGAATGTATTGTTTGTGGTCTAATATATGATGAAGCTTTGGGCTGGCCAGAAGATGGAATAGAGCCTGGGACAAGATGGGAAGACGTGCCTGAAGATTGGTTATGTCCAGAGTGTGGTGTTGGAAAAGAAGATTTTGATATGATTGAGATAGAATGATTGAAACTCCCAAAAATTTAACAAGAAATATTTTACTTGGAATGTTTTTGGGTTTTGTAGTTGGCTCTCTTCTATACTATGTAAGTTTTTTCTCAGAAAGTTTCCTAGAATTTATTAAAGTATATGTCTTTAATTTAGGTAGTGCTATTTTTATAAATCTACTTAAGCTTTTAATTGTTCCTTTGGTATTCTTTTCTTTAGTATCTGGTATTTCATCCCTTACCAGCATGCAAAGCTTGGGTAACATAACTTTAAAAACAATCACTCTTTATTTATCAACTACTGCTATAGCTGTTTCTCTATCTTTATTTATTGGCTCCATCTTTAAACCAGGTGCAGGTTATTCATCAGAAATTGCACCGCCAGATCAACTACCAAAAGGTCAGGGAATATATGAAACAATTTTAGATATTTTTCCATCAAATATCATTGAAGCTATGGCACAAAATCAGATGCTAGCAGTTGTTTTCTTTAGTATTTTATTTGGCCTTGCATTGAATAAAACAAATCATCTTACAAATAACTTTAGTGAATCATTTGAAAAACTAAATACTGTGTTTATGCAGCTAGTCATAATGGTTATATCTTTTGCACCAATTGGGGTTTTTGTTTAATTGGTAAATTTGTAATTACAGACGGATTAGATATCTTCCAAGAAGCATTTAAATATGTACTTTTGCTAATAATAGTATCTGTTAATTCATGCAATCTTTACCTATTCACTAATCCTAAAGTTATTTACTAATCTAAGCTTGCCTACTTTTTACAAAAAAATGAAAGATGTTGCTATATTTGCTTTTTCAACATCCTCAAGCGCAGCAACCATTCCTGTAACACTAAAAACTGTTCAAGATGATTTAGGGGTAAATAAAAACGTTTCCTCTTTTGTAATTCCTGTTGGAGCTACAATTAATATGGATGGAACTGCAATTATGCAGGGCATGGCTACAGTTTTTATCGCACAAATGTCTGGAATAGACTTAACGCTTTTTCAATACATCCAAGTAGTGATTCTTGCTGTTGTAACTTCAATTGGTACTGCGGCCGTTCCCTCAGCAGGAACAATAACTTTAGTAATTATTTTGCAGCAATTTGGCTTACCACTTGAGGCTATTGGAATAATTTTAGCTGTTGATAGAATTTTAGATATGTTGCGTACTTCAGTTAACGTAACAGGAGATGCTGCTGTTGCATGTATAGTTGCAGATTCAGAGAACCTAATTGATAAAAATTTATTCAATAAATAATTAAAAACAACGTCTTTTTTATAATAATTTGCTAGAATGCATCTTTTTAAAATGGGGATATATTGATGAATACTTTACTTTTACCACCAGTCTTAGGCGTTGTTGGAATGTTAGCAGCAGCTCTTGTCTATATGCTAGTGATGAAATATCCAGACGGCGAAGATAAAGTAAAAAAGATAGGTGATCAGATTCATGCTGGAGCACTTGCTTTTATGAAAACTGAGTATAAATACTTATTAATTTTTATTGTGGTTATAGTTCTTTTAGCATGGTTCGCACTAGGACCTTATACAGCAATATCTATAATTATAGGAGCTATTTGCTCATCAGTGGCTGGTTTTATTGGTATGTATGCAGCTACTAAAGCGAATGTTAGAACAGCAACAGCAGCTCAAAAGGATGGTCCTGCTGCAGCTTTGTCAGTCTCATTTTATGGTGGCTCAATAATGGGGTTATGTGTTGCATCATTGGGCTTAATAGGTTTAGGAGCTTTATATTATTTTTATGTTCCAGCTGGCATTGATCCTCATAAGCTTGAAGGTTTTGCCATGGGCGCTTCTATAGTAGCTCTATTTTCTAGAGTAGGTGGTGGAATCTTTACAAAGAGTGCAGATGTTGGAGCTGACCTTGTTGGTAAGGTTGAAGCTGGAATTCCTGAAGATGATCCAAGAAATCCAGGCGTTATCGCTGACAATGTTGGTGATAATGTTGGTGATGTAGCTGGAATGGGATCAGATATATTTGAATCATATTGCGGTTCTATGATCGCATCAATAGCAATAGCATATACTTTAGGCAACGAAGATATGATGATGCTTCCTTTGGCATTAGCATCAACTGGTTTGATAGCATCAATTATTGGTATATTCATAGTAAAACTTCAATCTGCAAAAGCACCTGCAAGTGCTTTAAGATCTGGAACACTTTTAGCCCCAGTAATATTTGTAGCAATGGCCTATTTTATTATCGATTCTTTTAATGGAGTTGGAATGAATGTTTGGTGGTGTGTTATTGCCGGAGCTGTTGGTGGAGTATTAATAGGACTCATTACAGAATATTACACAGGTGGAAGCCCTGTGAGAAAAATTGCTGAATCAGGAGAAACTGGTTCTGCAACAGTAATGATTTCTGGATTATCAGTTGGAATGCAGTCTGTTGTAATACCTATTGTTATTTTGGCTGGAATTATTCTTGTCTCAACTCAATTATCAGGTATTTATGGCGTTGGAATTGCTGCAGTTGGCATGCTTGCAACTGTAGGTATCACAATGGCGATTGATGCATATGGACCTGTTGCGGATAATGCTGGAGGTATTGCTGAGATGTCAGGTATGGGTGAAGAGGTTAGAGAAATTACTGATTCTCTAGACGAATTAGGAAATACTACTGCTGCAATTGGAAAAGGTTTCGCAATTGGAGCCGCAGCTCTAGCTGCTCTAGCTATTATTTCGGCATTTTCAGCTGTTGTAGGGGCTAAAAATCCTTCATTTACATTAGCTCTGACAGAGCCAATTGTTTTAGTTGGGATGTTTATTGGAGTGTGTATACCTTTCTTGGTTTCTTCAATAACCATGACAGCTGTTGGTGATGCTGCTTTTGAAATGATTAATGAAATAAGAAGACAATTTAGAGAAATACCTGGGTTAATGGAAGGCACAGCAGAACCTGATTCAGAAAAATGTGTTGAAATTGCTACTGAAGCTGCTTTAAAGAAAATGGTATGGCCAGGAATAATAGCAGTATCAATGCCAGCAATTGTTGGTTTTGGTCTTGGAGCACAAGCTTTAGGAGGCATGTTAGCAGGAGGTCTTCTTGGCTGTGTATCGCTTGCACTTATGATGGCTAATGCTGGTGGAGCATGGGACAACGCAAAGAAATATGTTGAAAAGGGCAATCTTGGTGGCAAGGGTTCTGACACACATGCGGCAGCAGTTGTTGGTGACACGGTTGGCGACCCCTTTAAAGATACTTCAGGCCCGTCCATGAACATTTTAATTAATGTTATGGCAATCGTCAGTTTGGTTATAGCTCCGCTTCTAAGCATATAATTTTTTCTAAATAAACATAGATCCAGAGATTCTTCTCTGGATCATGTGTAAAATTAACTGATGCAAAAAAATATCCTAATAATAGGCTATGGAGATATTGCCAAAAGGTTAATTAAAATTCTCGATACTAAATCAATAAATATTTATGCTATTTCAAGAAATGATTCTAACAATCCAAATATAAATAAATTTAACTGGGATTGGCTTTCAGATAAAAAAATTGATTTAAAAGCTAAAAATTTTGATTCAGTAATAATAATCCCCAAGCCTAGCAGCCTTGACGAGAAAGGTTATAAAGATGGCTTTATAATTGCCACAAAAAATATCTTAAACCTATTATCAAATCTAAATATTAATAAGGTAATTGCAATATCTTCTACTAGAGTCTATGGCGGTCACCATAAAGGTGCTTGTAGATGAAAAATCAATAGAAAAACCATCTGAATTTAGAGGCAAATTGATCCTAGAATATGAATCAAAAGCTTTATCCCAAATATTGGGCCTAAACTCACCATTCTTAGATTCTCAGGTTTATATGACAACCAATCAAAAAAGACTTCTCATAATAAATTACATAGAGATCAAGCTGCAAAAATAATAGCTCATTTTATTGAATACAAATCTGAAAGCAGCCAAGCTAATATTATTAACTGTTCTGAGGATTCAGAAATTCTTTTTTCTGAAAAATCAATTATAAATACCAAGTTAAAACAGACAGGATTTAAATTTTAAAAAAATTAAACTAGAACAAAAACTCTAGGCAAAATACAATAAAGTTATGACATCAAGTATGACGGGCTTTGGGCATTCAAGGCATATAAACAAAGAAACAGAAATTTACTGTGAAATTAAATCAGTAAATCATAGATTCTTAGATATCTCTATCAAGCCTAATGATATTAGTAATGAGCTTGATCTATTTATTAGAGATGCTATCAGTAAAAAGGTTAAAAGAGGAACATTAGACATAAGACTAAAGTTAAAATTTCCATCTAGCAATTCATACATAATCAATAAAGATTCTTTAAGAAATTTGAGCAAATCAATTGATGAAGTTAAGCTTTTAGAAATTAAAAAGCTAACTTTTTCAGATATCAAAGACATTCCTGGAATCATTAAGACAGAACAAAAAATTCAATTTAACCAAAACTTAATAAAGAAAGTTTTTAAAGATGCTTTTAAAACCTTTTTATTAAATAGAGCTGCAGAAGGAGAAAAAATAAATAAATTATTTTTATCTAAATTAAATAAAATTAATAAGTGTATTTCTAAGCTGGAAAGCTCTAATAAAAAATTATTAAAAATAAGATCTGAATCTCTTAAAAAGAAAGTTGAAATAATATATGTGAAACTGTTGATAATGACAGGCTTGCTCAAGAAGTGGCCTTGCTCGCTTTAAAGCATGATGTTGCAGAGGAAATAGAAAGAATAAATTTTCATACCTCATCTTTAAAGAAAGGAATTGGTGTCCAGAAGTGGAAGTGGAAAAAAAATAGATTTTATTTTACAGGAATTATTCAGAGAAACCAGTACATTATCAGTTAAATTAGATATACCTAAATATAAACAAATAGCATTAGATATGAAGCTTATAGTCGAGGAAATGCGCGAGCAGGCTCAAAATATTGAATAATAGAAAGGGGAAGTTATTTGTTATTGCTGCTCCATCTGGAGCAGGAAAATCTTCTTTAATTCAATCAATCCTTGCCAACTTTGAAAATATTGAGCTTTCAATATCAGCTACCACAAGATCTCCAAGAGAAGGAGAGGAAGAGGGCAAGCATTATTTTTTTGTTACTGAAAATGAGTTTAATTCACTGAAAGAAGAAAATGCTTTTATTGAATGTGCAATTGTACATAACTATCAATACGGTACTTTACATAAGTATATTGATGAAAGGTTAAATAAAGGAATAAATGTAATTTGTGATATTGACGTTCAAGGCTTTAAGCTAATAAAAAAAACTGGCATCGATCATATTTCAATATTTATTATTCCTCCAAGCATTGAAGAGCTAGAAAAAAGACTAATAAAAAGGGGCCTAGATTCAGAAAATGTAATTGATACCAGGCTTGAAAAATGCAAAGGAAGAGTTGAAGTTTGCTGAAGAATTTGATTACAGAGTTTTAAATGATAACTTCGAACAAGCCTATGAGAAAATTGTTAATATTATTATTAATGGAAAATCACCCAAAAATAACGATAAAATAAATATTAAGATATTAAGAGATATGTTGTCTTAATGTCTTATTAGAAATAGAATACGCTCCCTAGGAGAAATTATATGGCTAGAATTACAGTAGAAGATTGTTTACAGGTTGTACCAAGTAGGTTTGATCTTATTATCATGGCATCAAAAAGAGCTAGACAGCTAACAACTACTAGCAGAGACCCTTTAGTAGAGTGGGACAATGATAAACCAACATTAGTCGCACTTAGAGAAATTGAAGCAGGTCTTCTTGATAAAGAAACACTAGATAGAACTCTAGAAGAAGATGTATTGTTAGATGGTTTTGCAGCACCAGGTACTGAAGAAACAGAAACAGTTGAATAAATGAATTTTGGAGAACTAATTTGAGTGAATCGGTTCTCCCAAATCATCTGATTAATTTTTCCGATAAAAGTCTATTAAAACTCCCGACATCTCTATATAAAACATGTAAAACTTACCTAAGTCCTGAAGATATAAAAAAAATTCAGAAAGCATACTCATTTGCTTTTTATGCTCACATGGGTCAAAAAAGAAAAAAGATGGCTCAGACTATATAACTCATCCAGTAGCTAGTAACAGAAATATTACTTGAGCTCAAAATGGACTGTGATTCCATATGTGCAGCATTAATGCATGATGTGCTCGAAGACTGTAATGTTCAAAAAAATAATTTAGCTAAAATATTTGGCAATGATGTAGCTCATATTGTTGATGGGGTAAGTAAGTTAGGAAAAATAGATCTTAAAAATGTAGCTGACAAAAATGCCAATAATCTTCAAAAAATGGCATTAGCAATGGCAAATGATGTAAGAGTTATTTTAGTTAAATTGTGTGACAGGCTGCACAATATGAGAACCATTGAATTCGTTCCAAGAAATAAACAAATACAAAAATCAAAAGAGACATTAGATTTATATGGCCCATTGGCACTAAGAGTGGGTATGCAAGACATAAGGGCAGAACTCGAAGATAGGGCTTTTAAATGCCTTCACCCAATGCGTGCTGATTTATTAAAAAGTGCAATTAAGACTTCAAGCGGCGGAAGAAAAAAAATAGTTCAAAAGATAAGGAAAGAGCTTAAAAGTCGACTTAAATCTAATGGAATTGAAGATGCTGGCGTAAAGGGAAGAGAAAAAAATCTTTATAGTATTTACAATAAAATTAAAACCAAACATAAACCATTTTCAGAAATACTTGATGTATACGGTTTCAGAATTTTGGTAGATTCTGTTGATGACTGTTATAGATCTCTAGGCATTATTCATAATTATTTCTCACCAATTGAGAATAAATTTAAGGACTATATAGCTATTCCAAAAACTAATGGCTATCAAGCCTTGCACACGAGTTTACTTGCGTTAGATGCTTTTCCCATAGAAGTTCAAATTCAAACAAGAAGCATGTGGGCAACGGCCAATATGGGTATCGCCGCCCATTGGAGCTACAAAACAGATGATGATGCTGGTATTGGAACAGGGTTAAGAGCTAGCAGGTGGTTATCAAGTCTTATTGATTTGCAAAAGAAATCATCAAACCCTACAGAGTTTGCTGATTCTCTTAAGAAAGATCTTGATTCTGAAGAGGTCTATTTATTCTCTCCTAAAGGAGATATTTATGCCTTAAAGGCAGGAGCTACTCCAATAGATTTCGCATATGAAGTTCATACTGGTCTTGGTGATAGTATTGTGGGTTGTAAAGTAAATAGAAGAGAGGCTCCTTTAAATGTCGAACTGGAAAGCGGTCAGACAGTTGAAATTATTACATCAAGCAAAACAGTTGAAGCAGATCCTGCATGGCTAAACTTTGTTGTAACAGGTAAAGCTAGAAGCGGAATTAGGGCTAGACTAAGAACTCAAAAAGTTTCATCAGCAAGAAAAGCTGGGAAGTTTATGTTGGAATCTGAGTTACAAAGATCTGGAAAGTCTTTAAAAGATTACAGAGGCAGTACTTTGAAGAGAGTTCTTGATTCAATAGGAGTTTCATCTCTAAATAAACTTCTTACCGAATTAGGCTCAGGAAAAAGAACTGGCAATATTGTTGCTGAGAGATTTTATTCTGGATTAAAGATTAGAAAAGATACTGACACCAAGAATTAAACCTGTTTTTATTCATGATAATCATATTGAGGGAGTTTCGGTTGTTTTTGCAAAATGTTGCCATCCTGTCTATAAAGATCCTGTAATAGCTCATTCTGATACAGAAAGAGGAATTGTTATTCACCATAAACGATGCAAACAGGTTGCGCCATTTATTTCTAAAGATCCAAGATATATCCCAGGAAAGTGGGCTGTTAATACCAAAACCCATGTTTACACAGCAAAGATCAATATCGTTACTATTGATGAAATGGGTGTTTTAGCTGATTTAGTTTCAGTTTTTACAAAGGCAGGTATAAATATTGAACAAATTAATACAAAAAATATTGATAGTACATTTGCTTCGTTTGAGATGGAGGTAGATGTTGAAGATCTTGAAGAATTAAATAATATAATGTTAAAGATTAGATCAAAAAAAATAACAACAAGCTGCACAAGATTAATAAACGAAAAATAATAAACCTTAAAATTTAATTTTAGGTACAATGCATATCAAAAATAAATCCAAGATATAAATTATGACAAAGAAAATAATTTTCACAGAAAGATGCCCCAAAAGCCATAGGGCCATACTCTCAAGCTGTTTCTGCTGGAGGATTCACATTTGTGTCTGGACAAGTTGCCATCAACCCAGAGACCGGAGACTTGATGAACGCCTCAATTCAAGATCAGGCAGAGCAGGTAATAAAAAATCTTATGGCAATATGTGAAGAGGCTAACGGGTCGCTTGCTGATATTGTAAAACTTACAATTTACATAACCGATATGAATGACTTTGCAGTTGTAAATGAGACAATGAAAAAATATTTTTCAGAACCTTATCCAGCAAGAGCAACGGTTGAAGTTTCAGCCTTGCCGCTTGGAGTTAATGTGGAAATGGATGCAGTTTTAGTTTGCCATGAGTAAAAATCTTCTTTCGATCAGTGATTTATCTAAAAAAGAAATTTTAGATCTAATAGAATTTGCAAAAAATTTCAAACAAGATGATGGCTCTTTTAGAAAAGAAAATTTATTTCCAGATAAAACTATTGCTAATGTTTTTGTGAGCCAAGTACAAGAACTAAATCCTCTTTTGAAATAGCAGCCAAAAATCTTGGTTGTTCAGTAGTAGGTTTTGATATTTCAAATTCATCTGTTGAAAAAGGTGAATCAATTTACGAGACTGTAGATGCACTTAGTTTAATGGGTGTAGATCTGTGTGTCCTACGACACCCTGAATCAGTTATCAGGGATCTTGCAGAATACCTGCCTGAAATGGTATTTATCAACGGAGGAGAGGGCTCTATATCTCATCCAACCCAGGCTTTGATTGATCTAATGACTATAATTGAGCATAAAGGCTCTATAGATGATCTTAATATAGTTATTGTTGGTGATCTTGATCACTCGAGGGTAACATCATCTTTTGTTGAAGGCGTCTCAAATTTCTCATTTAATTCTTTAACTTTTTGCGGTCATCCAAGCATGTCTACTAAATATACCAATCCTGTATTAGGAAGGTATGAGCCTGATCTCGATACTGCACTTCATGATGCAGATGTGGTCATAACATTAAGAATACAATATGAAAGGTTTGAAGAAACGCTTGATCTTGACCTAGATGAATACAAACAAGCATATCAACTTACATCTGAGAAGCTTGAGCAAGCCAAAGGCGATGCAATCATTATGCATCCTGGGCCTGTGAATTATGTAGAAATTTCAGAAAGTGTGTACCAGTCTGAACAATCTGTAATTAGAAACCAGATCGCAAATGGTGTTGCCATCCGAATGGCTGTTTTATCAAGATTTTTGAGCAGCTAGGGTTTTCTTAACGGTATCAACTATTGCTATAGTTGTTTGATCAATTTCAATATTCACTAAATCTTTTTCTTCAAGTTTGTCTAAATTTGTAATTTTAAGGGTTTCAGGAATAAGATGAATGTTAAATTGGTTTTTGAAAACCTTTCCTATAGTTAAGCTACAACCATTAATACCAATATAACCTTTTTCTAAAATGTAATCTGAGTATTCTCTTGCAATTGATATTTTCATATCTTTGGTATTTTCTTTCTCAAATATTTTTTTTACCTCTCCAGTAAAATGAATATGTCCTGACATAAGATGGCCACCTATTTCAGATGAAGCTTTAATTGATCTTTCTAAATTTACAATGTCACCCTTTGAAATATTTTTTAAGTTAGTTTTAAGTAATGTTTCTTCTATGACATCAAATTTAAGATTTGTAATACCATTATCTTTTGATGTAAGACAGACTCCATTTACCGAAATGCTAGCACCTTTTTTTAAGCCCTTATTAAAGTTTTTTGGTGTTGAAATATGAATGCGAATGAAATCATTAAAATTCTGTACCTTTGATACTTTTGCCTTGTGAGAAACTATGCCAGAAAACATCTATGCCCCCCATTCGTTTCTATAGGCTTGAAGTCTCTCAAGATGTGTTTCATAACCTGAGTTAGATTGAGAATATGTAATCAAAGTATCTAAATTAATTATAGATATTACTTGCATGCCAAACTCTTCTTCAAGTTCTTTTCTAGCAGAAAGATTTCCGCTTCCTCTTTCTTGTCTATCTAAGCCAACCACCATTATTTTTGGAGTTGCTCCAGTTGATTTGATCATCTTTATAGATTCTTTAGCAGCAGTGCCAGCTGATATGACATCATCAACTATAAGAACATCGCCAGAAGGGTTGTTGCCAATAATTGTTCCACCCTCACCATGATCTTTAATTTCTTTGCGATCAAATGATAAAGGATATTTAAAACCATCTTTATCAAAAATCATGGCAATTATTGAACCAAGAAAAATACCTTTATATGCAGGCCCATATATACAATCAAATTTTAAATTAGCGGCATTAATCGCATGTTTGTAGCACTCTGCAAGCTCATAAAGATATCCACCATTAAGCATTCTGGCTGCATTAAAAAAATAAGGGCTTTTTCTTCCAGATTTTAGTGTGAAGTCACCAAATTCTAGAACTTTGGCATTTAAAGATAATTCAAGAAATTTTTTTTGATAGTCTTCCACTTATTTCAAACAGGCTTTTTGTTTTTCAATAATATCAGCAATAGCAGAACTTCCAAGCTCTAACATCTGATTTAATTGATCTTTTGTGAAAGGTGCTTCCTCAGCAGTGCCTTGAATTTCTATGAGTTCAAGCGAATCTGTCATAACAAGGTTTAAATCTGTTTCAGCATTACTATCCTCTTTATAATCAAGATCAAGGATAACTTCATCATTTAATATACCCAATGAAACTGCAGCTATATGTCTTTTAATTGCTCTATGATCATCATGATGATTTTGTAAAGCTAAGAATAATGCGACACAACCACCTGTAATGGAAGCAGTTCTTGTGCCACCATCTGCTTGGATTACATCACAATCAATATTAATAGTTTTTCCTTTAATATATTTTAGATCTACCGCTTGTCTTAGCGACCTACCAATTAATCTTTGGATCTCTTGAGTTCTGCCGCTTTGCTTACCTCTTGCAGCTTCTCTGCTCATTCTTTCATTGGTCGATCTAGGAAGCATGCCATATTCTGCAGTAACCCATCCCTCATCACTACCTTTCATCCATCTAGGAACATTAGTATCAATGGTGGCTGTACAAATTACTTTTGTATTTCCAAAAGAAACTAATACAGAGCCTTCGGCATGCATATTAACATTGGGTTCAATCGTTATATCTCTTAGTTGATTAAGCTTTCGGTCGTTGCTTCTTTCCATAATTTGATCCTATGGATGATTATCCAAATATTAAGATAAATTCTCTTTAACAATTTTGCTGACTAAGCCCATATCAGCGGTTCCAGCAGGAATTGAGTTTTTTAGAACACCCATGACTTTACCCATGTCTTGCATAGAAGTAGCACCGGATTCTGCAATAGCACTAGAAACTTTTTCAGAAATTTGAGATTCGTCTAACTGTGCTGGCTTGTATTTAGACAAGACATTAACTTCAAGCTGTTCTTTTTCAGCAAGATCTGATCTGCCGCCACTTGTAAATTGAGCAATAGAATCATTTCTTTGTTTAATCATTTTATTGATAATGGATAGAGCCTTTGCATCATCAACAGTTTCTTGATTATCAATTTCAAACTTTTGAACTTCTGATTTAAACATTCTTAAAGTGTCGCGAGTCATATCATCTTTATCAAGCATTGCTTGTTTAAGATCAGATTGAATTTCAGAAAGAAGGGTCAAGATTATCTAAAAGATCTTTGTCTTGGGAAAGAAAACTTTCTATTTGATTTTCTAGCACGTTTAACAGCTGCTGCCATTAATCGCTTTCTTTTTTCAGTTGGTTTTTCATAGAACTCTCTTGCTCTAATCTCAGGAACAATTGCTGCTTTTTCGCAGGCACGCTTGAACTTTCTAAGACCAATGTCAAAATGTTCTGTTTCTTTTATTATAATTGAAGGCATAATGTGTCGCGTAGTTTAGGCTGTAATTAGAAAATTTGCAAAACATTTTATTAAAAATTTATGAAAACTTTAGGAATTGAAACTTCTTGCGATGAAACCGCTATTGCAATATATGACACTGAAAATGGCATTATTGGTGAGTCCGTATTTAGTCAGATTAAAATGCATGCTGAATATGGTGGCGTTGTCCCCGAGCTTGCATCAAGAGATCATTGTGTAAAAATTGTAACGGTTTTGGAAGAAGCTCTAGTTGATATTGATATCAATTCGATTGATCAAATCGCTTATACATCAGGACCAGGACTACTGGGAGCTTTGCTAATTGGTGAAAGCTTTGCTCAGGGTTTATCAACTGCTCTAAAAATCCCCTTATTGCCAATTAATCATCTAGAGGGGCACTTAATGTCTCCAGTTATGGAGTTTCCAGAAATACAAACCCCGTATATCTCTCTACTAGTAAGTGGCGGTCATAGCATGATTGTTGACGTTAAAGAGAGGGGTGCATATGAAATATTAGGCCAATCACAAGATGATGCTGTTGGTGAAGCTTTTGATAAAGTTGGAAAATTACTAGATCTCCCATATCCAGGAGGCCCTCATATTGAAAAACTTGCATCAAATGGCAATCCTCATGCTTATGATTTTCCAAGGCCTATGATGCATAGCGATAATTTAGATTTAAGTTTTAGTGGATTAAAAACTTCAGTTTTGTATACCGTCAGAGATATTGAAAACATGACCGATGAGATTAAAGCAGATATAGCCGCTTCTTTTCAGCAAGCGGTTATTGATGTTTTAACACGTAAGATTAAAAAAGCTGTTGAAGCAAGTGGAAGGTCTGATGTAATTATTGCTGGAGGTGTTGCTGCTAACAAAGCACTTCGTGCTGCTATAAAAGATCTAGAAAATTCATTAGGGATAAGAGTTTTTTATCCATCTTTAAAATATTGTGGTGATAACGCTGCAATGATTGCTTTTGTTGGATCTTTAAGATCTTCTGATAAGATTGAACCTAAGGCCTCTTATGTAAGAGCAAGATGGCCTTTAAATGAATTAACTACATGAAAGACATTATTTATATAAAAGATCTTCGAGTAAAAACAATCATAGGTATATTTGATTGGGAAAGAAAAGTTAAACAAGAAGTAAGCATTGATTTAGAGTTCCCATTTGACTGTAAAAAGCAGCTGCGACAGATTCAATTGAAGATACAGTCGATTATAAAGCTATTGCAAAAGGCGTAATAAAATTTGTAGAAGAGTCATCATTTCAACTTCAAGAAACTCTTGCTGAAGGCATAGCCTCTTTAGTAAAAAATGAATACGGAGTTGAATCAATAAAGCTAAGGGTATCAAAACCAGGAGCTATAAGAGGCTCAAAAGATGTCGGCCTAATTATTCATAGATAATGCAATATTTCTTATCCTTAGGAAGTAACATAAATGCTGAAGCAAATATCATTTTTGCTATCGAGCAATTAAATAAAATATTAACAAATACCAAATTTTCATCTATTCACAAAACTAAAGCCGAAGGATTTGAGGGTGATGACTTTTTAAATTTAGTAGTAGCAGGTGAGTCCGATCTTAATTTTGATGATCTTAATGAAAAACTTAAAGATATTGAAAATGAATCTGGCAGAAAAAGAGATGTTCCTAAGTTTAGTGCTAGAACATTAGACATTGATATAGTTCTTCAAATCGACGAAGACGAAATATTATATGAAAGTGATGAGATAGAAAAATATTCATTTGTATCAGAACCACTAAAAGAAGTTTTATAAATGGCAAATAAATTTACAATTAGAAAGATTCACAGATACTTAAGTATATTTATTGCTATTCAGCTTTTGCTTTGGACAGTCTCTGGAATTTATTTTGCATTTAATAAAATTGAGATGGTTAGGGGAGAGCAATATCGATTGCCCTTAGAGACCGAATACAGAATTTTTAAAAGACTCGGACAAGATATTATTGAAACAAATGATAATGGAGTAAAAACGTACTCTACTTATCCTCAAAATTTTCCAGTTGATATGTTGTCACCTGAAGAGGCAATAACAATTGCAAAAGAAAAAACATCGTTAAATCCTATAAGTGTGAGTTTAATTGAAAAAGTTGAGAGAGGTGTTGAGTATAGGGGTAGAAGACTGCCTATATATAAAGTCTCTACGGACACTAATGATGGAATTAATATTTATGTTGATTCTATGACAGGAGATATAGCTGCTATAAGATCTGATTCATGGAGAGCGTGGGATCTTTTATGGGCTTTACACATTATGGATTATCAAGATAGAGACAATATTAATAATTTGTTATTAAAGATATTTTCTGTTCTTGCTCTAATTAGCTCAATTACTGGAATAATACTTTTTTTTAAAAAAACTATTTAAAGTTATTTTCTACAATTGACCAAGCATATTGTGAAAGAGGGTAGACTTTCATTCCTCTGTCTTCAGCATGCTTGCTTGAAGCAGTTCCATCTCTAACTCTACCAAGAATGCCCTGGCATATAGCACCTACTTTAAATAAGCTGAAGGCCATATAGAATTCCCAATTAGCTGATAGATCTTTTCCTGTAATTTCAGAGTACATGTCGCGATATTCCATTTCATTTGGAATGCCCATTTCTTTTAATTTTGCATGATCATAAAATAATGGCTCTGTTCTCCATGTAAGACAGTGATAGCAAAAGTCTGCAATTGGATGACCTAAAGTAGAAAGTTCCCAATCAAGAACACCTATGACTTCTTGGTTCTTCATTATCATGTTATCTAAACGATAGTCTCCATGAACAATTGAGGTTTCATCATCATCAGGAATATTTTCTGGTAACCACTCTATAAGATTATTCATTTCAACAATATTGTCTGTCTCAGATGCTAGGTATTGTTTAGACCATCTTGAAACTTGCCTTGCAACATAATTACCAGGTTTACCATAATCCTCTAATCCAACTTTTTTGTAATCAACACTATGAAGCGCTGCAAGAGTTTTATTTTTACTTTGATAGACTTTAATCCTTTGTTCTTTTGAAAGAGAGGGGAGCATATGATCCCAATAAATATCTCCATCTAAACAATCCATAACAAAAAAAGTGGTTCCAGCTACATCTTCATCTTCACAAAGACCGTAGGTTTTTGGAACAGGAACATCAGTTTGACCAAGAGCAGTGATGACTTTATATTCTCTGTCGACAGCATGGGCTGAAGGCAGAAGCTTGCCCGGTGGCTTTCTTCTTAGAACTAGATTTTTATTATCAGTGATAATTTTATAGGTAGGATTAGATTGACCGCCCCTAAATTGCTCTATTGATTTTATAGAACCAGCTCCAGGAACATGAGCATCAATCCATGGTTGAAGTTTTGAAGCATCTATTTTTAAATTTTCAGCAACTTCTTTTGTTCCTGAAAATATTTTTTCATATTTTTGAGCATCGCTTGTCATGAGAGTGATCTTCCTCCATCAACTTTAATAACTTGCCCTGTCATATACTTTGAACTAACAACAAACTTAACAGTCATAGCGATATCTTTTTCAGATCCCATCTTCTTGAGTGGGATATTAGCTATCACTTTATCCTTTTGTTCATCAGTCCAAGTTACATCAGGTGGTTCGAGCATTGCACCAGGAGCAATTGCATTAACATTAACTTCTGGAGCTAATTCTCTTGCAAGAACCTTAGTTATCGATTCTAAACCCCCTTTGGCAGAAGCGTATATAGAAAAATTTGCAACGCCTTTGCTTAAATTTGTATCCGTAATATTTACTATAGAACCCCTTGATTCAATTAGCTTATCTTTTAAACCCTGAATTAAAAATAATGGACCTTTAAGATTACTTCCAATCAATTTATCCCAATGCTCTTCAGAGATTTCATCAATAGGGGTTGGATAAAAAGTTGAAGCATTGTTTACTAAAACATCGATTGAATCAAAGCATAATTTAGATTCATCAACTAATCGTTGAACATCTGATGAGATGTCTAAATTAGCTTGAATGATTTTTGCAGAGTTGGGGTTATGAGAATTGATTTGATCTGCCAAATCCTGCGCATCCTTTTTTGAAGAATTGTAGTGAATAATGATATTCCACCCCATTTGAGAAAAAGTTAAGGCTATTTCTTTACCTATTCTTTTTGCTGCGCCAGTAATTAATATGGTTTTATTCATAAAGATTGATTAACTATTTGTTTATATATTTTATGCTTTTCTTCATAAATTTTCTCAGTTGGAATATTTTTAAGAACAGAAAAATCTGCTTCAATTGTATTTGCTAATAATCTTAATATTAAATCTTTCGAATCTGAAAGATGCGGTAGGCTGCATAAGTCACTGATCAGTGACTGATTTCTTTCCATATTAAGCTTAGGTAACAAATCTATAAGTGATTCATTAGACATATCTTTGGTAATTTTTATTAACCTCATCAAAACATCTGACGCATTTTTTTGCGCATTAGGTACTGGAAGATTGTCTCCCAAAGAAAAATCATTGTTGACTTGAAGTTCGGCCCATCGAATGAGGTTATTTGAACTTGTATCACATATAGGAACTCTTAATTTATTAAAGAAGGGTGAGTGCATTTTATATTTTATTATTACCTCAAAAAATATATTTGGATTTTCTGAACTTAATGCTCTGTCAGTCTCAGTCCAAATTCTGTCAGATGACAGATTTGCTATTTCACCGGAGCTAACAATTTCTTCGAGCATTTTTTCAGTGCTTTCATCAATAGACAAAATCTTTTAAATGTTCATAAGTATGGAATCGAGCAAGCCTAATAGCTCTTAATGGATCTTCTGAAAATGCATCTGATACGTGTCTGAATATTTTATTCTTAATATCATTTCTGCCTCCATAGGGATCAATAATATTGCCATCAGAGTCCTTTGCTATTGCATTTATTGTTAAATCTCTTCTCAACAGGTCTTCTTCTAGCGTTACCTCTTTACCATAATAGAAATTAAAACCATGATAGCCATGACCAGTCTTTCGTTCAGTTCTTGCAAGTGCATATTCTTCTTTTGATGTTGGATGGAGAAATACAGGGAAATCTTTTCCTATGGGTTTAAATCCATTAGATATCATTTCTTCAGGCGAAGATCCGACAACAACCCAGTCTTTGTCTTTAGCTTTTTTATCCAGCAGGGCGTCTCTAACGGCTCCACCAACCTCATATATCTTCATTGTTTTTTAATTTGAAATATTTTTTTATCTTCCAATCTTATAGCTGTAAGTTTATTTCCCCAAACACACCCTGTATCAAGCCCTATTATATTATCTATATTTGTCTCACCATTTATTGATGCCCAATGCCCAAAAACTATATTTTCATTATTATTTAAGTTTTCTTTTGTTTGATGAAACCAGTATATATATCCTTTTTTAGCAGTTTTACTTTTTAAATCTAGCTTAAGCGACCCATCTTCTGATAAATATCTCATTCTTGTAAAGTAATTAATAATTACTCTTAGCCTCTTATATCCTTTTAAATTTTCGTTCCACTTCTTTGGTGTATCCCCCCACATCTTTGCAAGAATATTTGATGCATCATTTTTAAGTGAAGCTTGAACTTCTTTTGATAATTTTTTTGCATCATCTATGCTCCAAATAAAGGGTATGCCTGCATGTGAAATCCAAAAAACCTCGTTTGTTTCTTTTATTTTAATTTCTAGAAACAAGGGAAGGGCTTTTAACCAAGATTGATATTGTTGTAAATTTTTTGATTCAAGAACTTTTTTAAGTGATTTATCTTTTTTTTGATGCTCAATTAGATATAGCAAATAAAAATCGTGATTACCCAAAACTCCTGATACTGATTTTTTGTTGTTAATGCAGAATTCAAGAACTTTATGAGAATCTTTACCTCTATTAACTAGATCTCCAGCAAAAATTAATTGGTCTATCTCTTTATTAAATTTAACTTTTTTTAATAGTGCTTCTAATTCTTTGAAGCACCCCTGAACATCACCAACTACATAATGTGCCATTTATTCTTGATACTGCTTTGCAATTTTTAAGTAATTTTCTAATGACACCTCTTCAGGCCTAAGATTTTGATTAATTTCTAATGTATCCCAGTCAAGATTTGCTTTCTTTAAGTTATTTTTAATATTTTTTCTTCTTGAAGAAAATGACATATCTATTATTTTAAATAAATTATTTTTTGTTGATACATCTATGACATTTTTCTTGGGTGTAAGCCTTATAAAGCTTGAGTTTACCTTGGGCTTTATATCAAAAGACTCAGGTGGAACATCAAATAAAATTTGAGTATTAAAAAATGCAGATATTTTAATAGAAAGTTTGCCCCAATTTTTTGTACCAACAGTTCCATTAATTTTTTCTGCCACTTCTTTTTGAACAAGAAAATGCATATCTTCAATCACATTATTCCAGTCTTATAAATTTTAAAATTATTTGTGTTGAAATATTGTAGGGAAGGTTGCCAACGATTCTATATTTTTTATCTTCTAAAAAATTTAATGGTATGGATAAAATATCTCCTTGAAAAAATTCAAATTTTGCAGGACCAGTAAAATGTTTTGAAAGATAGTCGATATTATTTTTATCAATATCAATTGCCTTAATTGTAATACCATCTTGATTTAAAACGTTTGTTAGAGCTCCCATACCAGGCCCTATTTCAAAAAAATTTGAATTAGTCTGGTGGTGAGATTGCTTGACCCATTTCAAATATAATTGCTGGATCAGATAGGTAATTTTGACCAAATTTTCTTCTAATATCTCTCGAAATCATTAAATTATTTTTTTAGCAATTTTAATTGCCTCTTTTAGAGATGATGTATCAGATTCTGCAGCTCCTGCAATATCTAATGCTACCCCATGGTCAACGGATGTTCTAATGATTGGAACCCCTAAGGTAATGTTAGTTGTTGAACCAAAGCTCAAAGCTTTGATAACTGGTAAAACTTGATCATGGTACATACCAAGGTAAGCATCTGTTTCATTTAATATTTTTTTTGTAAATGCTGTATCTGCAGATTTTGGATAGGATATATTAATTTTTTTTCGTCTTAACTCTTTTACAGCAGGTATTAAAATATCTTTTTCTTCTGAACCAATTTTTCCTCCTTCTCCAGCATGTGGATTCAGTCCAAGCAAGGTAATTCTTGGATTTTTAATTTTAAATTTATTTTTTAGCTCATCATTTAAAATTTTTGCTTTAGAGATAATTAATTTTTTAGTTATTGCTTTTGCAACATTTTTAAGCGGAAGGTGGGTTGTTGCTAATGCTACTTTAAGTTTATCTGAGCCCAGCAACATTAATACATCATCGCTTGCAGTCTTTTTTTGTATGTATTCTGTATGACCCTGAAATTTTTTGTTTATTGAAATAATATTCTCTTTACTTATTGGACCAGTTACAAGAGCAGTCTTTTTATCATTGAGCGCATTAGCAATAGCAAAATCTAGATTTTGTAAAACATAATCTGCATTTGATTTATAGAGTTTGCCAGGTTTTAAGTATTTGATTACATTTAGTTACACAAAAAACTTGAATATGATTTTTTTTTTGTTTTTTTTGTAATTTTCTAAATCATTTATTTGCAATAGCTTTATTTTTTTATCTAATTTACTTGCTCTATCTGTTAATAATTTAGGATCTGCAAGACAAACAATAGGAAGTTTAATATCTGTCCAAAATTTGGAGGTGCAAAGTTGTATTATTAGGTCTGGCCCTATGCCTGAAGGCTCGCCAGGAGAGTAAATAATTTTTTTCAATCTAGATCTTTTATTTCAACAAAAGCCTCAGCTCTCATAGAGCGTAATGTATTTTCAAGCTCTTCATCATATTTTCTTCCGTATAGGATTTGATAAGCTCTGTCTTCAATAAGGTCTCTTGTCATGTCATAACTTCTTGTATCTAAACTTCAAGAAAATGAAAACCAAATTGAGTTTCAAAAACAGGTGAAACTTTTTCCAAGATCTATTTCAATCATAACTTTTTCAAATTCTGGAGCTAAAACACCTTTTCCAAGCCAACCTAATTCACCACCTTGGCTTGCTGAGCCTGGATCTTCAGAATATTCTTTAGCTAAATCTGAAAAATCTTCTCCATCAAGAATTCTTGATCTAATTTCATTAATTTCTAATTTCAGTAGCTTCTTCATCTCTTAATTGTTGAGGGTATAAGCAAAATATGTCTCGATGACCATTGATCTTCATATTGAACAAAAGGACCTTTTTTATCTATCAACATCAAAACATGATACCCAGCTCCACTTTCCAAAGGCTCAGATACAAAACCAATTTCTTTTTTATTTACAGCATTAGAAAATAATTCAGGCATTTCAATTGCTCTTCTCCATGGCATTAATCCTCCATTAGAAGCATTACTGCTTATAGATACTTCTTTTGCTAATATCTGAAAAATCTTCTCCATTATTAATTCTTTCAATTGCATTCTCGGCTTGATTAAGATTTTTAACCAATATTTGTTGAACTAAAAGCTCTGGTTCAAGAGACGCTAAAGATTCATCAGTTGCTAAAAAAGCTTGGAATTCTTTCTCAGTTATACTTATCTCGGAACCAACTCTGCCTCTTTGAATTCTCTGAATGATCATTTGTTTCTTGACGTTTTCTCTTAAATCTTCATAGGATTCACCACCTTGTTCAACAAATCAATAAACTGCTGAAGCTCCATTTGATTATTAGCAGCTATTCTTATAATTGAATCATTTAGCTCAGTATCACTTATTCTTACACCAGCTCTATTTGCAAGCTGCAATTGAAGTTCTTCAATTATTAAGCGATTCAATAACCTGTTCTTTTAAGATCTATCTATTGGTGGCTTTGGAATATTCTGTTCGTCATATCTTTGAATCATATTTTCTAGACCAGAATTAATCTGAGATTCCATAATGACTCCATCATCTACTATTACTGCAACTCTATCCAAGATCTCAAGTGCAGCGAAAAGGCGAGACGATAAAAAAAGTGACGTGATAAAGGTAAACTGTTTCATATTTATTGCATTAATAATTAAATAGAGAATTTTTAAATAACTTATTCATTTTATCAAAAGAAGAATTCAAACCTTTTAACTCAAACTCAAAATTAATTCTGCTTTTGCTTTCAATATCTATTACATTATCCCATGCATCGGCTAGAGTGGGGTATAAAATTTCTTCTTTTACAAGGAATCTTGAAAAATTTCTATCAGATCCTGTAATTCTTAATGCCAAGCAACAATTTTCATATTCTATGCCTACAAGACTTTCTATGTTTTGACTTGTGTTATTATCTCTTTTTAATTTTGCAATAAATTTGAAATTTGGATTTAAATCAATATCTGCAAAGAATTCTGAATAATCCATCTCAATATTAAAATCACCAGCCATTCTTCTGAATCTATGAGCATAACCTATATTGCCAGATTTAAGTTTATGTTTAAGAGTGATTCCGCCTAGAGGCATTTTCTTTTGATCTTTGAGGTAGCCACCATAACCCATAATCATTGTATTCATATGGGCATCCATGATGCCATAATTACTGCAGGTCCCTCATCCATATTCATTCTCATCATAGACTCATTGAATTCATTTGATTCATTGAGTTCATAGAACCCATTTGAATTCATTGAGTTCATTGATGGGTTCATCCATACCTTTCTGTCTTTGAGATAATATTTCTTTGAAATACTTAAAGATGCTTTCTTCATACCCATTTTCATATGGGCGTAATCAATACTTAGTGTATAGAAGCTTTGATCACCGATTCTATCCATCCCTGAAAACCTATCATTAATAAATAACTCATTATTTGGAGATATCTCATTGCTATCAAAGATAGGGTTGTTCTCTTGATTTCTATAGGCTGTATAACCATAAATAAATCTTGGCTTTAAAACATTGATAGAAGAACCATTTTTATTTACATACATAGAGCTAATATCTATAAGCGCATTTGGTACATTGATGCTTTGAGTATTTTTTGATGAATGAGTAAGGTTGTAGTCAATACTTTTTATGCCAACTTTTGATAAGACATTAAAACCATTTACATTAAAAATCTTAGAAACACTAAGATCTGAAAATATTCTCTGACCCTCATCAGGATTTTCTAATTAATCTTAAGTAATTATTATCCATTGTTTGATAGCCAAAATACCCATGAATGGTATTAGCCTTAAACGTTGATATGTCTAAATCTTCAGAAAAGATAAATCCATTTATATTTTTTCTATATTTTAGATTTAGGGCAGGAGATTTTTTATATCCATTTGTAAGAATGGGATTGAGTGACTGGTAGGCTTGATGCTCTATAGTTAGCTTTGTATTTTTAAATCTTGTCTGAATGGAGATATTTTGATTCAAATTTTGAATTCTTCTGTAGCCTATTGATGTTATATCTCCAGGTATATCTCTCATAACCAAACCATCTGAAGATTTTGACCAATCAATATTTACAGTTGAATGATTTAAATTTAGTACATCATTAAATTTATATATCCATCTGGAAGAATCAGAATTCGATGTTTCTTTTTTAAACTCATCATCTTTATTAAAATATATGATATCTAGATTTCTAAAGTTGTTTTTTTCTCCATGAAGTGCCCTGTAATTAATTTCAAGACCCGATCCTCTTTTGGCTATATGTCTTGGAGCAAATGTAATATCTGACCTACTAGTAATAACTTTGTAATATGGAATCATTAAATCAATGCCATCTGATGAATAAGATATTGATGGCTCCAAAAAACCACTCATTCTCTCATCAGAGGTAGCAAACGGAATATAGGGGAATGCAAAAATTGTTGAACCAGCTGCTTTGATTTTAATATTTTTTGCTAAACCTCTATTTGCCTTTGAATCTAAAACTATTTCATCAGCTAGAAGCAACCAGCCCTTATCTGGATTTGAGCAAGATGACATGGAAGCTCCAAGTAAATTTATTGTGTCATCAAGATTGCCGTCTAGCTTATCAAAATTAAAAACTAGATTTCTTTCTTGTGAAAATGCTATGCCTTTATTTAGAGCAATTGAATTGTTATCTTTATTTAGATATCCATCCTCAGATTTAAAATAAAAATTTGTAAGGAAAATTTCTCCCGAATTTGAAAATTTTACTTTTCCATTTTCCCTATCTAGTTCGGCATTTTGTGCTTTTAAGAGCCCTTCAGGAAAATCTAGCGAAACATTCCCATACAAAACCAATCTTTTATCATCAGTAATTTGAAATTTATCAGAATTTATTTCTAAATCTTCATTTTTTTTAACTTTTCCAATATTTGGAACGTACGAAATACATGAAAGAGTATTTTCTTTAGACTGAACAAGAACATCATCCACTAGAAACTCTCCATTTGAATGGATTGAACAAATTGCACCTATAAAAATAGGCAGGAGATGTAATCTCTTCATGTATATATTCTATACCTCATAGCTTTGAAAGAGTATTTTAAGAAAAGTTCTATTCTTTTTTTGAATTTATATATTCTTCAAGTTGATACATATGATCTTTTCCAAAAAAGATTTGATCATCGATTAAAAATGTTGGAATACCAAAGGCACCTTTTTCTACTGCCCAGGAGGTATTAGCAATTAGTTGATCTTTGCATTCCTGAGTTTCAATAATCTCAAAAATTTTTTTATGATCGATTCCATCGTTTTTAAGAGCTTGCTCAAGAACATCCTTTTCTTGGATATTTAAATCTTTTTCCCACATTCCAGACATAGTACATTCAACATATTCTTTTAAGATATCAAGCTGTTTAGCAGCAATTGCCCCCCTTTGAATAAGTAAAGAGTTTTGAGGAAAATTAGAATTATTTTTAAATCTATTAATATTATGTTTCTTTATCCATCTATTCATTTCTACAAAAAAATAATCAGATTTATTCTTCACATCAGCGTTTGCTATCAGGGGTGGAGTATTATTAGTAAGCTTAAATATTCCACCAGCAAGACAAGGGACATAATTAAATGATGTATTTGTTCTTTTTTCGAATTCAGGTATAACCTTATGTGCAAGGTAGCCATTAGGTGTGGCGACATCATATATAAAGTCAACTATCATTTAGGTTACAATTTTTAAAGTAAGAACAATTAAACAATGTTATGAAAGATTTTTCAAAATATTCTGCAATTATTATAGGTGCTGGAGATGCAACAGGATCAGCGCTTTGCAAGAAATTCGCCCTTAATGGTTACAAAGTTTGCGCTGTAAGAAGACCAGGCAATTTAGATAAATTCAAACAACTTGAAAATGATATTAAGGAAATAGATGGATGGATCAAATGTTTTGGAGTTGATGCAAGAGAAGAAGAATCCATTCAAGATTTATTTAAGCAAGTAGAAGAAGAAGTTGCTCCTATTGATGTGGTAATTTTTAACCCAGGTGCAAATGTTTTTTTTCCAATAGAAGAAACGACCTCAAGAGTTTTTAGAAAAGTATGGGAGATGGCAGCTTTTGGAGGTTTTCTTACCGGCAGAGAGGCCGCAAAGTACATGAAAAAGAGAAATAGAGGGAGTATATTTTTTACTGGTGCCACAGCTTCTATGAGAGGGAGTTCTGGTTTTTCTGCTTTTTCAAGTGCTAAATTCGCTCTTAGAGCATTAGCTCAAAGTATGGCAAGAGAATTAGGGCCTCAGGGAATTCATGTCGCACATTTCGTAATTGATGGCGCAATAGATACTGCTTTTATTAAAGAAACTTTTCCTGATATATATGCTCTCAAGGAAAAAGACGGTATCCTTCAACCAGAGGCTATTGCTGATGCTTATTGGTTTGTTCATACTCAACACAGAAGTGCATGGACCCATGAATTAGATTTAAGGCCATATATGGAAAAGTTTTAATAATTAAGGAAGAAGTTATGAGTTTAAAAGACAAAGTTATATTTATATCTGGTGGCAGCAGAGGTATTGGCTTGGCTATGGCAAAAAAGGCAGCTCAAGATGGCGCTAAAATTGTGATAGCAGCAAAAACTGCTGACCCGCATCCAAAATTACCTGGGACTATCTACACAGCTGCAGATGAAATTGTTGAGGCGGGTGGAGATGCCCTGCCTATTATTTGTGATATTAGAAGCGAAGATAATGTTCGAGATGCTATAAATAAAGCGGTTGATCATTTTGGTGGCATAGATATTTGTATTAACAATGCTTCTGCAATTCAGTTAACAAATGTCAAAGATACTGAAATGAAACGATATGATCTCATGCATCAAATTAATGGAAGAGGCACCTATATGGTAAGTAAATATTGTTTACCGCATTTAGAAAAGGCATCAAATCCTCATATTCTAAATCTATCTCCGCCTTTAGATATGCACCCAAAATGGTTTGCTGGCACCGTTGCATACTCAATGGCTAAATACACCATGAGCATGTGTGTTCTAGGTATGGCTCAAGAATTTGCTGATAGAGGTATAGCTGTCAATGCTCTTTGGCCTAGAACAGCAATAGCAACTGCTGCAGTTCAAAATCATCTTGGCGGTGATGAAATTATGAGACTATCTAGAAATGTAGATATTATGGCTGATGCTGCTTATGAAATTTTAACTAAAGATTCTAAAACTTTTACTGGAAATTTTTGTATTGATGACTTAGTTCTTCATGAAGCTGGAGTAACAGATTTTTCACAATATGCTAATGTTCCGTATGGGGAGCTCATGCCTGACTTCTTCGTTCCTGATGATACTCCTGTACCTGATGAAGTTAAAAATAGTTAATTGAATAAAGAAGAAGTATTAGAACTAGCAAAAAAAATTGGCTTTAATGCCATTGACGTTGATATTTTAAAGCTTGAGGCAAGCGGAAGAGAGTACTATAGATTATATTTTGATAAGGAAGAGTCTTTGGTTATGTGCTATCTCGATCCTAAAAAAGGCAACCATACCAAATTTCTTCATGTATCAAATTTTTTTACAAACTTAAGCATTAATTCTCCTGAAATTATTTTGGCTAACCAAGCTGTCGGAGTAATTGTTCAACAAGATCTAGGAGATAAATGTTTAATAGATATTGATCTCAATGAAAACCCTGAACTGCTGAAGCAGTCAGTTGAGATTCTATCTAAAATTCAAACAGCTCATATTCCTCAAATAGATAAACTTGATGAAGAATCTTTGATGATGCAAATGGAAACAATGCAATCTATTTTTTTAGAAAAATTTTTATCTTGTAAAAAATTAAAGGAGCTAGAAATCCTTCAGGCCAGAGCCTTTTCTAAGTTATCCGAACAACCATGGATGAATTGCCATTTTGATTTTGAAAGAAGAAATCTAATGGTAGATTCTAGTAATGAAATTGCAGTAATAGATTTTCAGGATTTATGCATTGGCCCTGTTGGTATAGATTTAGCTGGAATAATAGTAGATCACTATATTTCTTATTCTGATCAATTAATTGATAACGCTCTCAAACATTACGTTCAGTGTTTGCAGTTAGATGTTTCTGTTAAAGATGTTAATGAATGGTTAAGGTGGGGCGGTATTCAACGCAATATGAGAATTTTAGGCACCCTTAGCAATTTATATATTCAGGATAATAGAACTTTTAGATTAAAGGATTTACCTGGAATTCTTGAAAATTTAATTACTTTAATACCCAATGATGAATTTATGTCCTTAAAAGAGCATTTAAGTTCTGCTGTTATGCCAAAACTACATAAGGAGTTAGAGGCTTTATGAAAGCTATGATTCTCGCAGCTGGATATGGCAAAAGAATGATGCCACTTACAGAAAATTTACCAAAGCCATTATTAAAAATTGGCAATGAGTCCCTCATCGAAAGAAATATCAATGCTTTATTAGCTGCGGGATTCAATGACATTATCATTAATGTCTCCTATCTTGGAAGCATGATCAAAAAACACGTTTTAGAGATTTTCCCAAACGCAAATATTAGTTTTTCTGAAGAAGAAATTCCTCTTGGAACGGGAGGGGGAGTTCTTAATGCTATTGGGTTGCTTGGAAAAGATCCCTTTTTGCTTATTAATGCTGACATTTATCATCAAATCAATTTAAAGGATATAAGGCAGGATGTTGATATTGCTCATTTGGTTGGTGTAGAGAATCCCGATCACAATGTTGATGGAGATTTTTCACTTAATGCTGATGTAGTATCCATTAGCAATAATTTAAATGAATGCACATGGAGCGGCATATCGATTATCAACCCAATAATATTTGATGAATTAAAAATAGAAGATGCGCCATTTGATATATGGAAATCTATACTTATTGAGTACGTTCAAAAAAATAAAGTCACCGGTGAATTTTCAGACTCTACTTGGATAGATACTGGTACTATTGATCGTTTAGAGCTTGCTAATAAAACCTATAAAGACGAAAATTAACCCATGAGTGAAAGTAAATATATTATTGCACCATCAATTCTATCTGCTAATTTTGCAACGCTAGGTGAAGAAGTTGTAAATGTTCTTAATGCTGGGGCAGATTGGATACATTTTGATGTTATGGATAATCATTATGTGCCCAATTTAACTATTGGACCTATGGTATGTAAATCCTTAAGAGATTTTGGTGTAAAAGAATTTATTGATGTTCACTTAATGATAGATCCTGTTGATGAATTAGCACAAAGTTTTATAAAAGCTGGAGCTGATTTGATTAGTTTTCATCCCGAAGCCTCAAAGCATGTTCATAGATCAATTCACGCAATAAAAGATCAAGATTGCAAAGCAGGCTTAGTTTTTAATCCAGCATCTTCTTTAGATATATTAGAAAACGTAATCGAAGATCTAGATTTAGTTTTAATAATGAGTGTCAATCCTGGATTTGGGGGCCAATCATTTATTCATAGTTCTTTAGATAAAATAGAAAAAGTTAGAAAAATGATAGATGAAACAGGTAAAGATATTCGTCTTGAGGTTGATGGCGGAATTAATAACGATACTATTAATCTTGCAGCAAAAGCTGGAGCTGATACATTTGTAGCTGGATCAGCTATCTTTAATACTGATAATTATGAGCAGACCATTAGCACGCTCCGCGCTCAAATTACTTAGTCTTTCTTTTTTAATTTCTTTAAATATTTCTGCTGAAAGTAAAGGTTTTATTTTTCTAGAAAAATATTTATCGCAAATAGAAATTGTTTCCAATTCTGAAGATAGAAAAATTGGCTTAATGTATAGGAAAAGTCTTCCCGATGATAGCGGTATGATTTTTGCTTGGGATAGAAAAAAAATTCAATGTATGTGGATGAAGAACACATCAATACCATTAAGTGTTGCTTATATTGAAGATACAGGTGAAATAATAGGTATTTATGATATGGTGCCATTATCAAGGAAGTCAGTATGCTCTAAAAAGCCTGTTTTATATGCATTAGAAGTAAATAAAGGCTGGTTTAAAAAAAATGGATTTCATGTTGGCGACTTTATTAACATAAACGCAGTTATACAAAATGCTAAGTAAGGAAGAGTTTCAAGCACACATTGATTCAGGATTTAATATTATTCCTGTTGTTGAGAGCTTGCCGATTGAAAATCAAACACCCTTAACTTTATATTCTCAGGTATCAAAAAAGAATAATACATTTCTACTTGAGTCTGTTGAAGGTGGAGATAGGTGGTCACAGTACTCAATCATTGGGTTTAATTGCTCAGATACCATAAAGGTTACTGGAAATGTTGTTGAATTAAAGAAAAGTAACAAGGTAACTTCTATCACTTCAGATGACCCATTGGGCGAGATACAGAAAATTACATCAAGTTTTAAATCACCTAATGTTATTGATTTACCAAGATTTCATGGCGGGTTCGTAGGTTTTTTTGCATATGAAAGTGCACGATATGCTGAAAAAAGAATTTCAGATCTTTCATCCAAGGGATCTAAATTTAAGAAACATATGCCTGAAATTTTTTTAGTTAAAGCAGAGCAATTAGTTGTATACGACAATTTTAATAATTCTGCTCAAGTTATTTTTAATGCTGACCCAGCCAAACATTCATATGATGTTGTTCAAGAACGAATAAATGAAATGAAGGCATACTTTTCATCTAGTTCTAATTTAGAAGAATTAAAATTTAAAGAACCAAAAGGCTCTATGAAATTTGAATCAAATTTTAAAAAAGAAGAATACCTAGATGCTGTAAATACAATAAAAAATTATATTAAAGAAGGTGATGTATTTCAGGTTGTCCTTGCTCAAGATTTTTACTCTAAGTTTGATTTAGATCCTTTTCATTTATATAGAGCCATAAGAAAGCTTAATCCTTCTCCCTATATGTATTACCTAGACCTTGAAGAGTGCCAAGTAGTAGGGTCTTCACCTGAGATTTTGGTGAGACTTGAAGACACTAAATTGACTCTAAGGCCAATTGCTGGAACAAGAAAGAGGGGTAAGGACTTAGAAGAAGATAAACAAAATGAAGAAGACTTGTTAAATGATCCAAAAGAGTTGGCTGAGCATCTGATGCTCATTGATTTAGGAAGAAATGATGTTGGTAGAGTTTCAGAAATAGGCTCAGTAAAAGTGACAGATAAAATGGTTATTGAAAAATATTCTCATGTCATGCATATAGTCTCAAATGTAGAAGGCACTCTTTCGAAGGATCTCGATTATCTTGACGCGCTAAAAGCTTCATTGCCAGCGGGGACATTATCTGGTGCGCCAAAAATTAGAGCTATGGAGATAATCAATGAATTAGAACCCAGTTCAAGAGGTATATACGGTGGTGCTATAGGATATATCTCTTGGAATGGGAATATAGATACAGCAATTGCCATAAGAACTGCTGTTATAAAAGATAACAAAATTCATGTAGGTGCTGGCGCTGGAATAGTTGCTGACTCAGTCCCAGAAAATGAATGGTTGGAATGTATTCAAAAATCTAAAGCCTTTATAGACGCGCTGGAAATGATCTCATGATATTAGTAATCGATAATTATGATAGTTTCACATATAACCTTGTCCACTATGTGGGTGAATGTGGTAAGGAAGTATTAGTTGTTAGAAATGATGAAATTTCAATAGAAGGAATTGAGGACCTTAATCCAGAAAAAATAGTAATTTCACCAGGACCTTGTACGCCAAATGAAGCGGGAATATCTGTAAAGTTAATTCAAGAAGCAAAAGTTCCAATACTTGGAGTATGTCTTGGACATCAATCTATAGGTGCTGCTTTCGGAGGCAAAATTATAAAAGCGCCAGAAATTATTCATGGAAAGTTATCTAAAATTTCACACAGTCAGGAAGGTATTTTTAATGGCATAGATAGCCCTTATTCGGTGGTTCGTTATCATAGTCTTGTAATAGAAAAAGATTCTCTGCCAAACGAGCTTGAAATTACTGCAGTGTTAGAAGAAAACCCAGATGTTATTATGGCAATTGAACATAAAGATAAACCAATTTATGGAGTTCAATTTCATCCTGAATCTATTGAAACAGGGCACGGCATGAAGCTTATTAAAAATTTTTTAGAGTTATGATTAAGGAGATTCTTAACAAATTAAGTAGAAAGGAAGATCTTTCAAATCAAGAAATGCAGGATGTTGTAAATCACATTATGTGTGGTGAAGTCGAAGATAATGACATAGAAAGTTTTCTTTTAGCCTTAAATGAAAAAGGGATTCAAGAGCCAGAAATAACAGCTGCAGCTACCGTTATGAGAGAAAAATCTCTTAAGTTTGATATAGGAGATGGAACTCATATAGACACCTGTGGTACCGGAGGAACCGGACTCCATACTTTTAATTGCTCAACCGCTTCATCTTTTGTTGCTGCTGCTGGCGGAGCATCGATAACAAAACATGGAAATAAAGCTATTTCTAGTAAATCTGGTAGCGCTGACTTTCTAACAGAAGCTGGCGCAGACATAACTCACGATAGAAATAAATTGCTCAATGTGTTTAATCAGGTTGGCTTTATCTTTCTTTTTGCACCCTTGCACCATGAATCAATGAAATATGTAATGCCAGCAAGACAACGAATAGGCAAGAAAACAATATTTAATTTATTGGGACCACATACCAATCCTTGTGGGGCAAGAAGACAAATAATTGGAGTTTATGACAATAGTCTTTTAAGCACCTTTTCAAGAGTTGCAAAAAATTTAGACATGGAGCATGTCATGGTAGTTCACGGGGAAGATGGTTTGGATGAAATAAGTATAACCGGCCCTACGAATGTATCCGAATATAAAGATTTTAAAATAAATGAATATGCAATATGTCCTGAAGATTTTGGAATAGCTTCTGCTCCATTTGAGGATATTGCTGCTCAATCATCTGAAGAAAGTTTAAGGATGGTGCAAGAAGCTTTTGCTGGAGAAAAATCTGCAGTTCAAGATATGATTGCTCTCAATTCAGGTGCAGCGCTTTATATTGCCAGAAAGGTAGACTCAATAAGTGAGGGAGTAGAGCTATCATTTGATTTAATGAATAATGGAAAAGCTGCTGACAAATTAGCAGCCTATGTAAGGGTTTCAAATATCTAATGACCATTCTTAATGAAATAGTAGAAAACACTAAGACGAAATTAGTTCAAAAAAAGATAGATTTACCTATTGAAAATATTTTGAATCAACTAAAAAAAACACAGCTTCCTAAAGCAAATTTTAAGAATAATATAATTGGCAAAGACCAGGCCATCATTGCAGAGATAAAAAAAGCTTCGCCCAGCGCAGGCATAATAGACACCAATTTTGATCCAGTTAAAAAAGCAAAAGAATATGAGTCCTTTGGTGCTTCAGCGCTCTCAATTCTTACTGAAGAAGACTACTTTCAAGGAAGTGTTGAATACCTTAAGGATGTAAAAAAGATAACCAATCTGCCAATACTAAGAAAAGACTTTACGGTAGATGAGTATCAAATTTATGAAGCTAAATTAATAGGCGCCGATTGCATTCTTCTTATAGCAAGTGTTCTTGATGATGTTCAAATAAAAGATTTTGTTAATTTAGCAGAAAAATTGGAGCTAGATTACTTAATTGAAGTGCATGATTTAGATGAATTAAAAAGAGTTCAGGCATACAAGAATGCCATTATTGGAGTAAATAATAGAAATCTAAAAACCTTTGAGGTTGATCTAAATAATTCCATTAATCTTAGGGAAGAATTTCAAGCAGATAATATTTTTGTTGCTGAGTCTGGCATTAAAAATCAATCCGATATTGATTTACTCAAAGAAAATAACATTCACGTATTTCTTATTGGCGAGAGCCTGATGAGAGGAGATTTTGCTTGAAGCTAAGAGAGTGGCAAGCAAAAGCATTTCCCTTATGGTGGGCAAAAAAAAGAGGTATTGTTAAAGTAGTTACGGGAGGCGGTAAAACAGTTTTTGCCATTCATTGCCTAGCTAAGTATCTAGAAGAAAACAAAGACCATTCAATTTTTATTGTCGTTCCATCCATAGCTTTATTAGATCAATGGTATGAAGGATTACAAAAAGATTTTAATGAAAAAAACATTGCTTTAAACGGAGGCGGAGAACATTTAGAACATCTCTCAAGAATAAATATATCCACCATTGATTCTGTAAAAAATATTATTGAACAATTTGATGCATCAAAAACTCTTCTTATTGTTGATGAGTGTCACAAAATTGGTACTGAAAAAAGAGGAGAAGTTCTCACCAACAATTGGCACGCAACTTTAGGCCTTTCAGCAACACCTGAAAGAGATTACGACGATAATTTTTATATCATTATTAGAAAAATACTTGGAGACATTATCTTTGATTATGACTATATAGATGCAAGAGAAGATGAGGTAATAGTTAACTTCAAACTTTTATATGCCTATGCAGCTATGACTCCTGATGAAGAGGAAAAATATAAGAAGTTCACAAAAAGCATTCAAAGAAGAGCAGCCACAATTGGTGGAAATGATATGAATGACTACCCATTAAAAATGTTAATTTTTAATAGAGCTAGAATGGTAAAAAATTCTAAAAATAGAATTCCCTTTGGAATTGAGTTACTACAAAAACATAAGAGAGATAGTTGGATTGTGTTCACCGAGAATAAAAAACAAGCAAAAGAGTTCAATAAAATTATTAATACCAAAGGATATAAATCTGCAATTTATAATACTGATTTAGATAATGCCGAGAGAGAAGAAAATTTAAATAATTTTAAAAATGGTAATTTAAATGTTCTGGTTAGCTGTACAGCTCTTGACGAAGGGTTTGATATGCCAGAAGCAGATGGAGCAATGATACTTAGTGCTTCATCATCTAAAAGACAAAGAATCCAAAGAATGGGGAGGGTACTAAGAATTACAGCTAATAAGCAAAATGCGTTAATAGTTACTGTATATTCCTCTAAAACCGAGTTTGATAAATTAAGAGAAGAATCCAATAGATATAAGCTTGAGGGCGTGCCTATTAAATGGCAACAAATGAAACAGGTTTAGATATGTGCGCTTGTTGATGTCATTACCTTGGCGGTATATTTCATAATCTTTTTTGTAGGTATCTCTAATTCTTCTCCACCGTTCTCAACAGCTTGTTGGGCGTGAGCATCTTCATCAGCTCTCATGGTTTGAAGAATTTCAATTGTTTCTTTGTCTTTTGAAGATATTTTGTTGAGATGTTTATCTAAATGTACCACTACTTGTTTTTCAGTTTCTTCAACAAAACCCAGGCTAACCTTTTCTCCATATCTTCCAAAAATTGCACCTATTGCAAAAGAACCTGCATACCATAATGGGTTAAGTATTGATTCTTTGCCATCAAGTTCATCCAATCTTTTTTTACACCACACCAGATGATCTGTTTCTTCCTCTCCAGCCTCAATTAAATGCTCTTTTATCTTTTGATCTTTACAAACAAGTGCTTGTCCTCTGTATAAAGCTTGTGCAGCTACCTCTCCAGCAAGGTTCACCCTCATCATTTGTATTGATAAATCTTTTTCTTTTTGAGAAAGGCTTTCGGTATTATCTTGAATCGAATCTGCAGGATAAGCTCTTCCGGTGCCTGATTTTTTATTGGACAGTGTTTTTAATGCAATATCAAATTCATTAATAATGTTATTAACTAAGCTCATTTAATTCCTTTAAAACCAATATCTTTTCTAAAAAAAGCACCCTCAAAGGATACTTGGTCAACGAGATTATATGCTTTCGCTTGCGCTTCCTTCAAGTTATCACCTAGAGCTGTTGCACAAAAAACTCTTCCACCAGATGTTAAAACCTCATTGTTAGAAAGCTTAGTTCCAGCATGAAATAGTTTTGTTTCACTTTCGGTATTATTAGGAAGTGATACTAATTTATTAGATTCATAACTTTCAGGATAACCTTGTGATGCAATTACAACTCCACAAGAATGCTTTTCAGTCCATTCAATCTCATGAGATTCAAGTTCATCATTTATAGCAGCTAAACAAAGTTCCACCAAGCTTGACTTAAGTCTTAATAAAATTGGTTGAGTTTCAGGATCTCCAAATCTGCAGTTAAATTCTAGAACTTTTATTTCACCATCTTTAATCATCAAACCTGCATATAAAAATCCCAAGTAGGGTGATCCTTCAGAAATAAGACCATGCATTGTTGGGGTCATAACCTCGTCAATAATTTTTTGATGAATGTTTTCATCCACTATTGGAGCTGGTGAGTATGCACCCATACCACCCGTATTAAGCCCAACATCACCTTCACCTACAGCTTTATGATCTTGACTTGTGGCCAGAGGAATAATTTTATCCTTGCTTACAACGGCTATGAAGCTAGCTTCTTCTCCTTCTAAAAAATCTTCTATCACAACGCTACTTCCAGCCTCTCCGAATGCTTGATCTTTAAAGATACTTTCAAGTGCATTGACGGCTTCATTCTTTGTATTGCAAATAATCACACCTTTACCGGCTGCTAGACCATCAGCCTTAACAACAGTTGGAAATTCAATTTCATCAAGATGCATAAGTGCTTCATCATAAGAATCAAAAGCTGCATAGCCTGCTGTAGGTATTCCATACTTAACAAAGAAATCTTTTGAGAAAGTCTTTGAGCCTTCAAGTTGAGCAGCAGCTTCAGAGGGACCAAAAGTATTAATATCTTTAGCTTGAAGAAAATCAGTCATGCCCATAACAAGAGGCTGTTCAGGACCAATAATTACAAGAGCAATATTTTCGTTCTTGCAAAAATCTGCTATTTCCTCAAAGTTATTTAAATTTAGCGAAATATTTTCTAACTTTTCCTCTAACGCTGTCCCAGCGTTACCTGGACAAACAAAAACTTTGGTCACTGCGTCATCTTGAGAGGACTTCCATGCTAGAGCATGTTCTCTTCCACCTGAGCCAATGACTAAAACTTTCATCAGTGCCTAAAGTGTCTTGTGCTTGTGAAAACCATCGCAATATCATTCTCATTTGCCGCCGCAATAACTTCATCATCTCTTATTGATCCGCCTGGTTGAATTATTGAAGAGATTCCACTTGAAGCAGCTTTATCTATGCCATCTCTAAAAGGAAAAAATGCATCAGAAGCCATAGAAGCACCTTTAACATTTAGCCCTTCTTCTTTAGCTTTTAAGTTTGCAATATCAGCACTAATAACTCTGCTCATTTGACCAGCACCGATACCTATTGTCTGTCGATTTTTTACATAAACTATGGCATTACTTTTAACAAACTTAGCAACCCTCCAAGCAAACATTAAATCATCTAATTCTTCTGGTGTTGGCTCTCTTTTTGTTACACATTTCAAGTCTTCTTTCGGCACGACATAATTATCATCTGACTGAATTAAAATTCCTCCAGATACTTTTTTAATCATTCCGGGATAGGGATTGTCTTGCTCAAGATCAACTTTTAGAACTCTGACATTTTTCTTTTTAGCAAATTCAGCCAATGCACCTTCTTCATAGTCAGTTGCCAAAATAACTTCAACAAATTGCCTAGAATTTATTTCTTTAGCTGTTTTTGTATCTAACGTTCTATTTAAAGCAATGATTCCACCAAATGCTGATGTTGGATCGGTTTTAAATGCTAAATCATAGGCACCATAGATATCATCTGATTCTGCAACTCCACAAGGATTTGCATGTTTAACAATTACGCATGCAGGATCATCAAATGCTCTCACACACTCCCATGCAGCATCAGCATCCACTATATTGTTATAGGATAATTCTTTGCCTTGCATAATATCTGCATTGGCAATATTTTTATGTTCAAGATTAGAGAAGGTAAATAGATTTGCTGTTTGATGAGGATTTTCGCCATATCTTAAAGATGAACTTTTCTCAAAACTATAATTCGGTATTGAGTTATCAGATTCTTCTTTTAGATAATTTGAAATAGAAAGATTGTAGTCGGCCATTGTCTCAAATACTTTTTGAGATAATTCTTTTCTAAAATCATATGAAATGCCATCGCCATTTTCCCATTCCTCAATTAGTCTTGAATAATCAGAAGGGTTTGATACAACAGCAACGTCTTTAAAATTTTTTGCAGCTGATCTAATCATGGTTGGACCGCCAATATCTATTTTTTCAATTGCCTCATCAAAAGAACAATCTTGGGCGATTGTTTCTTTAAATGGGTAGAGATTGACTACTACTAAATCAATTGTCTCGTAACCTCTTTGTTGAAGTATTTCCATGTCTTGATCGCGTCTTGCAAGAATCCCTGCATGAATTTTTGGATGCAAAGTTTTAACTCTTCCATCCATCATCTCTTCAAATCCAGTAAAGTCAGAAACCTCAACAACTTCAGATGTAATTTCTTTTATTGCTTTAAAGGTCCCGCCTGTAGAAAGCATTTTTACTTCTTTTGAAACTAGAAATTTAACTAATTCTTCTAGACCTGATTTATCTGAGAGACTTATAAGAGCTGTTTTTGGCTTTATTGAATGCATTATTTAATATTGTATTTTTTTAATTTTGTTCTAAGGGTTGTTCTATTCATTCCAAGAATTCTTGCAGCTTTGGACTGATTATTATTAGCAAATTTCATCACCGCATCTAAAAGTGGGGGCTCAACCTCATTAAGTACCAGTTGATAAACATCGATGGGCATATTTTTTTGATCTAGTTGTGCAAAATATCTTTTCATAGCTTTTCTAACCTCATCCTTCAGTGGTTTTTTAGAATAGCTATCAAATGATTTCTTTTTATTTCCCAAATGAATTTTTTAAATTAATAAGAAGAAATATCAGTTTACAGTTGTTTAAAAATTGCTCAATAGATTTTTAAAGATTTATTATAGTTTTTTTCTCATCACCTAGAGAGATACCTTTAACCTCATTATTTTCAAAAGTAATTTTTGTTACGGATACGTAATTAGGGTAGAAATACATGAGCGCACTCTTTTGAAGAAGCGAACCTACTAAGGCATTAATAACCATGAAATGGGTAAATATAATTGTATTTTGTGAAACGCCAAGTGAATGCTTGATAATGTTATTTCTCCAATTCACTACAAAATCAGGTAAATCTCTGATTTCGGTATTCATAACATTTGTAAGCCAAGCTTTTTTCTGAGAATTATCTATTTCATCTGATGGTATTTCAGAGTATGCATCATTTATTATCAACTTCTTATTAAATTTCTTAATCAATGGTTCTGCTGTCATTTTTGCTCTTAATTTTGGACTTGAAACAAAACTATAAGAATCTAGTAACTCAAGCATTTTATTATCAACCAATGAAGCTGATTGTTTTATTCCTAATTCGCTTAAACCAGGGTCTGGATGCTTGCCCCAGCTCTCTGCAGCTTCTCCATGCCGGACTAATAAAAGATTTATCTCTGACATTTATATTCAACCTATAGCTATAATGATATTGTGAGAATCCATAGAATATATTGTAAATCAGTATCAGTAACAAATAGTGTCTTTAAAATAGATCAGACTCAATCATTGCACTTAACAAAAGTGCTCAGACTGACTGTTAATGACGAAGTTGAAGTATTTGATGGTCATGGGTCTTCAGCAATCTGTAAGATATTAGAATCTAATAGATCTTCAGTTTCTCTTCAAAGGGTTTCTGATATAAAAATAGACAAACCTCCAACCAATAGAATTGGTTTCATACTGCCATTTATTAAGAAAGAAAATTTTCATTTTATGATTCAGAAGCTATGCGAAATTGGAGCTACAGAATTTATTTTTTATAAGCCTGATTTAATTGATCAAAGTATTGCAAAAAAAGATTTATCAAAGATTTATAGTAAATCTGAAGAAGTTATTATTTCAGCCTGCAAGCAATGCGGTACAAATTTTTTACCAATTACAAGTTTTGTATCTTCACTTAGCGACGCTACAAAAAAACTTGATCAAAGTACAACATATGTATTTGATGTGGAGGCAAATGATAATTTTGATGTTAGTTTGGTTGAATCAAATAATATTTTTGTAATAACTGGAGCAGAGTCTGGATTCTCAGAATCTGAGATCAATCACATGTATGAAAAAGATTTTAGCTTTAAACTGCTATCAAAAAATATTCTAAGAGCAGAAACAGCGCCTCTTGTGATAGCATCATTATTTCAAAACCATTTTGATAAGATTTAATAATGACTAAAAAAGTACTCTTCATCACAGACCCGATGAAAGAACTAAAGCCTAGTAAAGATACATCTATCTTTATGATGGAAGAGGCTATCTCTCTTGGATATAAGGTTTATCAAGCAGAAATGAAGCACCTTTATGTTGATGAGGGTTATGTTTATGTTGATGCTCGTAACATAATTGAGATTGGAACAAGTCAAGTTGAAGGAATCAGAAAAGAACGAATTCAGGTTTCAGAATTTCTGTATACTTTTATGAGAAAAGATCCTCCAGTTGATATTGATTACGTTAATGCTCTTCATTTATTAGGTCTTGCAGAGACACAAGGAGCCAACATATTTAATAAGCCAAACTCTATAAAAGAATTCAATGAAAAAGTATTTGCACTTCATTTCGAAGACTTTATTCCTAGAACATTAGTTACATCAAATCTTGAAAAAGTAATTAATTTTCATGCTAATCATGAAACTATTATTGTTAAGCCTTTGGATGGTATGGGGGGCGAATCTATTTTTAAGATGGAGGATATGCAAGAAGAAAACTTGGATATTTTATTGGATATGACAGAAGATGAAACTAAACAGATTGTAGTACAAGAATTCATACCTGAAATTTATCAAGGAGATTTTAGAATCCTAATTATTCATGGAAAACCTTTTGAAAAGACTTTAGCAAGAATACCTCAGGGTGAGAGCTTTAAAGGTAATTTAGCAGCTGGTGGTAAGGGTGTTGTGAAGGATATTAATGAAAGACAAAAAAATGTTGCAGAGATTGTTGGAAAATTTCTTGTTTCTAAAGGAATAAATTTTGCTGGCATAGATATGATTGGTGACTATTTAACTGAAATTAATATAACAAGCCCTACATGCGCTAGAGAAATATATAATCAATCTGGTAAGAATCCTATACAAGAATATTTTTCTAAACTATGAGTTCGATATCAGCAAATCAAAGAGTTAGTAAAAGGTCTTTAACACTCAATAAATCTTTTTTATTATCTGTATTTTTCCATACAGTACTGATCTTGGGAGTTACATTTACTACTTTTTATAAAATACCTTATATAGATGAATCACCAATTATTAATGTTAAATTTGCAAATTCTTCTCAGGATTCTATTGGTGAATTAAATGAATCTGTAAACAATACTTTTGAATCAAATAGTTCCAAAGAGGGCACCTTTACAAAAAAAGTAGAAAGAAAAATATACCAAGCTCAAAAGATAAAAAAACTACAAGCAAACTCTACTGTTACTAATGAAGAAGCAATGTATTTAAATTTATGGCAAAGGGAAATCGAATCTATTGGCGATGAGCTAATAGCTGCAAATGATATTGAATATACAAACAGTAAGGTTCAGGTAATGGCAACAATAGATTCTTTTGGAAATCTTATAAAATCAGAAATCTTAATCTCTTCGGGAAATACTTATGTCGATAAAATGGCAATAGACATTCTTGAAAAGGCAGCTCCCTTTGCGCCATTTGATCCAAAGATGATAAATGAGTACGGCATTCTAGAAATAATTAGAGATTGGAATTTCACCCCAAGATAATGCAAATCGTATCCTTTGATTTTGGTGTAAAAAAGATTGGTGTCGCAGTGGGTCAGACAAAAACTAGAACCTCATCACCTCTTGAGATTATTTTTAATAAAAATAACAAAATAAACTGGAATAGTATTCAGTCTATAGTCGAAGAGTGGAGGCCTGAACTTATTCTTGTTGGAAAACCTTTAAATATGGATGGAACAGATAGTGATATGATGAAGGAGGTTGATATTTTTTTTAAAAAATTAAAAAAAATCACCAATATCCCGTGTGAATACGTAGATGAAAGATTAACAAGTTTTGAAGCAAGGCAAAATCTTATAGAATTAAAAACCGATCTAGTAGATGCACAGGCTGCAAAAATACTAATTGATAATTGGCTGAGTGAAAATTAAATATGTCTATACCATCAAGCTTTATTGACCGACTGCTTTCTACGGTAAGTATTGTTGATATTATAAATAGAAGAGTCCAGCTAGAGCGATCTGGAGGTCGATATAAAGCTAAGTGTCCGTTTCATGGAGATGGTAATGAGAAAACACCATCATTTGTAGTATATGAGGAAACGGGTTCCTACCATTGTTTTGCCTGCAAAGCTTCAGGGAATGCTATCAACTTTTTAAGAGAATATGATGGTATTGATTTTATGGAATCAGTTGAATTGTTAGCTGCTTCTGTCGGAATGGAGGTGCCGAAACAAGAAAAGCCAGTAGATATATCAGATGCTATTGGCATAAATGCCAAGGCAACTGAAATTTTTAAAGACCAACTAAAAGGACCAAAAGGAAAAAATGCAGTTGATTATTTAAAAGCCAGAGGAATAAGTGGCGAAACTGCAAAATTTTTTGAGTTAGGCTATTCAATGGAAAAAAATCCATCACTCCACAGCATCTTGTCTCCACAATATGATCAAAATGATCTAGAAGATTCTGGTCTTTTTGGTACTAATGATAACGGGGAGATGTACGATCGTTTTAGGGATAGATTAATGTTCCCGATAAGAAATATTAAAGGAGAGCATATAGCTTTTGGAGGTAGGTTGATTGCTGATAAAGACAATCAAGGCAAAATATTTAAATTCACCTGAAACAAAAACATATAAGAAAAAATATGAGCTATATGGTCTATATGAGGCAAGACTTATAGAAAAAAGGCCCAAATCTCTTTTTTTAGTAGAAGGCTATATGGATGTTATTGGATTGCATCAATACGGAATTAAAAATGCTATTGCTTCCTCTGGCACTGCTTTTACTCCGGAACAACTTCGAAAAATTTTAAGTTATACCAATGATATTTTTGTTGTGTTTGATGGAGATGAGGCCGGGCAAAAGGCATCGTGGAGAGCGGTCGAGAATGCCTTACCTTTGCTTAGAGAGGATGTGCGGATGAGCTTTGTATTTTTAAAGCCAGGCGATGATCCAGATAGTTTTATAAAAAATAAAGGCAAAGATGCTTTTTTAAAGCTAGCAGATGAAGCTATCACTTTTTCAGAATACTTCTTGGATACTATCAAAAAACAAGACGATCTTTCATCAATTGAAGGAAGGTCAAGGGTTGCTCAGTTTGCAGTTCCTCTGGTTGATAAAATCGTAAATCCAACATTAAGAGAGGCTTATATCAGTGAGATTGGGCATATTTGTGATTTAGATTTTGGGAAATTACTTAACGGTGTTGTTAATATAGTCCCAGAAAATGTAAAACAAGAAGAGCCGGTCAAAAAAGTTTCAGCCTCTGTCATTAGAAAGTCGGTTTTGGGAGTTTTCACAGCTTTAATTCAATATCCTAAGTTAGCAGGTGAAAGGTCTTTTAATCTAATTGCAAAAGATTCAAGATTTTTATTTTTACATGATGTTAGGAACTTTTATAAAGATAATCCAACAGCATCACCTTCAATACTTTTTGAACAAATAGAAAATGAAAAAATAAAAAATCTATTTGGAGAAGCATTAGTTTCTGAGATAAAACTATCAGAGGAAAATGCAAAAAAAATGCTTAATGATTGTATTGATATAATTTCAAAATCTGAAAAAGATAGGCAGGAAACATTAAAAGAAAAGTATAATATGCAGGAAATAACATCTGCTGAAAAAAGAGAACTACAACAGATAATCCTGAAAAAGGATGTAATGTCAGAGGAAGATAAGATTTTATTAAAAAATTTAAGCTCAAAATAGATTGAAATAATGAAATTAATCACCAAATAGAGCTAATACATTTGGAGTACAAGAATTCGTGGATAAATTAAGTAAAAAAGGTTCAAAGATAGCCGAACTTATTGAAAAGGGAAGAGAGCAAGGTTACTTAACTTATGCAGATGTTAATGATCATTTGCCTGAAGACATATCTGATCCTGACCAGGTAGATGAAATTATTGGAATGATCAATGATTTGGGTCTTCAAGTTCATGAAACTGCTCCGGATGCAGATGATTTATTACTAGCAGAGTCAGAAGATTCGGATGATATAGCCTTAGAACAAGCTGCTGAAGCTCTTGCAGCTGTTGAAAATGAAACAGGCAGAACTACTGATCCAGTTCGTATGTACATGAGAGAAATGGGTACCGTTGATCTGTTAACTCGTGAAGGCGAAATTGAGATTGCAAAAAGAATTGAAGAGGGTATGAGAGACTTGCTTGCCGCAAGTGTTTACTATCCTAAAACAGTTGAGTATGTCATTGAGTATCATCAAATGGTCAAAGATGGTGAGAAAAAAATTAATGATTTTCTAACTGGATTCTTAGAGGAGATGGAAGAAGTACCATCAGCAGGTCCTGGCAGTCAAAGAGCAAAAGAAGAAGCTGAGGCAGCTGAAGAGTCAGATGAAGAAGCGTCTTCGGGTCCAGACATGCAGGAAGTCCAAAGAAGAATGACAAACCTGAAACGTCAATACAATAAAACTTTAAAAGTTATTGAGTCGAAAGGTAGACACTCAAAAGAGGCCAATGCTGAATATAAAAAATTAGGTGAAATATTTCAGTTCCTCAAGTTTAGCCCAAGAATGTTTGATGATATTGCCGCAATAGCAAGATCAGGCTTGAGCAGAATTAGAGAAAAAGAAAAATCTATACAAGAGCAGCTTGTAAGAAATGCACGCATGCCAAGAAAAGACTTTTTAGCAAGCTATGCAGAAAATCTTACAAAAGTAAGATGGGTTGATTCTCTTATGAAAGAGAAAAAATATAAAAAAGATCTTCTTGAAAAAGTAAAACAAGATGTTGTAATTGCTCAAAAAGACATCATCGATCTTGAGCAAAGAGTTGGCCTAAGTGTAAAAGAAATTAAAGAAATCAATCGAAGCATGTCTATGGGTGAAACCAAGATGAGAAGAGCCAAAAAAGATATGGTTGAAGCAAACCTTAGGCTTGTAATATCTATTGCTAAAAAATATACCAACAGAGGACTTCAGTTCCTTGATCTAATTCAAGAAGGAAATATTGGTCTTATGAAGGCTGTCGACAAATTTGAATACAGAAGAGGGTATAAGTTTTCTACCTATGCAACATGGTGGATTAGACAGGCTATAACAAGATCTATTGCTGACCAAGCCAGAACAATTAGAATTCCTGTTCACATGATTGAGACTATTAACAAGCTTAATAGAGTATCTCGTCAGATGATGCAGGATATGGGCAGAGAGCCTACTCCTGAAGAGTTAAGTAAAGAACTAGATATGCCAGAGGATAAGGTAAGAAAAGTTTTAAAAATTGCTAAAGAACCAATTTCAACTGAAACGCCAATTGGAGATGATGAAGATTCAAGCCTAGGTGATTTTATTGAAGATACTGTTATAGAGTCTCCTTTAGAAAATGCTACTGAAGACAGTCTTCACTTTGCAACCGATGATGTTTTAGCATCGTTAACTGCAAGAGAAGCAAAAGTACTTAGAATGAGATTTGGTATCGGTATGAATACTGACCATACCCTTAGAAGAAGTTGGCAAACAGTTTGATGTTACTAGAGAAAGAATAAGACAGATTGAAGCAAAAGCTTTAAGAAAGTTAAGACATCCTAGTAGATCTAGTCATCTAAAAAGTTTCTTAGACGACTAATTTTATTTCCAATTACCTTTTCTACCGGTTAAATCCCAGTTAATTCTTGATTGCATTAACTGGATTCTCCTTTCTACATACCTTCTTGCAAACAGATCACTGATTTGGGTCAGAGGCAGATAGGATTTAGAACCAAGACCGTCAATAATTTTTAATACAATTTTTCCATCCTCATAACCAAGAACAATGTTGTGAGGAATAATATTCTTTGTTAATACCAAAGACGATCTTAACCATGTTTCAAATTCTTCAATAGCCTTTTGAATCTCGTCAGTCATACCATAAGTGAAGAGGTATTTTTCTAATGTAATAGCAATGTTATTTTGATTATCTCTAATTAAATCAGTTTCAGATGCTAGTCCAATAGACGTTTCAACCATCCCATACCATCGTGCAAGATGTTTCCATTTTTCAGGATTATCTTTTTTTAAAGCCCTCTGAGCATAAGCTTTTTGTTCTCGTATATTGTCATCAAATGTGGATTCACTTCTAAATTTTTTATACCAAGGAGCATTTTGTTTGGCTTTCTTTGATTGATTTTGAATGGTAACTTTTAGACAGCGATAGCTATTTTCAGGATGCACATAACATCTTCTATTGCCGCCTTCGGCAAAGGGTTGTATTTCATCAAGATTAATCATTTGCTAATAATAACGTATTTAAAAAATTCTCAAGAGATAAAAGCTTCCCTAAATTATATATTCTTATATAATTGCTCGTTCTTAATTTCGATATCATCGATTGAAGGGGCCTGTAGCTCAGTTGGTTAGAGCAGTGGACTCATAATCCATTGGTCGGAGGTTCGAGTCCTCCCGGGCCCACCATCTAATATTTCATTTAAGATATACTTAATATCTTTTGGGGGATAATCAATGTCAAAATTAATCAAAGAATCTTTTACTTTGCCATGTGGTCAGGTTGTTAAAAATCGTGTTTGCAAAGCAGCTATGACAGAACGAATTGCTAAAGGTAATAATTTAGCTCATCAAGGACATGCAAATCTATACGATAGATGGGCCGATGGCGATATGGGTATTTTGTTAACTGGTAATGTTCAGGTTGATCGAAGAAACATTGAAGGTCCTGCAAATGTTGTTATAGATCAGAATAATTATAAAGATCAGTATGATGCTCTTAAAGCATGGTCGGCAGCAGGAACAAAAAATAATACACAGTTATGGATGCAAATTTCACATGCAGGAAGGCAAACACCAGGTGAAATTAATTCTTCACCCTTAGCTCCATCAAATATTGGATTAAAAATTCCTGGTAAGAATTATGGCACCCCAACGCCCATGACAGAAGAAGATATTCTCGATGTAATAGATAGATTTGTTTTTACTGCAAAAATTGCTAGAGAAACAGGTTTTACTGGCGTTCAATTTCATTCAGCTCATGGCTATCTTTTATCAGAGTTTTTATCACCTGATATCAATAATAGAACTGATGCCTGGGGCGGCAGTATTGAAAATAGGGCTAGGGTTCATTTAGAAATAATTAATAAATGCAGAAAGGAAGTTGGAGAGGATTTCCCTATTTCAGTTAAATTAAATTCTGCAGATTTTCAAAAAGGTGGATTCACTGCTGATGAAAGTATCCAAGTAGCTCAAATGTTAGAAAATGCGGGTGTAGATATTATAGAAATTTCAGGTGGTACCTATGAGCAACCAAAACTAATAGGTGTTGATGATTTAACCATTAATCCAAAAAGAAGCGAGCAAAGAAAAGAAAGCACAATTGCAAGAGAGGCTTATTTTCTTGAATATGCACAAGATATTAGAAAAGCAGTTTCTTTACCCTTGATGGTTACAGGCGGTTTTAGAACTAGAGAAGGTATTGAGGATGCTCTGCAAAGTAATGTTTGTCAGATCGTAGGTATTGGAAGACCTTTATGTGCAGACCCTTATTGTGTTAAAAAAATGATAGCGGGAGAGCTAGATGTTCTTCCAAGTTTTGAAAAGACTCTATCTTTAGGACCTTCAATTCTGTCTCCATCGAGCCCATTTACTATAATTAAAGTTATTAATGCGTTTGGTGCTATGGCTTGGTTTTATCAACAAATTAAAAATATGGCTAAAGGTCTTATGCCTAATCATAAACAAAAGCTTTTTAATGCCTTTAGAGCTGATATGAAAGCAGACAAGCTTGCTATAAAAGATTATTTAGATAATAACTAATATTTTAATCTGCACATTAGCTGCTAATAAATCTATAGAACAAATATTTTGTTAAAGCTTTTAGTTGTGGCATCCTTTTTAATAAATAATTTACGAAAAATTATCAATATGATTTCAAAAGCTTTTAAAAATTTTATGTCTCGCCGAACAATTTTTGCAAAGGTAAGAAATAAAGTTATGAATACCTATGCAAGCTATGATCTCATTAAAAAGGCGCGAGTTACATTTGAGGCTGAGAGGCAAGAATCACAAGAGCCACATACCGTTATTTATTTTCATAAAGTTGATGATCCTTACTCAGCTCTAACAGTTGAATACGTTGAAAAAATTGCTTCTACATTTGATGTTTTGTTAAAGCCTGTTCTTGTTGGTGAAGAAAATCCTGAAACCGTTCATGAGCCAACTTTGTATGGCGATTATTGTTTAAGAGATGTAAACCGTATTTCAGATTATTATGGCGTTACATTTTCGTCAAAGGCTTATCCAGAAAAAGACTTGGTTAATTTAGCAAATGCTATTTTGACTGCAGTAGATGAATCGAATTTTACCTCCCTTGCCAAAAAAGTTAGTAAAGCATTATGGTCTCATGATCAAAAAACTTTAGAAGAGCTTTCAACAAAATATAAGGCAAGTTCTGATGAGGTTTTAAAAAAATTAGAGCAAGGCAATGCCATAAGAGATGATAAAGATTACTATTTTGGATCAGCTTTTTATTATGGAAAAGAGCTTTATTGGGGAGTTGATCGAATTAATCATCTTGAAGAGAGATTAGATGAATTAGGTTTAAGAAAAGATTCAATGAATGAGTCTGTTTGTGTTCCAAATTTAAAAGCACCAAAAAAACTTGAAAGTGAACAGAAATTTAACCTTTACTACTATCCATCTTTAAATAGCCCATATACTTTTGTGAGCGTAACAGGCGTACAAGAAATAAAAGATGGATACCCAATTAATTTAATAACTAAACCCGTTTTGCCAATGCTAATGCGCAAAATGACTATTCCAAATTCTAAAGTTAAATACATTATCTCTGATGCTGCAAGAGAGGGACTTAAGAAGAATAATCCTATTGGTAAGATTTATTCTCCAATAGGAAAGCCAGCTAGAAAAGCTTATTCCATATTTCCAATTATTGATGAGGCTGGTAAAGGTTTTGAGTACATCAATGAACTACTTCAAGCCTCATTTTATAACGGGATTAATATTGGAGAGGATGACTATTTAAAGTCTACAGTTGAAAAGTTAGGTCTTGATTGGAATATTATCTCTAAAAAACTAGGAAGCAATGATTGGAAAAAAGTTTTAGATGATAATTTAAAAGATATGTACTCAGGCAATTGCTGGGGCGTCCCAAGTTTCAAGATAACAGATGCAAATGATGAGAATCCATTCTATGTTTGGGGTCAGGATAGAATGTGGCTTTTAAAAGAAGAAATTTATAAAAGACTTAATTCATAAAAAACTTATTTTTTTTACTTCTGCAAAAATACTTTGCTCGATCCATCTTTATATAAGATAAGAACATCATAAGGCATAAATCTATTATCAAACTCCATTCCAGGAGACCCTAAAGGCATTCCAGGAACTGATAAACCTAAAGCATTAGGATGATTTTCTGATAAAAATTGAGTTATATATTTTGCTGGTATATGACCTTCAAAAATAAATCCATCAGATGATACTGTATGTGACAAGATCTATACTCTGGTTTCAATTTTATATTTTTTTTTATATCTTCAAGATTTTGATGATCTTGAGTTGTGACACATTAAAACCATTATTTTTTGCATGCACAACCCATTCTTTACAACAACCTACATGTTGGTGTTTTATGAGTTAATAGCATTGTCTTAGTGTCCGTATCAGCAATAGATTTATGGTGGAACATTAATAATGCCAGTGAAAAAATTAAAAAACTAAGATATTTTTTATGCATAGAATTTGTATGACTCAATGTTTATTTACGTTCAATAATAGTAATTTATTTTGACTTTTTTTACTAAAAATTTTGTTGTTTTTTAATGCATAAATTTTCAAAATATTTTGATTTACAAAGATAAAAAAATGTCGTTTAATTTGGTAAATGTTAATAATTTACATGGGGGGTAATTATGACAAATCCTAATCATCCAAGTGTTGATCAAAGCGATAGAGTGGTTCCAATAAATCTTAGACAAAGTGGGCCAACTAAGACTGAGCTTTTAATTTCTACACGAGTAAGAAAATCGCCTTTCTGGCATTTATCTCATGAAGCTGGTTGCTGGAGAGCAACAGTTTATAATCGTATTTATCATCCTAGAGGTTATGTAAGACCAGAAGATGGCGGAGCTATGGTTGAGTATGAAGCTCTTGTTAATAGAGTAACTATGTGGAATGTTGCTGTTGAAAGACAAATAAGAGTTAAAGGTCCTGATGCTGAGGCATTCACTGATTATGTAATAACGCGTGATGCTACAAAAATTGAACCAATGCATGGTAAATATGCCATCTTATGTAATGAAAAAGGCGGGGTTCTTAATGATCCGGTTTTATTAAGACTATCAGAGGATGAATTTTGGTTCTCAATATCAGACAGCGATCTTTTGCTTTGGTTACAAGGTGTAAATGTTACTAAAAAATATGACGTTGAAATTGATGAAATAGATGTATGTCCTGTACAAATTCAAGGCCCATTATCTGAAGATTTGATGGCAAAACTTGCAGGAGAAGAGCTTAGAGAAATTCCTTACTATGGACTTATGGAATGTAAAGTTGGTGGAGCTGACTGTGTCATAAGTCAAACTGGTTTCACCGGTGAAAAAGGTTACGAAATCTATGTTCGTGATGCGCACGCAAATGCTGAAAAAATGTGGAATGCAGTTCTTGAAGCAGGTGAAGAGTTTGGTTTAATGGTTATTGCTCCTGCTCATCATCGAAGAATTGCTGCAGGAATCTTATCTTGGGGACAAGACCTCGATCATGAAACCTCACCATTTCAAGTTAACCTGAGCTATCAAGTGCCTCGTAATAAAAAGTCAGATTATATTGGTAAAGAAGAGCTTGAAAGACAAAGAGCAATAATTGATGAAGGAAATGCTCCATTTAAAATGAAGATGGTTGGTATTACTCTTGGTGGTAAAGAGATTACAAACTATGCTCCTGATTTTTGGCTAGTTACAGATACAGATGATAAAGAGGTGGGTTATGTAACATCTCCTTGGTGGTCACCTGAATTAGAGACTAATATTGCTCTTGCATGGGTGCCATGGGAGGCTTCGGAAGTAGGAACTAAATACAAAGTTAAACTTCCTGATGAATACTCAGAAACTCCTGGAGTCTCAGTTGATGCTGAAATTGTAGATGTTCCATTTAGAGAGTCTGTGAACCCTAACAAACGAGAAGTTGAAGCTGCTAAAGGACTAGACTTTGCTGAATAGTTTGTAGCTATTAAACATCAAGAGCCCTTTATAGGGCTCTTTTTATTTATAAACAAAAAATATATTTCTTCCTATGCTGATATTGTGGCAGAATCAAACTATGAAATTTTTAATATTATTATTCAGTCTATTTCTCATATCTTCCTGCAACATACCTTTAGTTCCTTTAATCTAATGATCTAAATATGTTTTTTGATGTAACCATCATAGGCGCTGGCGTAGTTGGTTTATCAATTGCAAAGTTTTGCAGCGAACAAGGATATTCTGTTGTTGTTCTAGAGCAAGAATCAAGAGCTGGAGAGGGTGTCTCTTCAAGAAATTCCGGGGTTCTCCATGCTGGAATTTATTACCCAAAAAATTCATTTAAAACTAAATTTTGCGTTTCAGGTAATGAGTTGCTTTATGAGTATGCTAATCTCAAAAGAATCAATCATGAAAGAATTGGTAAATATGTAATCGCATCACATAAAAATGAAATAGAAAAATTGCATAATATTTATGACCAAGGAATTAAAAATATGGTTGAGATTGATCTTGTATCTAATAGAAAAATGAAAGAGATCTATCCAGATTTAAAAATAGAAGAAGCAATTTTTTCACCCAACACAGGAATAATTGATGTGCCTGAACTTGTTAGTGCATTGGAGGGTGATATTCAGCATAATGGCGGTTTAATTTCATTCAATACAACCTTTATTTCCGCAGAAAAGATTGAACAAGGTTTCAGGATTTCATGTGACGATGGGACTAGTTATAAGATAGATAGCCATTATCTTATTAATGCTTCCGGCTTATATTCAGATGTAATATCAAAAAAAATTGATGCCTTAAATGATAAAGACTTCTCTTTAATAAAATATGCAAAAGGTCATTATTTTAAATACAATGGAAACCATCCATTTACCACTTTGGTATACCCACTTGCAAATGAATTTTCTTCAGGCTTGCATGTAGGTTTTGATTTATCTGGTCAGATAAGATTTGGACCTGATATAACCTGGGTTGATGAAATTGATTTTAGCTTTGATGAAAATTTGAAAGATAAATTTATTAAATCTATTAAAGAATATTGGCCACAGTTAGACTCTACAAAACTTCATCCCGATTATGTTGGTATAAGACCTAAGTTACAAAATTTTAATGAAACCATGAAGGATTTTTCCATAAAGGACTTCAATGATCATGGGGTTGATGGACTTATAAATATTCAAGGAGTTGAAAGTCCAGGTGTAACAAGCTGTCTTTCCATAGGAAAATATGTACTTAATTTAATTAAGTCTTAAGGTGAATTTTTAGCTTGTCTTTAAATTGATCAAGAATTTCTTCTTCAATTAAATGGCGCATGTTGGGAATGACAATTAGGTCGCTATCTGGAATAAGCTCATTCATTAAATAAGAGTTTTTAACATTCAGGACTGGATCTTGCTCTCCGTGAATTAGAAGTGTTTTTGCTTTAATTGATTTAACTTTTTTAATTCTATTTTTTGAAGACAGTATTGCTGTAAGTTGCCTAGCATAACCAAACCCATCTTTAACATCCTTAATTCTATTAAAGTTATTTATAGTATCCTCTCTAAATTTAGGAGTATCTAACTCTTTGCCCTCCATTCCAATTAGCCCAACCCATTTAAGTTCTCTTTGATATACCTCATCCATAGTTGGGTCTGTAGTCTGCGATCGACTAACCATCATATCTCGTACTTCTTTTGTAGCTCCATTCAAAGGTCCTGGTACAGATGCTGTTGAAGCTATCAAAGTAAAAGTTTTTACACGTTGAGGATATTTAGCACAAATAATTTGGCTAATCATACCCCCCATGGAAGTACCTATTATATGCGCTTGATTGATGTTCAAATGATCTAAAATATTTATACCGTCTCTTGCCATATCATTTAGAGTGTATTCAGACTTTATTGGTAATCTAAAAAAATATCTTAGATAACCTAAAACAATTGATGGTTTCTTTTTAAATCTTGTTGATAACCCGGAATCTCTATTGTCAAAAGTGATTGGTCTATAGTTATTTTCTATCAGAAAATCTATTAGATGCTCAGGCCAATGAACCAATTGTGCTCCAAGCCCATGAACTAAAAGAACTGGTGTGGCATCCTTTGGTCCATAATCTCTATAAAATATTTTAATACCATTATTCTCTGAATATCCTTCTTGATAGGCCATAAGACTAGTCTTACATATTTTAGACATGCAATACATAGCTTTTTCATATACATTAGAACATCAAGCTATTAAAAAATTTTAATATGAACATTAATCTCGATATTAAAGAATTTTTTCGTGCAAATAAAACTAGGGCTGCCTATGGAATAGGTGATTATGCTATTTGTTTATATTGGAGTGGCGTCAGCCTCTATCTTCTTTATTTCTATACAGACGTTGTTGGAATTTCGCCATTAATGGCTGGCTGGATATATGCCTTAGGCATAGCATGGGATGCAGTCACCGATCCTTTTATGGGTTATATGGCTGAGAGAACTAGAACAAAAATGGGAAGTTATAGACCTTATATATTTTATGGTTCAGTTCCATTAGCTCTGTCTTTTGTACTTCTTTTATGGGTTCCTCCATTTGAAGGAACTTTCTTATTTATTTTCTTATTGCTTGTAAATTTAATTCATAGAACTTGTTTTACAGTTGTAAGTGTTCCTTATTCTTCGTTAACCGCAAGAATTACTGATGACAGTGATGAGAGAACAAAATTGACTACCGCTAGGATGCTAGCTGCAGCTGCTGGCACATTTTCAATTTCTGCTCTTGCATTTCCAATTGTTTTATTTTTTGGGGGTGGTGAAGAAGCTTTAGGTTTTGTATATCTTGGCCTCATTGCAGGTTTTACTGCTGTAGCTATTCTTTCAGTAACTGTATTTTTTGTTAAAGAAAGATCTTTTGAATTTACTAAAGAAGAACTGCCAAGTTTTAAAAATGTCTTTAAATCTGTAACAAATAATTATCCTTTTTGGATAGTTTTTTCAGCTATTTTAATTCTGATATCAACGTATTTAATGTTTAATAACAATCTTATTTATTTTACAAAATATGCCCTGAGCCTTCATGAATATCAAGGCACAATCTTAGCTGTTCTTAGTGGGGCTAATCTTCTTGCTATACCTATATGGGCTTTTTTAGCAATAAAGCTTGGAAAGAAAAATACATGGATGCTGTCTATGACTTTATTATTCATAGGATTTTGTATGTTTTATCTTTATCCAATTGCAGAACTAAATGAGCTCTTATTTATTTTGGCTTTTATTGGTTTTGCAAATGGTGCTACTGGTGTTTTGTTTTGGTCAATGCTACCAGATACTATTGAATATGGTGAATGGAAGACTGGCATTAGGACTGAATCCTCACTGTATGGTTTTATGACTTTTGCTCAGAAAGGAGCAATAGCATTCGCTGCAGTAATTTTAGGAATGATACTAACGAATATAGGTTTTGAACCTAATGAAGTTCAGACTGAGCAAACCTTAGAATCCTTAAAAGATTTAATGTCACTTATTCCTCTTATTGGAGTTTTTATAAGTTTTGTTTTGGTATATTTTTATCCAATTGATAGAGAGTTCCATAAAAAATTGATTGATGAGATTAATTTAAGAAAGCTAAAAAATGTCTAAGGTTAGATGGGGTGTTATTGGAACTGGTTCAATAGCAAACGCTTTTGCGCATTCAATAAAGCATTGCAATCATTCAGAGTTGATTGCTGTTTTTGGAAGAAATAAAGAGACACTTCAAACATTCTCTCAGAAATTCGATGTTGCCGGTATAAATGAAATTGATGAGACTAGTTGCATCAAATGCAATAGATGCAATTTATATTGCAACACCTCACAGTTCACATTTTGAATATGCATTGCAAGCAATAAAGAACAACAAACATGTCCTATGTGAAAAGCCAATTGCAATGAACCATATTGAAAGTATGGTCCTATTTGGACTGGCTAAAGATTGTGGAGTTTTCTTAATGGAAGCTTATATGTATAGAACACACCCACAAACTTTTAATATTCTTAAAAATATTGAGAGCCTGTGTGACACTAATGAAAAAGTAGAAATTAATTCTTCATTTGGATTTCATGCAGAAATACCTAAAGACCATAGACTAAGAAATCCTATGTTAGGCGGCGGAGCTATTATGGATGTTGGCTGTTATCCATTATCAATGAGTAAATTATTAGCAGGACATATATTAAAAAAACCTTATGCGGACCCAATAAGCATTGAAGCTAGTGGTAACTTGGATGAGACTGGTGTTGATAGCAATTCAAAAGCTCGTATTTTGTTTTCAGAAAATATTGAGGCTAATATCTCATGCGCCATTAATGAGGTATATGAAAATAACTTAGAAATTATTAGTGGCGACTATAAGTTAAGTGTTAGCCAACCATGGCACTGTGGTCAATTTCAAGACGGACATTCTTCAATAAAGGTTTATTCCAAAAATAAACTTGTTGATGAAATTTCTTACAAAGATGAGGTTGGGCTCTTTACAAGAGAAATCGATCACGCTTCTGAATGTATTCTTAACAATAAATTGGAATCTGATTTAATATCTCATGCTGATTCTCAAAGCATAATGTTGTGGCTTGATAAATGGAGAAAAGAGCTTGGTATTAAATGTCCTCATGAATCAAAAGAGACTTCTCAACTTATTAAATCAAAATTTTTTTCTATTCAAAATAAAAAACTTGAGGGAATCAAAATCGATGGATTTGATAAAGATTTTTCTAGGTTAGTTCTTGGTTGCGACAATCAAACTTCAGACATTCATGCTTTTGCTATGTTTGATTATTTTTACGGAGCAGGGGGAAGAGTTTTTGATACAGCATATATTTATAACAATGGCATGGGTGATAAATATTTAGGAAATTGGATTAATTCTAGAGGCGTTCAAGAAGAGGTTTTAGTTTTGGGCAAGGGGGCGCATACACCTGATTGCAGACCGGAATGTATTAAACCGCAAATCATCGAATCATTAGAAAGATTAAATCTTGATAAAATTGATATTTATTGTCTCCACAGGGACAACAACGACATACCAGTATCTGAATTTATTGATGCTCTTGATGAAATAAAAGCCGAAGGTCTTATTCATAAAATTGGTGCCTCTAATTGGAAGTTAGAAAGGTTTAAACAAGCCAGAGATTTTGCACTTAAAGAAAATAAGGAACCTTTCACTATATTAAGTAACAACTTTAGTCTTGCAGAAATGATTGATCCTGTGTGGCCTGGTTGTGTGGCTATTGATAATAATTTTTTAGATTATATTGATCAAAACAATATCATATTGTTTCCATGGTCTAGCACTGCAAGAGGCTTTTTTATTAAGAAAAAAGAAATAGCTACAAGTGATCATTTTTCAAATCCATCCATGGATGAAGAAAAAAGAGTTTGGCATAGTGAAAGTAATCTAAAAAAAAGGGAGATTTGTTTTAACATAGCAGCAGAAAGGAATGTTGAACCAATAGAGATCGCTCTTGCGTATGTAATACAATCTTCAAAGACAATATTCCCACTTATTGGACCAAGAACTATTAACGAATTAAATAGCTCTATTTTTGCTACAAGTCTTAATTTAACAAATACAGAAATTGAACAATTAACTATAAATTAATTCTTTCAATCAGTTTAATATCCCTTGACGAAGATCCTATCAAAATATCATATTCTTTATATTTAATATCCCAGTCATTATTTAATAAATCCCATGAGGAGAAATTTCTTTTACTTAATACAATCTTAATTTCCTTGGATTCACCTGGATTCAAAAATGTTTTATCGAAACCCTGAAGTGTTTTAATTGGTTCATTGTTGTCACTTTCATTTGGCTGCACATAACATTGTGAAATCTCAGAACCGGAAGTATCTCCAGTATTTTTGATCGTATATATGAACAAATAAAACTATCATTCATACTTTTTTTAATTTTTAATTCGGAATATTCAAATTCTGTATAAGATAAACCGTGGCCAAATGGGAAAAGAGGCTCAATTAAATTCTTGTCATACCATTTATAGCCCACCAATAATTTTTCATCATAATCCATTTGTAAATTTTTACCGGGATAGGATTCAAAAGCAGGAGTGTCTGAGAGGTTTACTGGAAATGTTGTCGGTAACTTTCCAGATGGGTTTGTGGCCCCAGTTAAAACATCAACAAGAGCATTGCCATATTCTTGACCAGCATACCATGATTGAATAACAGCTTTCGCTTTGTTAATCCATGGCATATTTATTGGTGAGCCAGTATTTAAAACAACTAATTGTATTAGGATTTATTTCTAATACTTTTTCAATAAGTTCATTTTGTTTACCAGGAAGATTAAAATCTACTCTGTCATTTCCCTCAGTTTCCCAGTCTGAATTGGTGCCAACCATTAATACTACTTGATCAACTTCTTTTGCAATGTTTAGCGCTTCATCCATTAAATCAATTTTATCTGGTGGCTGACATCCTATGTAAATAGCAGGAAAATTACCTTCAAATTTATATTGAATCTCAATCTTATAGGTCTTATCTTTCTTAAGTACTTTGCTACCTCTTTTTGACGTAGTTCCATGAGCAAAAAATGCGTCTCCTGGAGAAGTATTAGTCCAATTATCTATTATTTCAGTCTCATCGATTAGTAATTTGCTTTTCCCTATCGCAAAAATTTCAAAGTTATGTTCGCCAGTTATGTTTGGAGTATAAGTACAAGAAAATTTAACAAGAATATCGGGCTTTTCATCACCCCCAATAATATCCTTTGCAAAACCCTCAAATATCCAAAATTTACTTCCTGTTAAAACCTTATTAGATATGAGGGTATTCTTACCATCAGCAACATCAAAGTATTCAACTAAGAATCCACCCTCTTTTGTAAGTGATTTATTTATTTCAGGAAGATACCTATAGGTATGACATCCTTTTGAGGATCGAATTAAAGTATTGTCATTCAAAGAGCTTTTAAAAGCTTCAATTGGGTGTGATTCATAGTAGGGCACAAGAGTTGCGCTCCCACCACCTATTATCTGAGCTTTAGTTCCATTTGGCCCAATAATGCCAATTGAAGAAATATCTTTTTTCATTGGAAGAATATTTTCATTCTTCAATAGAACCATCCCTTCTTGAGCAGCTCTTTTTAAAAGTTGTCGCTGTGAACTTGAATTAATAACGCCTTCTGATTGGTTGTCTAGATTTTCATATCTTTTAGAGAAATTTAATACATTCAATATTCTTTTTACTTTGTCATCAATCATCTCAATTGATATTTTTTTTTCATTAACTGCTTTGAGTAAATTTTCTCCCCATGTTTTAGCAGGGCCAGGCATTTCTAAATCAAGTCCGCCTAATGCATTTTCAATAGTTTCAGTTGCAGCGCCCCAATCACTGACAACATAACCATCAAAACCCCATTCATTTTTTAAAATATTTATAAGGAGGTTTTCATCCGAGCTACAATAAATATTATTTAGTTTGTTGTAAGCACTCATGACAACTTGAGCATTGGCTTCTTTTATAGCCATTTCAAAAGGAAGAAGATATATTTCTCTTAATGTCTTTTCATCAATATTTGAGCTAACTGTGTATCTTTCAAACTCTGTATCATTACCAACAAAATGCTTTAAGCATGCAGCCACATCTTTTGATTGAACACCCTTTACATAGTCAATAGCTATTTTTCCTGTTAAAAAAGGATCTTCAGAAAAACATTCAAAGTGTCTTCCACCTAAAGGATGTCTGTGGATGTTAATAGTCGGACCCAAAAGAACATCGACACCTTTTACTTTTGCTTCATTTCCTAATTCTTGTCCAAGCTCGTTAACAAGTTCCATATTCCATGTTGATCCAACAGATATAGCGCATGGGAAACATGCAGATGACTTACCTGATTTTCCATCACCTCTGACACCATTAGGTCCATCAGACATTTTGAGGCTTGGGATGTTTAATCTTTCAATTTTATGGGTATACCAAGCATCATAACCACTTAAAATTTGAATCTTTTCTTTAAGTGTCAGTTCTTTTATGAGTTTTTCAGGGTTGAGCATCTTGCCATATTAAATGGTTATTTAACTATCTTCAATTATGATTTTTTTGTTATAGTTGAAACAATATGATTGAACAAATTAAAAAATCAGTAATGCTCTTTAATGCACCAATTCAAAGAGTGTATCAAGCTAATCGCGGAACTATCATAAGAACAATCATATATACAATTGGCCATTTTGTTATTGCAGCCTCATGCGTGATGTATTTTACCGGTGCAAGCTTCTCCGCAGCTATAACGGATGCAATTGTAGAGCCTTTGTTAAACAGTGTTTGGTACTTTGTATTAGACAAATACTGGGCAAGTAAATACCCAAGTTAAAAATAGAAATAACCTCTTTACATTAGTCAATAAGAATGCATTTAAATATGTGTATAAATAAATCGTGATTTGATCCTATTGCCTCGATTTTAAAAAATTGCTAAAACGGAAATTTTTCCCAGGATTTAACAAAATAATTTCTTCTAAATTTTAGAGGAAGTACTTATATATGGAGAAAAATAATGAAAAGACAATTAATTGAAAGATTAAATTCTGGACCTGTAATTTGTGCAGAAGGTTTTTTATTTGAGGTTGAAAAAAGAGGCTATCTTGCTGCTGGAGAATTTGTTCCAATGGTTGCATTAGAGCATCCAGAAGCTCTTGAAAATCTTCATAAAGATTTTCAGCACGCTGGATCAGATATTGTTCAAGCATTTACTTACAATGGCCATAGAGAAAAAATGCGAGTAATTGGTAAAGAAGATTTACTAGAGCCACTCAATAGAGCTGCATTAAAAATAGCAAAAAAAATCGCTGACAATCCAATTGATGGCGGTGAGCCAAATTTAATGTCAGGTAATATTTCAAACTCAAATATCTGGGAAGAAAATGATAAAGCTTCTCATCTTGAAGTTGAAAGAATGTTTACTGAAATGGTTGGTTGGGCTGTTGATGAAGGTGCTGATTTAATAATGGGTGAAACATTTTATTATGCTGAAGAAGCATACAAAGCACTTGAAATTATGAAGCAATCAGGATTGCCAGCAGTTGTAAATATAGCACCAATGGGTGAAAACATAATGCGTGATGGGGTTTCTGTTGTAGATACCTGTAAAGAGTTAGAACAAAGAGGGGCAGATGTTGTAGGCATGAATTGTTTTAGAGGCCCTGCAACAATGCTTCCTTATTTAAAAGAAATTAGAAAAGCTATCAAATGTCATATGGCGGCTCTTCCGTTGCCTTTTAGAACAACTGAAGAAAATCCAACTTTCTTTAACTTGCCTGATAATAATGGATGTACATGTGAGGCGCCTCACGGAAGAACTTTCCCAACTGCATTAGATCCACTTTACTGCAACAGATATGAAATGAGAGCTTTCTTTAAAGAAGTTCATGAATTAGGTATTAATTTACTAGGTGTTTGTTGTGGAGCAACACCAATGCATCAAAGGGAAGTTGCTGAGGCAGTGGGTTAAACAGTACCAGCATCTAAGTACAGAGAAAAAAATGGAAAATCATTTTATGTATGGAACTAATGAAAGAACTGCAAAACATATGCAGGATTATGGTGACAAAGCATAAATAATATTTAGATAGAGCATAATTTTTTTTTTGCCATACTAATATTGTGGCTGTAGTTTTAATTTATATGATGAATTAAAATAAAATTATGCGATATCTTCTTCTAATTTTATTCTCTTTCTCCATTTATGGAGAAACTAGTAAAATTTTGTGTGAATTAGATGGAACTTATTCAGTAACCTACAAAGATATTAAGAAAACATATCTTTCTGAAGGTATAGAACTTTTCAAAAATTTAGCTAGACAGACACAACAATCTTTATTTTTGCTTCAAAGAGCAAAAACAAACTTTGCTGAAGAAGATTGGCAAAAAGATAAAATATACATTGTTCAGTACTGGGAAGTTGATTCAGAAAAAGAAACTTTTAAATCACTTACTCATACATTAGAGCCTTCTCCAATATGGATTAATCCAGATGCTGAATGGAAAGCTACAAAATCTAAAACTGGTATTACAGTAGAACATTCTATGAAACCTGGTGAAACCCATAGCATTTTTCCAGATTACGAAGTTGGTGCATATAGAGTTTCAAATACTTTTAACTGGTATACAGGCAAGGGCCAGATGTCAGGAGATATTTGGCTTAATAAGAAAGATGGTTCAAAAAATAAGAATCCAAAAATTGAAATTTTTGCTTCAGGTAAATGTGAGGCTCAAAAAAAGAAATTTTAGGCTTACGCCACGCTAGCAATAAACAAGCAAAGCACAATAATAATTAAAACAATATACTTATCTACTTTTTCTAAAATTTTATCTATCATTTTTAAATTATATAAACCCCTATTACTTTTATATTAAAAGTACAATCCGAATACTATGTTCAAAGACTTACTTTATTTTTTTCGAGCTTTTCGTAATTCTCTATAAAGCTTATTGAGTCTCTTTTTCTTAATTTCTCTTACAGCTTTTCTCTTTGAACTAGCAATTGCTGATTTCCTTGCTCTTTCTCCTTTATCTATAAAATAATCTCCTAAAAGAATTTTTAATGATATCAATTTAATAGTAACAAATTTTTATAAAATCTCTACAATATTCTTAAATATATGATTATTGAACAAACTCAAATTTCAAAAACATTAATAATCTTTCTTGAAGTTGAATCTCTTAAAACTGGCCATGAACTTGAAAATGATTTTGAAGAATTTCAGGAATTGGTCAATTCTGCTGGAGCTGAAATAGTTGACAAAAAGTTTCAGCAAGCAAAACAAACCTTCTATTAGCCATTTTATAAATAAAGGTAAGCTTGAAGAAATTAAAAATAAAGTTCAAAAATCAAAAGCAGATCTTAGCAATTGTTAATCATCAACTATCTGCCTCTCAAGCAAGAAATCTTGAACTCTATTTAAAAATTAGAGTTATTGATAAAACTGAGCTTATTCTCGATATTTTTGCATCAAGAGCTACAACTCATATAGGTAAACTGCAGGTTGAGCTAGCACAGCTTAATCATCTATCTACAAGGCTTATAAGGGGTTGGACTCACTTAGAAAGACAAAAAGGGGTATTGGATTAAGAGGTCCTGGTGAAACTCAGCTTGAAACTGATAGAAGATTGATTGGTCACAGAATTAAGAGACTTAAATCAAGATTAGATAAAGCACATAAACAAAAACAACTTAACAGTTATTCAAGAAAAAAAAGCAGAAATAAATTAGTTGCTCTTGTTGGTTATACAAATGCTGGCAAAACAACTCTCTTTAATTCTCTTACAAATAGTAAACAGCAAGCAGAAGATAAATTGTTTGCAACTTTAGATTCAGTAACAAGAAAAAATATAGATCCAGAACTTGGGCCAATATTATTTTCTGATACAGTTGGTTTTATATCTCAACTACCAACTCAGCTTGTAGAGTCATTTAAAGCCACATTAGATGAGCTTAAATCAGCAGACTTATTGCTCCATGTTGTAGATGCTTCAGATGTAGATAGAAAACAAAAAGAAGTAGAAGTAAATAAGATATTAACTGATCTAAATTTAGAAGAAATTCCACAAATAAGAATTAATAATAAATGCGATCTTGTAGAAAGGTTTTGTAATAAAGATTCTTTAAATAAGACATCAAAAGAGGTTTGGATATCAGCTGAAAAAAATATTGGTATAGCAGAGCTAAGGGATTTAATAAATGAAGAGCTTTTTAATGGCATATACAAAGGATGGGTTTCATTAGAATCATCCTTAGGAAAAATTAGATCAAAGCTATTTATGATGGGTTGTATAAATGAAGAAAAAATATCATCTACCGGTCAAATATATGCTCATATTGATATAGGCAGGGATGAGCTAGATCGTTTCATCGGTGTGAATGGCTTTGCTCTTTGTGAGGACAAGGATATACTTTTAGAAAATTAGGAGCAAATATGAAAAAAATTAATGCAAGATTAGACTCTGTCATGAGTCCCTTAAATAGTATTGCTCCTTGGTTTTTTAGAATCGCACTTGGTATTGCATTCTTTTTTGCACGGCTATAAAAAATTACCAGCACCTTTTATGATGGAGGAGCAACATAGAATGGTAACTTGGTTTGAAAGCATCTTTATACCAATGCCTGAAGTGTTTGTTTCTATAGTAATCTTAGTTGAGATTCTTGGTGGGGTAGGAATTATATTAGGTGGATTAATTGGATTGTTTGCATCACAGGCAGGACATTTTATTACTAGAATATCTGCTTTTTTCTTGTAATTTTAATGTTTAATGTTTTTTATATCGGACATCCGGACTGGTTTGTTTGGCCTCCAATGAAGCTCTTAACAAGCGAGCAGATGTTTTTATTTGTACTTAGCGTCTATTTCCTAATCCGCGGAAATAAATAAAAATCATTTACACATATAAGAACTAAATTCTGAAAAAAGTGAAAATTTTTTTAATTTCTACTTGCAAATGAGAATCATTCTCATTATCATTTACATCTCTTAAAGGTCGCCAGCTTTATAGTCCCCTTAAGAGTGTGCTTTTTTGAAAATTAAAAGTTTTAATTATCAAAAATATCTGGAGAGGTCGGCGGCTTTTAAGAATCAATAATTGATTATAAGGAAAAATTATGATGACAAAAATGTATACAAAGTTAATTGAGAATATATCTCCATTACTATTCATAAGTATTTTATTTGTAGCATCTTTTGCAATAACTGCTGATGATTCAGAAAATGTTGAAGAGATTATTGTTAAAGGAAATGTTTTATATGCAGATCAGGTTACTGCTTTAAAAACTCCAGTCCCAATATTAGATGTCCCACAAACGGTTTCAATTGTCACAGATGATGACATACGCAAACAAGGTTTTAGAGCAATTGGAGATATTATTAGATATGTTCCAGGTGTTAATACTTCTCAGGGAGAAGGTCATCGTGATGCAGTAGTTTTCAGAGGAGTAAGATCAACAGCAGATTTTTTTCAAGATGGTATTAGAGACGATGTTCAATATTACCGTTCTTTATATAACGTGGAACAAGTTGAAATTCTTAGAGGGCCAAATGCTTTACTTTTTGGAAGAGGTGGAACCGGTGGTGTTGTTAATAGAGTTTCAAAAAAAGCAGTTCTTAATGACAAGTTTGGGGCTGTAGATTTTGGTGTAGATTCCTTTGGTGCAAATGATTTGACCTTAGACTATAACATTCAAAGCGGAGATAATTCAGCAATGCGTTTTATGATGCATAGTGATGCGCTGGAAAATCATAGAGATCATTACGATGGGCAAAGAACTGGCATTAATCCGACATTAAAATTAAAAGTTACTGAAAGAACTACTTTGGACCTTTCATATGAGTATGCTGATCATGAAAGATTTATAGATAGAGGTGTCCCAACAGAAAACGGTAAGCCTGTTAAAAGATTTGAAAAGATCACATTTGGTGATAAAGATGTAAACCTGACAACACTTGAGGCTACTATCTTCAGAGCAACATTGAGTACTGAGTTCTCTGATACTAGCAAGGGAAATCTTTCCATTGTTTCAAGTGAATTTGAAAAGATGTACAAGAATTATTATGCATCTGGTTATAACGCAGGTGAGACTGTTGTAACTATGGATGGTTATCTTGATCCAACTGAAAGAGAAAATACTGTTATAACTGGTAATTTAGTAAATGAAATTCAAATTGGAACTTCTACTCACACACTTTTGTTTGGTGGGGAGATTATAGATACATCCAATGACAATCATAGATATGATACTTTTTGGTCTACAACAAGTGATGATAATGAGATTTTTAATATAACCAGACCAATGAACTTCTTCAGTGAATTCTTCAGGCGTTGCTACAAGCAACGACTTTACAGCAAAACTTAAAAGTAAAACAAGATCTGATATTGAAGTTTCATCTATTTATTTTCAGGATCAAATAGATGTTTCGGATAGATTGAAATTAATGATTGGCGGACGTCATGATACTTTTGATATAACAGTAGCTGATATTAAATCAGGAACTTCACAATCTAGAGAAGATAAAGAATTTTCTCCTAGAGCTGGCGTAATCTTTAAGCCAAGTGAAAATGTGTCTTGGTACTACAGTTATAGCGAAAGCTTTTTACCAAGATCTGGTGAGCAATATAAAAAATTAACTGCTTCAGCTGCAGCTTTAGATCCAGACGTATATGAAAGTAGTGAATTTGGAGTAAAAATTGCAATCTCTGAAAGTCTAAGTTTTGCAGCAGCTTATTTTGACAGCGAACAAACCATAGCAACAAGAGATGCAAGCGGTGAGGGTGCAGAGATTGTTGGACTTCAGGTAGATGGTTTGGAGCTTGAGTTAAAAGGAAAAGTGAATGACAAGATGAATCTTGTTGTTGGATACAGTTCAATGGATGGCAAAACAAGTTCTGGCGGTGAACCAAGAGAGATTCCGGAACATACGCTGTCTTTATTTGCTACCTATGAAGTTTCAGATAAGTTTGGGTGGGCTTTTGGTATGACTCAACAAGGTGAATCTAACATTAGTAATAATAAGCCAGGATTAATATTGCCAGAATATACAAGAATTGATTTTGGAGCATATTATAAAATTGCTGATGATTTAAGCATTCAAATGAATGTAGAAAATCTTACAGATGAGTTATATTTCCCGCATTCACACAGCACTCATCAGGCATCTGTTGGCGAGCCATTTAATGCAAGGATCTCAATCAGAAAAACATTCTAATGAGACTTATAGTTTGAGAGCGCTTTAACTTTCAAAAATTGGGGTGGCATTGTTCACCCCTTTTCTTTGAATTAGTGTACAAAATTAAAATTTTTAAAGTACAATACAGCTTTTGAAAATGGGGCTATAGCTCAGCTGGGAGAGCACCTGCTTTGCAAGCAGGGGGTCCGCGGTTCGATCCCGCGTAGCTCCACCATTTCTTTATTGAATATTTTCTGAATATTTACCCAATTCATTTTTAAAAATATCAATCAATAGCATTACATTTTCAATATCTGCATAAGTTTGCCTTACTACTATTGCAAGCTCTCGATGGGGACCAGGCTCGTTTAAGATTGACTTTTTTATCATCGAATTAGCATTAATCAAATGTTTAATCGACATGTGGGGAACAAGAGTTGAACCCATATTATTAGCTACTAATTGGATCAAGGTAGTAAGACTAGATGCTTCCATTGAAAATTGCTGATTATCATTAATTTTACATGCAGCTAGCACATGATTTTTTAAACAATGGCCATCATCGAGCAACATTAATTCTGAAAAATTTATATCTTTTGCTTTTAATGCTTTTTTGTATTCATTGTTTTTGTGGCTTACATAATAAAAGTTTTCTTCCCAAAATTTAAAGGATAATAATCCTCCTAAGTTGTATGGAAGAGCAAGAATAGCCATATCTAATTCTCCATCATTGACTTTTTGCACTAATGAGCTAGATTTGCCCTCTAAAATTTTTAAGTTTAGATTTGGATGATATTTTTTTAATTTTGGTAGAACTAGAGGGAGTAAATAAGGACCTATGGTTGGAATAATTCCAATGGTTAATGGAGAGCTTAATGGAGCTTTTTGTTTTTCACCAAGATTTTTTATATCTTCAATATGAAGCTGAACTGTTTCAGCCTTTTTAAGAAGTTCAAGCCCAAGTTTTGTGACTATGACTTTTTTATTTGTTCTTTCAAAAATTTGAAAACCAATTTGATTTTCAAGTTCTGTAATTGCATTACTTAGAGTTGAAGGAGATACAAAACAATCATCTGCTGCTTTTTTAAAGTGCAACCTCTTGGCAACTGCAAGCGCATAATTTAATTGCTTTATAGAGATCATTTATATACATTTTAATCGAACATAAAGTACATTAATAGTATATTTATCAATATATAAAAATTAGTTAAAGTATTAATTAACTCAAATTTAAGCACAATTCTTTGGAGGAAAAATGAGTAACGAAACACAAGGTAAATGCCCTGTAATGCATGGGGCTGCAGCTACCAACAGTAGTGAGAACAGCACATCGGTAAGAGATTGGTGGCCAAATAATCTAAACTTAAATATTTTGCATCAACATGATAGCAAGTCTGATCCATTGGAAGATGGGTTTGATTATGTAGAAGAGTTTTCAAAGCTTGATTACGATGCTCTTAAAAAAGACCTTAATGATTTAATGACTGACTCGCAAGATTGGTGGCCGGCAGATTACGGTCATTATGGACCGTTTTTTATTAGAATGACTTGGCATGCAGCTGGTACATATAGAAGTACAGATGGACGTGGAGGCGGCGGAACTGGAGCGCAACGATTTGCCCCTCTCAATAGCTGGCCAGATAATGGCAATCTTGATAAAGCTAGAAGATTGTTATGGCCAATTAAACAAAAATATGGTCAAAAAATTAGCTGGGCTGATTTATTAATCCTTGCCGGTAATGTAGCTATTGAATCAATGGGTGGAAAAACTTTTGGTTTTAGTGGAGGACGTCCAGATATTTGGGCTCCTGAAGATGATATTCATTGGGGTTTGGAAAAAGAATGGCTTGAGAATGAACGCTATGAAAATAATGATGTAAGAGAATCTTTGGACATGCCACTTGGTGCGGTTCAAATGGGATTAATCTATGTTAACCCTCAGGGACCAGATGGTAATCCTGATCCTTTGGCTAGTGCTCATGATATAAGAACTACATTTGGAAGAATGGCAATGAATGATTATGAAACTGTTGCATTAGTTGCAGGTGGACATACTTTTGGAAAAGGGCATGGTGCAGGACCAGATACCAATGTTGGTGTTGAGCCTGAAGGTGCTAATTTAGAAGAAATGGGATTTGGTTGGACTAGTTCATATGCTTCAGGTAAAGGTAGAGATACTATTACTAGTGGTTTTGAAGGAGCATGGACTGCAAATCCTACACAATGGGACAACGGATACTTTGATCTCTTATTTGGATATGAATGGGAATTAGTTGATACTCCAGCAGGTGCAAAAGTGTGGCATGCAATAGATCCTAAAGATGAAGATTTAGCACCTGATGCAGAAGATCCATCTATCAAAGTTCCAACAATGATGACGACTGCTGATATGGCTTTGCGTGAAGATCCAGAATATAGAAAAATTTCAAAACATTTTCATGAGAACCCTGATGAATTTGCAGATGCTTTTGCTGAAGCCTGGTTTAAACTTCTTCATAGAGACATGGGACCTAAGACAAGATACGTAGGTCCTGAAGTTCCAAGCGAAGAAAGAATTTGGATGGATCCTGTACCTGCGGGTAATACTGAATATGATATTGATTCTGTTTCAGAAAAAATTAAAAACAGCGGTTCCTGGTGAAACTCAGCTTGAAACAGATAGACGTTTAATTGGACATAGAATTAAAAGATTAAAATCTAGGTTAGATAAAGCTCATAAACAAAAACAACTTAACAGTTATTCTAGAAAAAAAAGTAGAAATAAATTAGTTGCTCTTGTTGGTTATACAAATGCAGGCAAAACAACTCTCTTTAATTCTCTTACAAACAGTAAACAGCAAGCAGAAGATAAGCTATTTGCAACTTTAGATTCAGTAACAAGAAAGAATATAGATCCAGAACTTGGGCCAATACTGTTTTCTGATACCGTTGGTTTTATATCTCAACTACCAACTCAGCTTGTAGAGTCATTTAAAGCCACGTTAGATGAGCTTAAATCAGCAGACTTATTACTCCATGTTGTAGATGCTTCAGATGTAGATAGAAAGCAAAAAGAAGTAGAGGTAAATAAGATACTAACTGATCTAGATTTAGAAAAAATTCCACAAATAAGAATCAATAATAAATGCGATCTTGTAGAAAGGTTTTGTTTTAAAGATTCAATAAATAAGACCTCGAAAGAGGTTTGGATATCAGCTGAAAAAAATATTGGTATAGCAGAGCTAAGGGATTTAATAAATGAAGAGCTTTTTAATGGCATATATAAAGGATGGGTTTCATTAGAATCATCATTAGGAAAAATTAGATCAAAGCTATTTATGATGGGTTGTATAAATGAAGAAAAAATATCATCTACCGGTCAAATATATGCTCATATTGATATAGGCAGGGATGAGCTAGATCGTTTCATCGGTGTCAATGGCTTTGCTCTTTGTGAAGACAAGGATATACTTTTAGAAAATTAGGAGTAAATATGAAAAAAATTAATGCAAGATTAGACTCTGTCATGAGCCCATTAAATAGTATCGCTCCTTGGTTTTTTAGAATTGCCCTTGGTGTGGCAATGTTTTTGCATGGCTATAAAAAATTACCAGCACCTTTTATGATGGAGGAACAGCATAGAATGGTAACTTGGTTTGAAAGCATCTTTATACCAATGCCAGAAGTATTTGTTTCTATTGTAATTTTAGTCGAAATACTCGGTGGAGTAGGGATTATATTAGGTGGACTAATCGGATTGTTTGCATCACAAGCAGGGCACTTTATTACAAGAATATCTGCTTTTTTCCTTGTAATTTTAATGTTTAACGTTTTTTATATCGGACATCCGGACTGGTTTGCTTGGCCTCCAATGAAGCTCTTAACAAGCGAGCAGATGTTTTTATTTGTACTTAGCGTCTATTTTCTAATTCGCGGAAATAAATAAACTTATTTTAATATCTCTAATAACAATTTTTTAAAGTAATATTTTTTTGATTTCTTCTTGCAAATGAGAATCATTCTCATTATCATTTACATCTTTTTAAAGGTCGCCAACTTTATAGTCCCCTTAAGAATTTTTTTTGAAAATTAAAAGTTTTAATTATCAAAAATATCTGGAGAGGTCGGCGGCTTTTAAGAACTAATAATTAAAAAAGGAAAAATCGAATGATAATGTATACAAAGTTAATTGAGAATATATCTTCCATTATTATTCATAAGTATTTTATTTGTTGCATCATTTACAATAACTGCTGATGATTCAAAAAATGTTGAAGAGATTATTGTTAAAGGTAATGTTTTATATGCAGATCAAGTTAACGCTTTAAAAACTCCAGTCCCAATATTAGATGTACCACAAACGGTTTCTATTGTCACAGATGACGACATACGCAGACAAGGCTTTAGAGCAATTGGAGATATTATTAGATATGTTCCAGGTGTTAATACTTCTCAAGGAGAAGGTCATCGTGATGCAGTTGTTTTCAGAGGAGTGAGATCGACTGCAGATTTTTTTCAAGATGGTATTAGAGACGATGTTCAATATTACCGTTCTTTATACAATGTGGAACAAGTTGAAATTCTTAGAGGGCCAAATGCTTTACTTTTTGGAAGAGGCGGAACTGGTGGTGTTATTAATAGAGTTTCAAAAAAAGCAGTTCTTAAGAATGAGTTTGGAGCTATAAATTTTGGTTTAGATTCCTTTGGTTCAAATGATTTGACCTTAGACTATAACTTACAAAGTGGAGATAATTCAGCTTTTCGTTTCATGGTACACAGTGATGGTCTTGAGAATCATAGAGATCATTATGATGGCCAAAGAACTGGCATTAATCCTACATTAAAATTAAAAGTTACTGAAAGAACTAACTTTAGACCTTTCATATGAGTATGCTGATCATGAAAGATTTATTGATAGAGGTATACCGACAGAAAACGGTGAGCCTGTTAAAAGATTTGAAAAGATCACATTTGGTGATAAAAACGTTAACCTGACAACACTTGAAGCTACTATCTTCAGAGCAACATTGAGTACGGAGTTCTCTGATACTAGCAAGGGAAATCTTTCTATTGTTTCAAGTGAATTTGAAAAGATGTACAAGAATTATTATGCATCTGGTTATAACGCAGGTGAGACTGTTGTAACTATGGATGGCTATCTTGATCCAACTGAAAGAGAAAATACTATTGTCTCTGGTAATTTAGTAAATGAAATTCAAATTGGAACTTCTATTCACACACTTTTATTTGGTGGAGAGATTATAGATACATCCAATGACAATCAAAGATATGATACTTTTTGGTCGACAACAAGTGATGATAATGAGATTTTTAATATAACCAGACCAATGGACTTTTCAGTGAATTCTGTTGGCATTGCAACCAGCAATGACTTTACAGCAAAACTTAAAAGTAAAACAAGATCTGATATTGAAGTTTCATCTATTTATTTTCAAATCAAATAGATGTTTCAGATAGATTAAAATTAATGATTGGCGGACGTCATGATACTTTTGATATAACAGTAGCTGATATTAAATCAGGAACTTCACAATCTAGAGAAGATAAAGAATTTTCTCCAAGAGCTGGCGTAATCTTTAAGCCAAATGAAAATGTTTCATGGTATTACAGTTATAGTGAAAGCTTTTTACCAAGATCTGGAGAGCAATATAAAAAATTAACTGCTTCAGCTGCTGCTCTTGACCCAGATGTTTATAAAAGCAGCGAGTTTGGACTGAAAATTGCTATCTCTGAAAGTCTAAGTTTTGCAGCAGCTTATTTCGATAGCGAACAAACTATAGCAACAAGAGATGCAAGCGGCGAGGGTGCAGAGATTGTTGGACTTCAGGTAGATGGTTTGGAGCTTGAGATTAAAAGGAAAATTAAATGACAAGATGAATCTTGTTTTTGGATATAGCTCAATGGATGGAAAAACAAGTTCTGGTGGTGAACCAAGAGAAATTCCAGAACATACACTATCTTTATTTGCTACTTATGAAGTTTCAGAAAAGTTTGGCTGGGCCTTTGGCATAACTCAACAAGGTAAATCTAATATCAGTAATGACAAACCAGGATTAATATTGCCAGAATATACAAGAGTTGATTTTGGTATAGATTATAAAATTACTGATGATTTAAGCATTCAATTGAATATAGAAAATCTTACAGATGAATTATATTTTCCTCACTCACATAGCACTCATCAGGCATCTGTTGGCGAGCCATTTAATGCAAGAATTTCAATCAGAAAAACATTCTAATGAGACTTATAGTTTGAGAGCGCTTTAACTTTCAAAAATTGGGGTGGCATTGTTCACCCCTTTTCTTTGAATTAGTGTACAAAATTAAAATTTTTAAAGTACAATACAGCTTTTGAAAATGGGGCTATAGCTCAGCTGGGAGAGCACCTGCTTTGCAAGCAGGGGGTCCGCGGTTCGATCCCGCGTAGCTCCACCATTTCTTTATTGAATATTTTCTGAATATTTACCTAATTCATTTTTAAAAATATCAATTAATAGCATTACGTTTTCTATATCTGCATAAGTCTGCCTAACAACTATTGCAAGCTCTCGATGGGGACCAGGCTCGTTTAAGATTGACTTTTTTATCATCGAATTAGCATTAATCAAATGTTTAATCGACATGTGGGGAACAAGAGTTGAACCCATATTATTAGCTACTAATTGAATCAAGGTAGTGAGGCTAGATGCTTCCATTGAAAATTGCTGATTATCATTAATTTTACATGCAGCTAGCACATGATTTTTTAAACAATGGCCATCATCGAGCAACATTAATTCTGAAAAATTTATATCTTTTGCCTTTAATGCTTTTTTGTATTCATTGTTTTTGTGGCTTACATAATAAAAGTTTTCTTCCCAAAACTTAAAGGATAATAATCCGCCCAAGTTGTAAGGAAGAGCAAGAATAGCCATATCTAAATCCCCATCATTCACTTTTTGCACTAGTGAGCTAGATTTGCCCTCTAAAATTTTTAAGTTTAGATTTGGATGATATTTTTTTAATTTTGGTAGAACTAGAGGGAGTAAATAAGGACCTATGGTTGGAATAATTCCAATGGTTAATGGAGAGCTTAATGGAGCTTTTTGTTTTTCACCAAGATTTTTTATATCTTCAATATGAAGCTGAACTGTTTCAGCCTTTTTTAAGAAGTTCAAGTCCAAGTTTGGTGACTATGACTTTTTTATTCGTTCTTTCAAAAATTTGAAAACCAATTTGATTTTCAAGTTCTGTAATTGCATTACTTAGAGTAGAAGGAGATACAAAACAATCATCTGCTGCTTTTTTAAAGTGCAACCTCTTGGCAACTGCAAGTGCATAATTTAATTGTTTGATTGATATCATTTATGTACATTTTAATCGAACATAAAGTACATTAATAGTATATTTATCAATATATAAAAATTAGTTAAAGTATTAATTAACTCAAATTTAAGCACAATTCTTTGGAGGAAAAATGAGTAACGAAACACAAGGTAAATGCCCTGTAATGCATGGGGCTGCAGCTACCAATAGTAGTGAGAACAGCACATCGGTAAGAGATTGGTGGCCAAATAATCTAAACTTAAATATTTTGCATCAACATGATAGCAAGTCTGATCCGTTAGAAGATGGGTTTGATTATGTAGAAGAGTTTTCAAAGCTTGATTACGATGCTCTTAAAAAAGACCTTAATGATTTAATGACTGACTCACAAGATTGGTGGCCAGCAGATTACGGTCATTATGGACCGTTTTTTATTAGAATGACTTGGCATGCAGCTGGTACATATAGAAGTACAGATGGACGTGGAGGCGGAGGAACTGGAGCGCAACGATTTGCTCCTCTCAATAGCTGGCCAGATAACGGAAATCTTGATAAAGCTAGAAGATTGTTATGGCCAATTAAACAAAAATATGGTCAAAAAATTAGCTGGGCTGATTTATTAATACTTGCTGGTAATGTTGCTATTGAATCAATGGGTGGAAAAACTTTTGGTTTTAGTGGAGGACGTCCAGATATTTGGGCTCCTGAAGATGATATTCATTGGGGTTTAGAAAAAGAATGGCTTGAGAATGAACGCTATGAAAATAATGATGTAAGAGAGTCTTTGGACATGCCACTTGGTGCGGTTCAAATGGGATTAATCTATGTTAACCCTCAGGGACCAGATGGTAATCCTGATCCTTTGGCTAGTGCTCATGATATAAGAACCACATTTGGAAGAATGGCAATGAATGATTATGAAACTGTTGCATTAGTTGCAGGTGGACATACTTTTGGAAAAGGGCATGGTGCAGGACCAGATACCAATGTTGGTGTTGAGCCTGAAGGTGCTAATTTAGAAGAAATGGGATTTGGTTGGACTAGTTCATATGCTTCAGGTAAAGGTAGAGATACTATTACTAGTGGTTTTGAAGGAGCATGGACTGCAAATCCTACACAATGGGATAATGGATACTTCGATCTACTATTTGGGTATGAGTGGGAATTAGTTGATACTCCAGCTGGTGCTAAAGTATGGCATGCAATTAATCCTAAAGATGAAGATCTAGCACCAGATGCAGAAGATCCATCTATCAAAGTTCCAACAATGATGACGACTGCTGATATGGCTTTGCGTGAAGATCCTGAATATAGAAAAATTTCAAAACATTTTCATGAAAATCCTGATGAATTTGCAGATGCTTTTGCTGAAGCCTGGTTCAAGCTTCTTCACAGAGATATGGGACCTAAAACGAGATATGTTGGTCCTGAAGTTCCAAGCGAAGAAAGAATTTGGATGGATCCAGTGCCAGCAGGTAATACTGAATATGATGTTGATGCTGTTTCAGAAAAAATTAAAGAGAGCGGTCTCTCAATTCAAGAAATGGTAGAAACAGCATGGGCAAGCGCATCAACATATAGACACTCTGATATGAGAGGTGGTGCTAACGGTGCAAGAATTAGACTAGCTCCTCAAAAAGATTGGGAAGTAAATAAACCTGAACAACTCAAAAAAGTTCTAGAGATTTATGAAAATATTTCAAATGATACTGGAGCATCAGTTGCTGATGTTATTGTATTGGCTGGTAATATTGGTATTGAGATGGCAACTGGAACTAAGGTTCCATTTACTCCAGGTAGAGGAGATGCAACTGAAGATCAAACAGATGCTGCATCTTTTGATGTTTTAGAGCCACATTCTGATGGTTTCAGAAATTTTCATAAAGCAGGTATAAATGTTACTCCTGAAGAAATGATGCTAGATAAAGCTCAATTGTTAAATTTAACAGCTCCAGAAATGACAGTATTACTTGGTGGTATGAGATCTCTTAGGTATTAGTTCAAGTGGACATGGTATTTTTACAAATGATTCAAATACAATGACAAATGATTACTTTGATACTTTGCTTGATATGTCTGTTCAATGGAAACCAAATGGAACTGGCAATTCTTACGAAGCATTTGATAGATCATCAGGTGATAAGGTTAGAACTGCAACAAGATCTGATTTGGTTTTTGGATCAAATTCACAATTAAGAGCAATAGCAGAAGTTTATGCATCTAGTGATGCTGGTGATAAATTTGTTAATGACTTTATTTCAGCATGGAATAAGGTCATGAATGCAGATAGATTTGACATTCAGTAAATAACTTCTCAGGTGCTATTGAAGCACCTGAGCTTTTATATTATCTCAATATCTTTATAATCCTTTTCATATGGATATAGATTTGTGGACCAAAATTCAAAATGAAATAAAGTTGAGGGTTGAAGCTGAGCCATCTCTTGGTTCTTTTTTATATTCACTTGTTTTATCGCAAAAAGATTTAATAGGAGCAGTCGCTTGAATTCTAGCTTCTAAATTACATAGTGATGCACTGTCAGCAATGGATATTAAGAAATTTATTTTAGAGGTATATAGAGATTGTAAAGATATAGAAAAAAATCTTGAAGAAGACATAAAGTTTTTTAAAGATCATGATCCTGCTTGTAGATATTTTTCTACCCCATTACTTTTTTATAAAGGATTTCTTGGTTTAGCTACCTATAGAGCGGCTCATTGTTTATGGAATAATGACCGTCACACTATGGCTTTATTTTTTCAGAATAGAGCATCTGAAGTTTTTGGCGTAGACATTCACCCAGCTGCTAAAATTGCAGGAGCTGTAATGATTGATCATGCTACTGGTGTTGTGATTGGTGAAACGTCTGAAATTGAATCTGAAGTTTCAATTTTTCAGGGCGTAACTTTAGGTGGAAAGGGTTTTGAATCAATGGAAAAAGACATCCAAATATAAAAAAAGGAGCATCAATATTTGCTGCTAGCACTGTTTTAGGTGATATAACAATAGGAGAGGGAGCTATTGTAGCAGCTGGTAGTTTAGTGCTAAAAGATGTTCCTGATAATACTACTGTTGCAGGAGTGCCTGCAAAAATAAGATCTTAATACTTTATCTAGCTCTTGCTGCTGAAAATCCTTGATAGCTTTGATAAAATAAACCAAAGCTACAAAATAATATTTACATACAACTGACTGCTTAGAAGAGTTGTAGAAAGAATATTAGTGTTTAGAGCTTCCAAAAAATTCTATAGATAAAATACCTATGATTGAAAACATTAATATTACAAAATACATATATTTCTTACCCTCCAAAAGAAGCCCAGTCATTGAACTTAACAGTGTTATAGCAACAGCATAAGCAAATATTTCATTGTATGTAATTTGAGATAAGAAAAATAAAACTGAAGTAGAGACAATACCAGTAAACATTAATTGCAAGAAACTAAATACTTTTATGTCTGTAGTTATTTCAGGATCATATTTCACATAAAAATCTTTGGGATCTTTTTCCTTCTATACAATCTTCAGGTCTCCAGTAGGTTTTTGAAAACCATACTTTTATTTTGTCACTGAGCTTTTTAGTTTTTATTGAGTCTTTAAACATAGTTGTAAAAATTTGAAAATTTGCCCATATAGGATTCCAACTCTTAAGCGCACTCACAGTTCCATAAACAGGTTTTATTTCTGGATCTCTTGCAATATATGTACCAAACATACGGTCCCATATAATAAAGACTCCACCATAATTTGCATCTATATATTCTTTATTTTTAGCATGATGAATTCCATGATTCATTGGAGTAATAAATATTTTTTCTAAAAAACCTAAATGTCCTATATGTTCTGTATGAACCCAAAATTGATAAACTAAATTAATACCAGCAACAGTAACAAAAACCTCCCCCGGGACACCAAGAAAAACCATTGGCAGATAAAAAACCCATTTCCACAACCAACCAGTACTTGTCTGCCTCAATGCAGTTGATAGGTTAAATTCTTCTCCATGATGATGAACGCTATGAGTTGCCCATAAAATTTTTATCTCATGATGCATTCTATGCATCCAATAATAAGAAAGATCATAAAGAAGAAATGCGACAATCCAAGTCAATGGATTTTTAACAGACAAAAGGCCAACATTAAAATATTTACTTATATAAACAAAAATTAGGCTTTGCAAACCAAGATTAAGCATTGTTGGATATCTACTGATCATACCAATGGATAGACTTGTAAAAGTGTCATTAAGCCTGTAATTACTTTTACCCTTATAAACACCATAGCAATATTCAATGAGAATAAGCAACATGAAAACAGGTATTGCAAAAGTTATTATTGATGATTTATCTGTAACTATCATTGGAATATCTTGTTAATTATTTACATTTTAGGTATTGGCATTTAAATATGCAATAGAACCAATTGCATTTCCAAACTCTTGGTTTTCTATATAGTTGCCAGTAACTCCTGCCAAATTTAATCTTTTTTCTATTCCATTTCTAACAGAATTCATTATGGAAACACGACCAATAAAATAAACATTATCAACCCCAATCAACAAAGCATTTAAGTAAGCTATTGTTCCTATAACTTCACCAACCATATTTGATATAGCTGACACAGCATCCTCAGTGCTGTGATTAGTTTTTTCTCTTGCTTTGCAAAAGTTTGAAGCAGTAATGTCAGGATGCAAAGTGCCAATATTATTAACAACTTCACCAATTAAAGCATCTAAATTATTTTTATTACCTATTGCAGATAGTTTTTCAATTTCATTTGGATTATTTATTCCAGTTATTAAATTAGATAAACCTTGTAATGTTCCACCTCCTATAGATATTCCTCCAAGATGATTAAATTGATCATCTATGGATGCTACGCAAGCAGTGCCTGTTCCAGTACTTACTGCTAAAAATTTAGGATCATTAATTTGATAGAGCTCTCTTACACCATAGCCAATTGCCTGAATTTCATTAAGTTTAATAATAGGTATTGTATTAATACTATTTTCTAAATCACTTGATTTCCCACCAGTTACAGCAATATGAGTTATTTTCTCTATTTCAATATTAAGCTCAGATAAAATTTTTAAAATATAAGCAGCATCAATTTTTTCAGTACTAAAAGTATGAAATATCAATTCATTATTATCTTGAATTGCTATGTCAGTATTAGTAATTCCAAAATCAATAGCAACTTTCATAGGCAATTGTGATGTTTTATTTGCTAGCGCCTGCCTCTGGCCACTCCATTGGTACTTGCTGCTGAGGATTGAAAACCATAGGACCTACCGCAGGGTATGCTTTCAAAGCTTGATTAATTTCTTTTTGACTTAGATACTCACTTGGAGTGAGTTTAAAAACATCTAGGCCTCTTGTAATCTCTGTTCCATAAATATAACCACCATAATAATAAGCTGACCAATAACCTCCAGTAGTTAATATATCTTCATTAATAGGACCTCTATCAAAATAAGCAATTTCTTTAGGATTATATGAGTCAGTGAAGTCCATTATAGAAATACCGCCCTGATACCAAGCTTGAACAAAAATATCTCTATTAGGAATAGGTATTATTGAACCATTGTGTGCTACACAATTTTCTGTTTCTACTTGTGGCGCTGGCATTTTATAGTGACTTCTGCACTCTAGTTTATCATCAACAATATCGTAAATTGCATCGGCTCCCCAATCTAGAGGATCCCACGCTCTGCATCTGGCACGACCACCGCCACCCCATTCATCAGTGAAAATTACTTTTGTTCCATCATTATTAAAAGTTGCAGAATGCCAATATGCAAAACCAGTATCAGTGACAACATCTAGTCTCTTAGGATTATATGGATCAGTAATATCAAAAAGAATCCCATTTCCAGAGCATGCTCCTGCAGCAATATTTAAGGATGGAAAAACCGTTATATCGTGACATTGATCTGTTCTTTTTGTATCTTGAGTATCATCACCATGATCTCCACCCATCCAGAGTCCACCTAAAGCTCCTGTTTCTGGATCAGCAAAGACTGTTGGACTACTTACAATTTTGGATAAAGATGGATCTGCGATAGGTATTTCTATCACATCAATTCTAAACAATGCAGTCCTATTGTCACCCGGTATGCTTCCAATGCATTGCTCTAATTCTTCTTCATCTCTAACTCCAGCATCCGGAGTTATATACAATAATTTTATTATCTTCAGTGGGTCCAGCTACTACTGAGTGGGTATGAGAACCTCTACAAGTTTGAACTGCTCCAACTTGAACAGGATTAGTTCTATCAGAAATATCAAAAATTCTAATACCGCGAAATCTCTCAGAGCTTGCATCTTTTCCGACACCCATTGAGCCACAGTCTATTCTGCTCCTGTTTTGTTCAACAGACATAATTAATATATTGCCAACAATTGATACGTCTCCTTGACCTCCAGGACAAACTACAGATGAAACAAGTGAAGGAATCCCATCATTTTTAATTTCATACATGTTAAAACCATGATAATTACCAGCAACTAATAAATTATCTTTAAAAGCCATATCTGTATTTGCAAAACTCATGATAGGAGATTTTCGAGCTCTAGATTTTTCAATAGTTGTTAACTCTCTATCATCATCTAAATTTTGAGTTGGATCTTCAACACCTTTTGCGCCCGGATCATCTGGATCAAAAAAACCTACTGGTTTTCTTAAGGATGCTATTTTTTCAAGATTTAAAATTGCTTCATCTGCAATATAAAGACCAGGACTTAGGCCTGCTCTTGGGTCATCTGATAGGTTAACAGCGATAACATTCATTCTTTCAATTTCAACACTTTGATCATTAATAAGATCTGAAACAAATTCATTTAGAAGAGGGTCATTTGCAGATCCTGGATATTTTTTTAACTCTTCTACCATTTCAAGAGCCCCATCATGATGAGCAATCATCAATTGAAGAAACAACTTATCAAAATCAGTACTTTTTGCATTTTCTAAATCATTTAGTTGTTTTGCTGATGCCATTCCTGACATTTTCATATGCTTATGATGATCATGTGACATGCTTGGCATTAACTCTTCTCTTGATTTTAACCAGCTCTGCATGAAGTTAATCTCATCTTCTTGAGATGCATCAATTCTGTCAGCGAGATCTAAGATTGTTTTATTGTTGGTTCTTTTTTTTGCGTACCTCGACATTAAGATAGCCTGCTCATGATGAACTATCATTCCATTTAAGAAGTTAACATCTGCTTGAACATAGCTTGCGCCAGCAATATTTGAAGCCATATCAGGATCAAGGATTTTTGAAATTTCTCCTGGAGCTCCAGGTTGAATAATTGGAGCTTCATCTGCATAAGATTGAAAGGATATAAATACAAAAAATATCGCTGTATAAATTTTAATTTTTATCTTCATCTGTTATCTCCTTTGATTCACCTTCTATAATATTATTGGCATTTTGTTGGCCACCAAATCTATTTATTCTGTTATTTCTATTTAGTTGTTTTGACGAAGCTTTCATTTTTCCAAGATTAAAAAAAATGAAAAGAGAAATTATGGCTAAACTACCAAAAATCAAAGCATTCAAAGTATTACCTACTCCTTAATTTAGCAAGTAGTCTTAATATTTCTAAATACAACCATACTAAAGTCACCATGAGTGAAAAAGCTCCATACCATTCCATATATTTTGGCATTCCTTTTTCAGCGCCTTCTTCAATATAATCAAAATCTAATACTAAATTTAAAGCAGCAATAGACACAACAAACAATGAGAATCCAATCCCAAAAAGTCCATTTGAGTGAATCAATGGTATTCCACCACCACCGAATAAACTCATAATAATGCTAATGAAATAAAGTAAAGCAATACCCATGGTTGCTGAAAAAATCATCAACTTAAAGTTCTCAGTTGGCTTTATCAAACCGCTTTTATAACAAAACAATAATGAAGCTAGAATTCCAAAAGTTAAGCCAATCGCCTGAATCCCAATACCTGAAAACTGAGCTTCAAAAAAAAGGGTTATACCTCCCAAAAAAATGCCTTGAGACAATGCATAAAGAGGCGCTGTTGAACCTGCTTTTGCTGGACTTCTGAAGATTGTCACAAATCCTAAAATCATTCCTATTATCCAAGCAGGCATTAAAAGTGCTGGTATATTCCATCCAATGAAAGCCCCTGAAAAACAAAGCAAATGAAATCAAGTCATTTTTTCCCCTGCAGCTTTCCTAAAATGTCATTCTTTGACACAAGCAAATTTAATTTAATCAAAAATGCTTTCTAATGGTTTTTTTTTAATTCAGCCTCAGGAATTTTATCAAATTCTTCAATCAGCAATTCAAAAAATCATCTGGTGCATTTTCATATTCAAGCAATCCAAGTGCTTCAAATTTTGGGCGAACTTTTTCAGTTAAAATCCAATTCTTGAAAGATTTGGTATGACTCTAGAAAATAAAAAGTTTCTGAACATATCAAAGGTTGCAGTATTTAACTGAAATTCTCTAGCTTCCTCAGCAGACATACCTAAAAATTTTTGTTCAGACTTAGTATTAATAATCTTTCTCTTGAAATAACACATGCTTCATAGGCAAACTCAGCTCTGTCTTCTATTTCTTCTGGAGAGAGAGTTTTTAATATAGTCTTCAAGATAATTAATTCCAAAAGTTACATGTCTAGCTTCATCTCTTACAACATAATGCAGTAATTGTTTTAATAGGGGGTCTTTGGTTATTGTTTTGAGCATTTGGAAGGCAGCCAGAGCTAAACCCTCAATAATGATTTGCATGCCAATAAATTTTAAATCCCAGCGTTCATCGGTCAGAATTTTATCTAAAAGAGTTTTTAAAGCTGGATTTATTGGATAATGAATACCTATTTTTTCTTGAAGGTATCTATTGAATACCTCAACATGTCTGGCTTCATCAAAAGTTTGTGATGCAGCATATAGTTTTGCATTATATGTAGGAGCACATGAAGCAAGTTGGGATGCTACTAGAAGAGCTCCTTGCTCACCATGAAGAAACTGACTCATCAATTCAGCTGTTGAATGACGATCAAAGAGAATTTTTTCTTCCTCAGTAAGATTTTCATATGCTTCAAGTGTTTCATGAGGAAGTTGCTCATCAGGTTCAACAAGTTTTTCATCAGCAGGGTGAGTATAGTCCCATTTAAGATCTATTGAACCATTCCAATTTAGTTCTTTTCCAAGCTCATAAAGCTTCTTTATTCTATTATCAGCTATTGTATAGTCCCAATTATAAGATCCTGTTAGATGGTGTGTTAAATATCTCAACAACATCCTCAACCTGAAGAGGTGTTAAATTAACTTCATCATCAAAATATAATAATTCTTCTGGTGGACCTGCTTGTTTTTTTATTTTCATTTAAATTACTCCCAACTTAATGTTTACAGTGTAAACATTAATTAATTATAATATAGAAACTAATTTTTGAAAAGTTTTGTTAACTGTTCGAGGAGCACTTCACCAAGTTCTTCGGCCCTGTTTATAGTTATGGCATTTTTATAATATTTAGTAACGTCATGACCAATTCCAATTGCTTGTAATTCAACTGAACTATCATTTTCTATTTCAAATATGATTTTTTTAAGATGATTATCTAAATATTCTTCATTATTTGCAGATAAAGTACTGTCATCAACAGGAGCTCCATCTGATATAACAATAAGTATTTTTCTATCTTCATTTCTTCTAATTAATCTTTCATGAGACCAAATTAAAGCTTCACCATCAATATTTTCTTTTAATAAACCTTCTCTAGCATTGCACCAAAATGTTTTCTTGATCTTCTCCAGCTATTATCGGCACTCTTATAGACAATATGTCGAATATCATTTAATCGACCTGGATTCATTTGACTACCTTGCTTCATCCATTTTGTTTTGAATCTCCGCCTTTCCAGTTCTTGGTAGTAAAACCTAAAATTTCTGTTTTAATTTGGCAGCGCTCTAAAGTACTACCAATAATATCTGTACAAATTGCAGCAAGACTTATTGATCTTCCTCTCATGGAACCTGAATTATCTATTAAAAGAGTAACAATAGTATCTTTAAAATTATTTTCTGTTTCTTGTTTAAAGCTAAGAGGATAGCCAGGTTTAGCAACCACTCTGTGAAGTCTTGCAGTATCAAGCATTCCTTCTTCAAGATTATAATTCCAGCTAGTATTTTGTTGAGCTAACAATAGTCTTTGTAATCTATTTGCTAATTTTCCTATTGTAGTTTGATGAGGCTTAATTAAATTATCTAATTGTGTTCTTAATCTAATAGCTTCATCAGGAGTTGTAAGATCTTTTGCATCAATAATTTCATCATATTCTTTAGTAAAGATAGAATAATTTTATTGGCTAATGCATAATCATTATTTGGATAAGCTAATACATCAATCTCTTCATCAATCGCAGTACCATCTGCTATTTCTGGAGTTTGCTCAATATTTTCAAAATCTATATTTAAATCATCCAGTGATGTTTCAGCATCAGCTGATTCACTGTCATTAGTACTCTCAATTTCATCTTCAATATCATCTGTACTACCTGGAGAGTCAAAAGGTTCTTCTTCATCTTCAATATTCTCATCTTTGATTGATTTAAGGAGTTTGATTGTTTTCAAAAAATCTAAGGAAGCTTTTTGAAATTTATCTTGATCATCTATGGAAGAAATTAAGCTATTTTTAATATCATCTAATGCGTTGTTAGCTGCATATGTTTCATCAAATTCTTTTAAAAGCTGCTTTAATGATGCAGATAAGTTAATGCCACTTGCATCCTTAAGCCAAAGATTTGAGCACAAAGCTAAATAATGTGGCGATTTTTTATCATCTACATTTATTGTTTTGAGATACTCAGCAATATTTGTCTTCGAACCTTTGTAATAATTAGATCCCAAAATTTCAACACGTGACATTTCCAGTTCGTTAAAAACAACTCTTGCAGGAACACTGAGTTCTACTTCAGGTTTAATTTTATGGAATAAATACCAAAAAGCTTGAAAGTCTGCCTCTCCTCTCCATGATGGTAAATCTTTTGAAGAGCGAGGTGCTGATGTTAATGTTGCTAGATTTTGAGCTGGAGGTCTTTGAGGAATACCATTTTTAGACGAAATAGTCTTTATTTTTGAAATCGATTTTACAGATGATAATGCAGCTTCATGTAGTTTATCTCTGTGTTTAACCCAACTCATAAAGTTTTATGAGTTCTCATTAATATCAATATCGAAACATCTCTGAAAATATTCATTAATAATTGGCTTTTCTAAATCATCACACTTATTTAAGAATGTTAATTTAAAGGAATCACCGATATCTTTAAAAATTTTAAAGTTCTGAGCCCATGATATAACTGTTCTAGGTGACATAAGAATTGATATATCTCCATTGGCAAAGCCATTCCTTGTTAAATTGGCAAGCTTAATCATGTTTTTAACAATTTCTTGATTTTTAGTTGCTTTTAATTCTCCAACCTTAGATAAAACTACCTTTAGTTCTTGATTAACATCAAGATAATTTAAAGTAGATAAAATATGCCATCTATCCATTTGGCCCTGATTAATTTGCTGAGTTCCATGATACAAACCAGTTACATCACCAAGACCTACTGTGTTTGTTGTAGCAAATAATCTAAAAGATGGGTGTGGTTCAATAACTTTATTTTGATCAAGTAGAGTTAATTTGCCTTCTACTTCAAGAATTCTTTGTATAACGAACATAACATCTGGTCTTCCAGCATCATATTCATCAAAGACAAGTGCCACAGGATTTTGTATAGACCATGGGAGCAATCCTTCTTGAAATTCAGTTATTTGTTTTCCATCTTTAAGTTTAATAGCATCTTTTCCAAGCAAATCTATTCTGCTTATATGACTATCCAAATTAATTCTTACACATGGCCAATTTAAGCGAGCTGCAATTTGCTCTATATGAGTGGATTTACCCGTTCCGTGAAAACCTTGAACCATAACTCGTCTGTTATGATTAAATCCTGCAAGTATTGATAATGTTGTTTCTTTATCGAAGATATACCCCTCATCAATTTCTGGGACCCATTCCGTTTTTTCTTTGAAGCCTTTAACAGACATTTTTGAATCTATTTTAAAGATATCAGAAACTTCTAATTTTTCGTTAGGTTTGGTAGGTAATTCAATACTTTTATTAATAGTCATTATTCATAAATTAGTAAATTAGGTTGACATCATACTTTTTGAGATGAAAGTTCTAGTTTTTTTACAAACCATGTAAGATGAGTATCTATAATTAAAACACTAATCGAAATAATTTTATACCTGGAAAAACATAATGACTGAAAGACGAAACCTTCTTGAAAAATCTCTTAATCTCTTTAGTTTAAATAGAGTTGATAGGATATTTATAGTTGGACCGGTAAAAATGTAGGATGGAAAAGGGTCTTTGGAGGTCAAGTAATGGCCCAAACTTTGATAGCTGCATATAAAACGATTGATGTTGAACATTATGCCCATTCTTTTCATTCTTATTTCTTAAGACCGGGTGATATGGATAAGCCGATAATTTTTATGGTAGATAGAATTAGAAATGGTAAAAGTTTTACGACAAGAAATGTTAAAGCTTTGCAAGATGGAGAGGCTATATTTAGTTGCTCCATCTCGTTTCAAAAAGATGAAGACAGTTTAGAGCATGAAATTTCAATTCCAGATGTTCCTGCTCCTGAGGATCTTAAAGATGAGATAGAGATTAGAGAAATATTACTTAAAAAGCTCAATATTGATAGCAAAGATATGCCTATGTTTTTGAGGCAAAGAGAAATTGAAATGAGGCCAGTTGAGATTCAAGATTACTTTGAGCCTAAAAGAATGCCACCATACAAAAATACATGGATAAAACCTAACGGGGTTATTCCAGATGATCAAGTTATACAACAAGCATTTCTTCTATATATATCTGATATGGGTCTATTGGCTGCAGCTAATAATTCCGTAGGTGTAAATTTTCTAACTAAAAATCTGCAAAATGCTAGCCTTGATCATGCGATTTGGTTTCATAAAAAACTTGATTTAAACGATTGGTTTTTGTACTCAATAGATAGCCCTATAACTAAAAATGCTAGAGGGTTTTCAAGGGGTTCTATATTTTCTAAATCAGGTGAGCTAATTGCCTCTTGTGCTCAAGAGGGCTTAATTAGACTTTGGCCTGAAAAAAAGTAAATTTTTATTTAGACCTTATTAATTCAGTTAAAAATTTAATTTTATCTGGATTAATGTCAGGCGTAATCCCGTGACCTAAATTAAATATATAACCTGGATATTTTGAAAACATATCAAGCACTTTGTTTAACTCAGCCTTTAATTAAATCATTATCTTCAAGAAGAATTTTTGGATTAAGATTGCCCTGAAGAGCTACTTTTCCTTGAAGAAATGATTTATCTATTTTGTCTATGTTCCAAAAAAGGCTAAGACAGTCTGCATTTGATTCAATCATTTTGTTTGTATTAAAACTTGGATCCCTTGCAAATAAAATTATAGGTGTATTTGATGTTTGCTCATCTTCTTTCAAAAGTGCAATGAGCTTTTTGACATACCCCATTGAGTAAGCCTCGTATTGATCTGCATTTAATAAATTTGCCCACGAATCAAATATTTGTATTACATCAGCTCCTGCTTGCACTTGTTGTTTTAAGTAAAGAAAACAAGCATTCGTTAATTTTTCTAAAAAAAGATGCGCGCTATCATTATTTTGATTAATAAAGTCCTTAGTGTAATTAAAGTCCTTGGAGGATCTTCCCTCTATTGAGTATGCTGCCAAAGTCCATGGGCTTCCACAAAATCCTATAAGAGGGATATTTTTTGGTAAAGCTCTTTTAATATTTGAGACAGCCTTATATACATAAGATAAGTCATCTGAATTAAATTCAGGCAAGCTAGAAATATCCTTAGGAGTTTTGATTGGGTTTTTAAAAACTGGTCCTTCGCCTTCTAAGAACTCAACCCCCAAACCAAAAGCATCTGGTATTGTTAATATGTCAGAAAATAAAATTGAAGCATCCAAATTAAATGCATTTATTGGTTGAAGCGCCAGTTCACAACATACCTCAGGGTTTTTACACATATCCAAGAAATTTTTGAATTTTTTTCTGACAGCCCTATATTCAGGCATATATCTGCCAGCTTGTCGCATGTACCAAATTGGAGGTATTTCTAAAGATTCCTTGTTAAGAGCCCTTAAAAAAATTGAATCTGAGGTTTTCATGAAACATATTCTATTATACTTTTTGCCGCTTCACGTCCTTCCCAAATTGCTGTGACAACTAAATCAGAACCTCTTACCATATCTCCACCAGAAAAAATCTTTTTATTTGATGTTTGAAATTTATATTCTTGATGCTCTTCAGCGATAACAAGTCCATTTTTTTGAGTATTAATATTAAAGTCACCAAACCAATCCGACGGACTTGCCCTAAAGCCAAATGCAACTACAACAGCATCTGCTTCATAAATAGTTTCTGAGCCCGGAATTGGTATTGGGACTCTTCTTCCATTTTGATCTGGCTCACCTAATTGCGTTTTAACAATTTTGACACCTTCAACCTTATCATCACCAACAATATCAATTGGCTGGATATTAAATTCAAACTCAACACCTTCTTCTTTTGCATTTTGAACTTCTCTTCTAGAACCAGGCATATTTGATTCATCTCTTCTGTATAAACATTTAACAGATTTCGCTCCTTGTCTTATTGCAGTTCTATTACAGTCCATAGCTGTGTCACCACCACCAAGAACGATAACGTTTTTACCTTTTAGATCAATGAAATCTTTTTCTTTTTGTTTAAGTCCGAGTAAATTTTTTGTATTTGAAATTAAATAATCAATTGCTTTATATACTTGAGGTAATTTTTCTCCATTAAAACCGCCTTGAAGTGAAGTATATGTACCCATAGCTAAAAATACCGCATCGTAATTATCATATATTTTTTTGAAAGGTATATCGTTTCCAATTTCTTTACCAAGATTGAACTTAACACCCATTTCTTCAAGTATTTTTCTTCTTCTCTTAACTACAGATTTTTCTAATTTGAATTCAGGAATTCCAAATGTAAGAAGGCCACCAATTTCTTCATTTTTATCATAAACATGACTGTGAACTCCTGACCTTGTTAAAACATCTGCACATGCAATGCCTGCAGGACCAGCTCCAATTATTGCAACTTTTTTATCAGTCCATTTTCTATGAGACATATCTGGCTTCCATCCCATTTCAAAAGCTTTTTCGGTAATATACTTTTCTGTTGATCCGATTGTAACAGCGCCAAAACCATCATTTAATGTACATGCACCTTCACACAACCTATCTTGTGGACATACTCTTCCACAAACCTCAGGCAAGCTATTGGTTGAATGGCATAACTCAGCTGCCTCAATAATATTTCCTTCATTAACCAACTTTAACCAATCAGGAATAAAATTATGAACAGGGCACTTCCATTCACAATATGGATTGCCGCAATCTAAGCATCTATGTGCCTGATTTGAAGCCTGCACTTGATTATATTCTCCATAAATTTCAACAAAACTAATTTTTCTTTCTTCGGCTGTTTTTTTCGCAGGGTCATATCTACCAACTTCAAGAAACTGAAAATCATTATCAAGTTTTTCATGAGATAAATATTCATCTCTATAGTTTGTGCTATTAGAAGTGGAACCAATATTGAAGTTATTTTTGTTTTCTCCAAATATTTCTTCCCTCCACTTATATAACATCTCTAACGCAGCATCGTAATCTTCAACAGGAGCAAATGATTTTGTAATATACCTACCATTTACTCTTAACTTGCCATAAAAATATGGAGACCTCGGTTGAGTAAATAATAAAACTCCTTTCTCAATCTTATATTGCTTATTTTTATTATTCATATTAAATTGTGTGCTGTGTATGACGAAGTATGACACTTTTTATAATTAAATGAAATAACTTTGTGATATAATTTACTAAACACACTCAAAAATATGCCCGGATTAATTAAAAAAGAAGAATTTAAAGATAACTGTGGATTTGGCTTAATTGCAAATATTAACGGGGTAAAATCACATAAAGTTATTATTAATTCTATTAATGCTTTGATAAGCATGACACATAGAGGCGGGGTAGGCTCTGATGGTAAGACAGGTGATGGGTGTGGCCTTCTTTTTGACATTGATCATAAATTTTTTGCAGACACTGTTCTAAAAGAACAAAACATAGAAATTGGTGAACATTTTGCAATTGGCCAAATTTTTTACAATCAAGATATTGCAAAACTATTACCTAAAATAAAAAAAATCCTTAAGTCTGAAAATTTAGTTCTTGCTGCTTATCGGAAGGTGCCAGTTGATGAAAAAATCTTAGGAGAAATTGCTCACAGTTGTTTGCCTGAGATATTTCAATTATTTATTAAACCAACTGAAAAAGATTTCAATCAAGAAGTTTTTGAAACCGGTTTGATCCAGGCTAGAAAATATATTGAAGAAATATATATGGATGACGAAAAATTATACGTTTGTAGCATGTCATCAAAAACAGTAGTTTATAAAGGGCTAATGCTGCCCAATGCTATTAAAGAATTTTATTTAGATCTGAACCAGGAAAACTTTCGTGCTTCAAAATGTGTTTTTCACCAAAGATTTTCCACTAATACAAGTCCAAGATGGCATCTAGCTCAACCATTTAGATTATTAGCACATAATGGAGAAATAAATGCTATTCGAGGAAATAGAAATTGGGTAAAAGCCAGATCTTCAAAATTTAAAACACCTCTCATACCAAAAATTCAGAAATTTAAACAGCTTGTTAATGAGACTGGTTCTGATTCTTCCTCACTAGACAATATGATTGAGCTTTTAGTAAAAGGCGGAGTTGATATTTTTAGAGCAATTAGAATGGTGCTTCCTCCTGCATGGCAAAATATTCAAACTTTGGATCCAGATGTAAGAGGATTTCATGAATATAACTCTATGCATATGGAGCCATGGGATGGGCCAGCAGGTATTGTTATGGCGGATGGAAAATGGGCATTATGTGTTCTTGATAGAAACGGGCTGAGACCTGCAAGATTCCAATTAGATAAAGACAATATAATTACAATTGCATCTGAAACGGGTGTAAATCCCGTCAATGAATCTGATATTGTTCAAAAAGGTAGAGTTGCACCTGGGGGAATGCTTGCCATAGATACCTCTAAGGGGAGAATTTATGACGAATCTGCCATTGATGATGAGTTAAAACAAAAATATCCGTATAGAAAGTGGCTTAAAGAGAACGCAATCTATATTGAATCTAGACTAGATTCGTATGAAGGCCCTGGCCTGAAAAAATTTGAAGCATCTAAGTTTTTTCAATCTTCTAAGTTATTTTTATTGTTTAAAGAAGAACGAACATCGGTTATCAAACCCCTAGCTATTGATTCTCAAGAAGGCACTGGTTCTATGGGTGACGATACTGCTCTTGCAGTAATGAGCAAAATGCATAGACAGCTTTATGATTTTTTTAGACAGCAGTTCGCCCAAGTTACAAATCCTCCAATTGATTCTTTAAGAGAAGCAGCAGTAATGACCTTAGAGACATGTTATGGACCTGAGCTAAACATATACGAAGAGACACCAGAGCATGCAAAAAGATTGGTTACAACATCACCAGTCTTGTCTTATAGAAAACTTAACTCAATTACAAACAATCCATATTTCAAGTCAGCTGAAATTAATTTAGTCTTTGCTGAAAGCACAAATCTTAAATCTGCAATTAAAAAACTCCAAAAGGATGTTGAAAAGGCTGTTAAATCTGGATCTTCAATAATTCATTTAATTGAAGATTTGCCAGAAGAAGGTTTTTTACCAATAAATGCTTTATTGGCCGTTGGTGCAGTTCATCAACACTTAGTTAAGCTTGGATTAAGATCTGATGCAAACATTATAGTTACAACTTCTTCTGCCAGAGACACTCATCAAATAGCATGTTTAATTGGTTTTGGAGCAACAGCTGTGTATCCAACTTTGGCATATCAAACAATACTTGATCTTACACATAGAAATGAACTAAAAGGTGATGCTCATGAAAATTGCTCTCGTTATCGAAAGGGAGTAAATAAAGGACTATTAAAAATTATTTCAAAAATGGGCATATCAACCATATCAAGTTATAGAGGATCTCAACTCTTTGAAATAGTTGGCTTAGACGAAGATGTTGTGAATTTATGTTTTACAAATACAGAGAGTAGAGTAAAAGGTAAGACGCTAAAAAACTTAGATCATGAACTTAGATCGTTAAATGAATATGCAAGATCTAACTTAGCTGATATAAATGTTGGAGGGCTTTTAAAATATATTCATGGTGGGGAATATCATACTTACAATCCTGAAATAGTTAAAAAACTTCAAGAAGCTGTTGCATCAAGCTCATATGAAACTTATCAGGAATATGCAGATTTAGTTGATAAAAGACCTCCTGCAATGCTTAGAGATCTTTTAGAAATTAATACCCAAAAATCAAAAATTGATATAAAGAAAGTCGAATCTCAAAAGAAAATCCTAAATAGATTTGATTCCGCTGGCATGAGTTTGGGTGCATTATCACCCAAAGCACATGAAACACTTGCTGAAGCAATGAATTCTTTAGGTGGTCGTTCAAACTCAGGTGAAGGAGGCGAGGCTGTAGAGAGATATGGAACATCAAAGATGTCAAAAATCAAACAAATTGCATCAGGAAGATTTGGCGTTACTCCTCATTATTTAGTCAACGCAGAAGTTCTTCAAATAAAAATTGCACAAGGTGCTAAACCAGGTGAGGGAGGTCAACTTCCAGGAGGTAAAGTTAATAAGCTGATCGCTAAACTAAGATATTCCACCCCGGGCGTGACTCTTATTTCACCACCGCCTCATCATGACATATATTCTATTGAAGATTTAGCTCAGTTAATTTATGACCTCAAAGAAGTTAATCCTAAGGCATTAGTTTCAGTTAAGTTAGTCTCTGAACCTGGAGTGGGAACCATTGCTTCTGGAGTTGCTAAAGCTTATGCAGATTTGATTACCATCTCTGGACATGACGGTGGAACAGGAGCTAGTCCTTTAACATCCATAAGATATGCTGGTTCTCCATGGGAGCTTGGTCTAGCTGAAGCTCATCAAAGTTTGAGAGATAGCGGATTAAGACATAAGGTCCGTCTTCAGGCAGATGGTGGAATGAAAACAGGTCTCGATGTTATTAAGGCAGCAATTCTTGGAGCAGAGTCCTTTGGATTTGGAACTGGTCCAATGATAGCCATGGGATGCAAGTATCTAAGAATTTGCCATCTAAATAATTGCGCAACTGGAGTTGCTACACAAAGAGATGATTTGATTAATCATCATTTTGTTGGTGAAAAAGAGCGTGTAATGAATTATTTTCAATATATTGCTGAAGATGTTAGACATCATTTGAGCAATATGGGAGTTAGCAGACTCGAGGATATTATTGGACAAACCCAATATCTCGAAATGATTAAAGACATAGATGAACAATATAAATCAATAGATTTGAGTGACCTTTTATATAAAGATGATTCTATACAAGAATCATTTTTCTGTACTGAAAAAAAGAATCAACCATGGGATAAAGGTAGTTTAGCTAGAAAAATTTTAAAACAATCTAAAAAGTCTATAGATGAAAATACATCAATTTCTTTAGATACAAAAATATCTAACACAGATAGGTCATTTGGTGCTCTGATATCAGGCTATATTGCTGATAAATATGGAGAAGCCGGTTTAACTAAACCAATTACAATTAATCTTGAAGGATCTGCAGGTCAAAGTTTTGGATGTTGGAATGCTAATGGATTAGTTTTAAACATAAATGGCGACGCTAATGATTATGTGGGCAAAGGAATGAATGGAGGAAGAATTGTTGTAAAGAATAATCATTCATATGCTTCCTCAGAAAATAATCCATCTCTTGTAGGAAATACCTGCTTATATGGTGCAACAGGTGGTGAATTATATGTATCAGGAAGAGCTGGCGAAAGATTTGCTGTAAGAAATTCAGGTGCAAAAGCTGTTATAGAGGGTGCTGGCGACCACTGTTGTGAATATATGACTGGAGGGCATGTAACTGTTCTTGGTTCTGTTGGTGCAAATTTTGGAGCTGGTATGACCGGTGGTTTTGCATATGTTCTAGATGAAGATAGAACATTTTTTGATAATTGTAATAGGGGGCTTGTTAATCTTGAAAGAATTACAACTGAAGATATGCAATCTCATAGAAAACATTTAAAAGAAATAATCTCAAGACATTACAAATATACAAATAGTCAGAAAGCTAAAGAATTAGTTGATGATTTTGATAGATTTGAACCTTATTTTTGGCTGGTTCTTCCTGCAGCATCTAATATTCATGATTTGCTCAAAAGCAACAACAGCAAATGCTGCTTAATTAAGAGCTTTTTTTAGATTTTTTAGATTATATTTGTCAGTTTTAAATGCAACACCCTTTTCATTAATTAAAACAAGATTCAATTTTCCCCTTAGAAACTTTTTTATCATTAAGAATATATTTTTTTAATTTTTGTATGAATATTTTGAATAATCTGTTTTTAATTCTAAAGATTCTAATAAATTAACCAAATCATCAAGTTGATGCGATTTAATATGACCTTCATATAAAGATATTTTTGCAGCAATCACCATACCTAGTGTTACTGCAGCTCCATGAGTTATACCTTTATATTTTTTATAAAGCTTCTATTGCATGACCAAATGTATGTCAAAATTAAGAATAGCTCTTAATCCTTTTTCTTTTTCATCAGCAGTAACAATCTTTGCTTTTGATTTAATCGATTCCTCTATAATAGTTTCAAGTGCTTGCGGCTTTTTTAATTTAATTAAGTCTGAATTTTCTTGCATGTATTTATAAAGTTTTTTATTACCAATAAATGCATACTTTGCAACTTCTCCAAGACCAGATTTGTACTCGTCATCAGATAATGTTTCAAGATATTTTGTACTAATTAAAACAAGAATTGGATTATAAAAAGCACCAACAAGATTTTTTCCTTGTTCAATATTTATTGCTGTCTTTACCACCAACAGATGAATCAACCTGTGACAGTAAAGTTGTAGGTATCTGAATAAAATCTATTCCTCTTAAATAAGTTGCTGCACAAAAACCAGTAATATCACCAACAACACCTCCACCACCAAATGCAATTAAAGCATCAGACCTATCAAATTTTAAATCAGCAAGTTTAGATAAAATTTTTGAATATGTTGAAAAAGATTTAGATTTCTCCCCCTCTTTTATTTCATAAAAATATACCTTCTTTTTGCTTTTTTTAAGGGTATTTTTAAGATCATTAATAAATGATTTAGGTATACCAGAATCAGTTATAACTAAAATTTTATTTTTAGCTTTAAGCCCGGCCATAAGATTTTTTTGTGTTATGGCATTCTTGGAAATCACTACATTATATTTTGATAAGCCTTTTCCAACTGCAATTATCTTAGCCATAGTTTTTTACCAATTTAATGATTTCTGTTGAAACCTCTTGGCTAGATTTACCCTCTGTATTTACTATGTAATCAGCAACTTCTTCATAAAGACTTTCTCTAGCGACATGAAGTTCCTCAAGTATTTTTCCTGGATCACCGTTTTTAAGTAAGGGCCTGTCTTTATCTTTTGAAGTTCTTTCAAGTTGAACCTCTATAGGAGTTGCTAGATAAAACACAGTCCCTCTTGAAGATAGAAGTTCTCTATTGGATTCAGATAAAATTATTCCACCACCTGTAGATAAGACAATCGAATTTTGTTGAACCATTTCTTCAAGAATTTTACTTTCTCTTTTTCTAAATCCTTCTTCTCCTTCAAGATCAAATATCCAGTCAATTGATGCTCCAGTTCTAGTTTCAATTTCTTCATCAGTATCAAAGAAATTTAAAAATAACTCACTAGAAATTATTTTGCCAACTGTTGATTTTCCTGATCCCATAGGACCTACAATAAATATATTCATATAATATTAGTTTTAATGGCCGTGATTTTAACATCTAACTGAATAAAATAGCTTTATTGAGAGTAAAAAGTTTGATTTTAAAGTGATAAAATTAATGAAGATATCTATGTTAAAACTAATTAAATTTCTATTTTGGACAAGTATAAGCTGTTGTTTCCTTAGCTGTATTTGTAGTACTTGGATCATATTTGTATCTTAGACCCTCATTACCTGAAATTAGTCTTAGTTGATGAAGCGCAATTACAAATGCCCCTTAAAGTGTTTACTGAAGATGGTAAATTAATTGGAGAATTTGGTGAAATTAAAAGAAGATCTTAAATTTTGAAGATATACCACCAAATATCAAAAATGCTTTTTTAGCAGCAGAAGATGATCAATTTTTTAATCATCAAGGAATTAGTTACAAAGGATTATTAAGGTCTGTGGTTAGATGCCTTAGCCCAAATGGATGCTATGGAGGAGGCGGAACAATTTCAATGCAGGTTGTTAGGGGTTATCTTTTAACAAGAGAAGTAACAGTTACCAGAAAGGCTAAAGAAATTTTTTTAGCACTTCAGCTTGAAGGAGAGATTAGCAAGGAAGAAATCTTCGAGTTATATATCAATAGAAATTTCTTTGGTAATAGATCATATGGCATTGAAGCTGCTTCAAATACATATTTTAATAAAAGCACACTTGAATTATCACTAAGCGAAGCTGCAACTATTGCTGCTATGGCTCAGTCACCATCTAGGATAAATGCAATAAAAGCTCCAAAAAGGACTGAACAAAGAAGGAATTGGATTTTATCTAGAATGTTAAAACTTCGAATGATTTCTAAAAATGATTACGAAAATGCTATTAACACTCCACTTGCAGTAGTAAAAAATATTGATCTCTATGAAGTTGATGGAAGATATTTAGCTGAAAAAGCAAGACAAGATATTATTGCTAGATATGGATTAGCTGCATATAAAAATGGTTGGTCCGTTTATACAACTATTAACTTCAAATCTTCAAACTAGTGCTAATAAACACTCATTTGAAGAATTGTTAGACTATGACAAAAGGCATGGATGGAATGAAACCAATAACTATTCATATCTTTTTAATGAAGAACAAATTTTATCTTTGACTGATTTAGATATTAATTTTTTAAAAGAAGATGTATCTTCAAATGTTTTCTATGACGACAGCGCCAGCTTAACAAATCAAATCAGTATTATTTTTGAAGATTTCCCATATTACAAAACTCATAAAAAAGGCCTTGTTATAAGCTTTAAAGATGAGAAGTTACACTTTATTGATGAAAATCTAGAAATTTTTTCAATTGTTTGGTCTGAAGAATATGAGTGGGCAAGAGAAAGAATTTCAATTAATCAGAGAGGAAAAAAACCAAAATCTTTTAGTGATTTTCTTAAATTTGGTGATTTTATTTATTTGAGAAAAGAAGATGAATTTCTTTTTTAGATCAAATTCCAGAAGCTGAAACCTCATTAATTTCCATTCATCCAAAAGTGGTGCTGTAAAAGCATATGTTGGAGGATCTAATTTTAGTAAAAGTAATTTTGACAGAGTGACACTTTCATATCCTCAATCTGGATCAAGTTTTAAACCATTTATTTATGCGAGCAGCCCTAGCAAAATGAATATAACCTTTTTTCTATAATAAATGATGCTCCAATAGCTTTTGAAGATGAGAATTTAGAAAGTGTTTGGAGGCCAGAAAACTATACTGGAAAATTTTATGGCCCAACATCAATAAGAGATGCATTAATAAGATCTATCAATATTGTTTCAATAAAACTTTTAAGAGAAGTTGGAATAAATAAACTCAAAACTATATTCAAAATTTTGGTTATGAAAAATCAAGACTTCCAAATGATTTATCTTTAGCTCTTGGATCTGGAAATTTTTCACCAGCAGAAATGGCACGAGCTTTTGGCGTCATAGCAAATGGAGGGTATTTAGTTGATCCATACTATATTTCAAAAATTGAGGATAGAAATGGAAATATTATTTATTCTCACGATGATTATTTAAATCTTGTTGGTATAAAAGAAGTAACAGCTTTCCCATGGCTTGATACTATGGAAATGAATATTAAAAAACCTTACTTTTTGATTGAACCTGAATTTAAAGAAGACAATGTTATAGATGAAAGAATAGCATTTCTTGTTAAAGATACTCTTCAAGAATTTATGACTAGAGGTACAGCTGGAAGAAAAGCTTCTGTTTTGAATAGAAAAGATATTGGCGGAAAAACTGGTACAACAAATGATGCAGTTAGCACTTGGTTTTCTGGCTTCCATGAAGATTTAGTTACTACTGTATGGGTTGGAACGGATGACTTTACTTCACTTGGTGAAAATGAATATGGATCTACAATTGCTTTGCCAATATGGTTGGATTTCATGCAAGACGCTTTAAAAAACCTTGAAGTTAAAGAGAAAAATATTCCTGAGGGTATATCTTTTGTGAAAGTAAATAAAAAAACAGGAGTAATTGATAATTCGTTAGATTCACAAACTTATTTTGAATTAATTTTGGATGAGAATTTAGAGGACTAATTATTTTTTAAATATATTCACAGAAAGGAGTTCCCAAACATTTTCAATATAGTTGCTTGGTGAGTCTTTAAACTTAGATCTAATATATCTTCCAACATTACCTTCAAGGCAGGTAACTATAAGTTGTGCTGATATGCCTGGCTGCGCAATTAAATTATTCGAGTCTTCAGCTAACATTTGCTTTATAGATAGCTCTAATCTTTCAAAAAATTGATTTACTGCATCTGACACATTTTGTTCATCTGATGACAAAGCTTCTCTTGAAACAAGTCTTGCAAACCCTTTGTTTTTTTCAATAAAAATCATAAAAAAAAGAAAAGTATTTTTAACTTTATCTTTTGAACTTAAATCTGATTTTTTTAATTCAGCACATTTATTAAAGATGGCATTATCACAAAAGGAAAAAAGTTCAGCATAGATAGCTCTTTTACTCGGGAAATGCCTATAAAGAGCAGCTTCAGTAATTTCAGATTTTTCAGCAAGAAGAGCAGTAGTAACTTTAGACAGATTTCTTTCTTCAAGAAGACTCGCTAAAGATTGTAAAATAATATTTTTTCTATCATTTTTCATTAGTTAATCTAAATTTATATCAATCTCAGGACAAATGCGAGATAGTTCTGAAATAAATTCATTTTGTATTCTATTCATTGATTCTTCTGTATCACCTTCAAATCTTAGAACAAGCTTTGGAGTGGTATTAGATGCCCTTAGAAGACCCCATCCATCATTAAAGTTTACTCTTAATCCATCAATTAAGATTTTATCTCCCTCAATATTCGAATTAGTCATAAATCTGTCAATAATTTCAAATTTATTTTCATCAGTAACCGTTATATTAAGCTCAGGTGTTGAGAAAGATTCTGGAAATTCTTTAAAAATATCTGCAGATTGATCTATTTGATTTTGCAAGAATTTCTGCAGCTCTAACAGCGGCATATGGACCATCATCAAACCCATACCATTTATCGTTAAAGAAGATATGACCGCTCATTTCACCACCTAATAAAGCGTTATTTTTTTTAATTGCTTTTTTAATATGAAAATGACCAGTAGGTGCCATTATTGGAGTTCCGCCATTTTTTAAAATTAAGTTACTTAAATGATTAGAACATTTAACATCAAAAACAATAGGACCTTTCTTGTTCTTTAAAATATCTTCTGAAAATAACATCATTTGTTTATCAGGAAATATCATGTCACCTGATTAGTAATTAGACCAACTCTGTCACCATCTCCATCAAATGCAAAACCAATATCAGCATTTTTATCTTTAACTTCAGAGATAATATCTTCTAGATTCTCTAATTTACCCGGATCTGGATGATGATTAGGAAAATTTCCATCCACTTCACTATAGAGCTCAATTACATCACAACCCAATCTCTTAAATAGCTCGGGGGCAATAAAACCAGCTGCACCATTTCCGCTATCAATTACCACTTTGAGTTCACTTATATCTGTATCGATATTTTTAAGGATTTCAGAAATATATATTTCTTTTATATCACTATAAATAATATTCCCTACAGATGAATCATTTAAAGTTTCATCATTTTTGATTAGGCTCAAGATTTCACTGCCAGAAACGGAATTATCATTGATAACCATCTTAATTCCATTGTAGTTTTTAGGATTATGGCTACCTGTTATCATGACACCACTTTTTGAATTTTCTTTTTTTGCTGCAAAATAAAGCATCGGACTAGTAGCTAGACCAATGTTGTTAACATCTATCCCATATTGTGCAATAGCATTACAAAAAGTTGTTAACAAAGATTCCCCTGATAATCTTCCATCCCTAGCAACAACAATAGAGGAAATATCTTCTTGAAAACATTTTTTTGCAATTCCTTTTGCAATTTCTTTTATAACTGATTCATTTAATTCTTCTGGGTAAGTTCCTCTAATATCATTTTCACGAAATATAGACTCTGAGATCATGATTCTTTCCTTTAGTTATGTTGTTTAGTTTGTCATAATAGCGAGTCGTTATTATATCTTGTAAATATGTTTGTAAACACAGATTTAAAATATATATGGAAAAATGGTTCCTATGAAAAATGGGATGAAAGTTCTGTGCATATTCTTTCTCATACTGTCCATTATGGAACTGGAGTTTTTGAGGGTGTAAGAGCTTATAAAACTAAACGATGGACCTGCAATTTTTAGGCTTAACGAACATACTGAAAGACTTTTTTCAGCTGCAGAAAAGATTGGAATTAAAATTCCATATTCAGTTGAAGAGCTTAATCAAGTTCAAAAAGATATTTTTATAAAAAATCAACTTTATGAGGGATATTTAAGACCTATTGTTTTTTTAGGAAGTGAATCTTTAGGCATAAGAGCAACCGAATTATCTGTAAATGTTGCTGTAGCAGCATGGGAGTGGCCTTCATATATGAGTCCCGAGGCCAAAAAGAATGGAATATCTGTTATTAAATCTTCATATGAACAATACAGCAATCCTCTTCATTCAGGATATAAGATTATAGGAACTTATATAAACTCAACCATGGCACTTCATGAGGCACTTGCTAGAGGTGCTGATGAAGCTTTGCTCTTAGATAAAAATGGTTATATTTCTGAGGGTAGTGGAGAAAATATTTTTATTGTTAAAGATAATAAGATTAGCACCCCTAAAACAGATCATTGTTTAAATGGAATTACTAGACAGTCTGTAATAAAAATTGCGGAAGATTTTGGTTTTGAAGTTACTGAAAAAGATATAACTTATGAAGAATTAGTAAGTAGTGATGAAGTATTTTTTACTGGAACTGCTGTTGAAATCACTCCAATCTCTAAAGTTGATGGAATTTTAATTGGATCAGGATCAATTGGTCCAATAACAGAGAAGCTTCAAACTACTTATGGAGATATTGTTAGTGGAAAAAAATAATCTCTATAAAAATTGGCTAAGTCTAGTATCTGATTAATTATTTTGAAAAAACTTAATATAGCAATACTAAGTTATAGAAGTGCACCTTTTGGTGGAGGTCAAGGTATATATGTTCATGATATATCTAAAGCACTTTCATTGATGGGGCATCAAGTTGATGTTATATCGGGTCCACCATACCCAAATTTAGATGAAAAAGTAAATTTAATAAAATTGCCAGGTTTAGACTTATTTCAAACCTTTTCCTTCAAAGACCGATTAAAGATTTTTATCAAGAAAAAAAATAAAAGAGCTATAGATTTCTATGAATTCTTTTCAACTTTTTTTGGAGGATTTCCTGAAATGAGAACTTTTGGTGAAAGAGCCAAAGAATTTTTAGATACTAATTATCACTACGATATTGTTATTGATAATCAATCTATAAGTTATGGAATGCTTAAAATTCAAAAAAAATTTCCTTTAATAGAAATCATTCATCATCCAATAACAAAAGATTATAAATTTGAGCTGCAGTCTAGTAATAGTTTTATGTACAGATTATCTAGACATAGATGGTATTCATTCTTGAAAATGCAAAAAAGAGTAGCACCGCAATTAAAAACAATGGTTACGCCTTCAATTAATTCTCTTAAAGATATTGCAAGTGACTTTAATGTAAACAAAAAAAATATCAATGTTATCAACAACGGTTTAGATATTGATATTTTTATTCCTTACAAAGAAATCGAAAGAAATCCATTTAAACTTATAACAACAGCAAGTGCTGATGTAGCTCTTAAAGGCTTAGATTATTCATTAAAATCACTTGCAAGCTTAGTTAATGATTTTCCTGAAATCTCACTCTTGGTCATTGGAAAGATGAAAAAGGGTGGACATACATCAAGATTAATTGATGAATTAGGTATAAAAGATAAGGTTTCTTTTAAGACTGGTTTAACAAAAGAAGAAATAGCCAAGGAGTATGCATCCAGCTCAATAGCAATTGTGAGCTCGCTATATGAGGGTTTTGGATATCCTGTTATAGAAGCAATGAGTTGTGAAATTCCTTTAATTGCTACCAATGTATCTTCAATTCCAGAATTGGTTGGTGATTATGCAAAGTTAATTCCAGCAAAAAATACGAATGAATTATCAAATGCAATTAGAAGTATTTTGCATGATTATTCACACTATACAAATATTGCTGTGAGAGGAAGACAGCATATAGTTGATAAATTTAATTGGTTAAAAATTACAGAAGAATATGAGAATATAATTAGTAAAACCATTAATGATTTCCATAAATGCTAACCTTTGATTTGTCCAAAATACAATTACCTGATCATGGCATAATGCTTGATTTAGGCTGCGGTGAAGGCAGGCATGTATTCGCTGTAATGGAAGCATTTCCAAATATTCAATGTATAGGTCTTGATCCCCATTTGGAATCTTTGGATAAATCATTAGAAGGATTAGAGTATTTTGAATCAATCTCTAATAATCAAACATCTTTTTTGAGCGGTTCAGCTTATGAGTTGCCTTTTAAAGATAATACATTTGATTTAATAATATGCTCTGAAGTACTAGAACATCTTCACGAATATAGAAATGCCATAAGTGAAGTTTTTCGGGTTTTAAAACCTGGAGGAAAGTTTCTTGCAAGTGTTCCAGCAGAATTCCCAGAAAAAATTTGTTGGATGTTGTCTAAAGAATATCAGAATCAACCTGGAGGACACTTAAGAATCTTCAAAAAGAAATCACTAATTAAAGATATTGACAGACAAGGGTTTTATTTTCGATGCATCTGAAAGATTCCATTCTATTCATTCTGCATACTGGTGGTTGAGATGTTTGTTCTGGAAAAGCCAAGATTCAAATTTTTTAGTAAGTTGGTATAAAAAATTTCTTGAATTACATATTCTTAAAAAACCTAAATGGATAGATTTTATTGATAGATTGCTAAATCCAATTTTAGGTAAAAGCATTTCTTTTTATTTTACAAAAAAATGAATTGGCTAGATTATAAAAAAAAATTTGAGCCATCCAAAAATTGGATTATTTCAAACCAATCATCAAGTGGTGCAATTTTTTGGGATGAAAAGGGTAAATGCGACCCTTGGGATCATTGTGAATGTTTAATAGCATTAGCAATATATGAAGAATGGGAATATTTTTGGAAAGGAGTAAATTGGTTTTTTGCTAATCTTAATAAAGATGGATTAATTTATGCTGAATTTCAAAATGAAAAACCATCAAAACTTCACTATGAAAGTCATCATGCTCCATACATCATCATGCCGCTTATTCAAGCGAGCTTGATCGATCAAGAGCAAGATTACAAAAAAATTCTTACTAATGAACAACTTCTAAAGCTTGAAAATATTTTTGAAGCCCTCAATGATTTTAAAGATGAAGACGGTTATTTTTATTGGGCAAAAGATAGTAATGGGTATTCTGATAATTCATTAATTACTGCTTCAATGTCCATCTTCTTATCATTGGTTGCAAAAGATAAAAGTTTTCCTAAATTTAACATCGAGATGTGGCAAGAAAAATTTAATAGAGATGGTGTTGATAGATCTAGATTCTCGATGGATTTTTATTATCCTTTTTTAGCTGGCATAAAAAATAATAAGAAAGAATTCTTAGACTTATTAGATAACTATTACGTAAAAGGACTTGGAGTTAAGTGTGTTGCTGAAGAGCCATGGGTAACAATTGCAGAGAGTTCTGAATGTGTAATATCAGCATTAATTCATGATAATGAAAACATTGCAAAACAAGATATTTAATGATATTCAGCAATTTCAAAATAAAGATGGAATTTTTCCAACAGGATATCAATATAAAATGGAAATCTTTTGGCCAGAGGAAGATTCAACTTGGACGAATGCTGCGGTAATTATTGCAGCTCATGCCTTATCTTTCTATGATTTAGGTTCTAATGAATCCTCTGTTAATGTCTTTCTAGAATTAAGAAATTTTTTCAAGAGCAACTAAACTTTTAACTCTATTTATAAGTTTAAAATTCTCTCCTAAAGCTTTTTCGTAGATTTCTCTTGGAGCCTGGCCACCTTCAAGTTCTGAGTCATAGATATCATGAATTGTAAGAATGCCACCAACCCTAATTTTTTCTTTCCATGATTCATAATCGGCTCTTGCTGACTCAAAAGTATGGCTACCATCAATGAATAAAAAATCTATTTCATTCTTTATTTTTTCTGATGCAGATTTAGAAGTTTCAACCATCACCTTGATATATTCATCTAATTGAAACCTAGATATATTTTTTAATAAGCTTGGCAAAGTATCGACTCTTTCATTTTCATAATCATATTCCTCTGGATCAAAATATTCTTCTCCGTACTGTTGCTCTTCAGATCCTCTATGATGATCAATTGTTACAAGATGGGTCTTATTTTCTTTGCATGCCTCACCGATGTAGCAAGCTGATTTCCCACAATAAGATCCAATTTCAACTGCAAAAGTTTTAATACAATATTTTTTAGCCATTTGATATAAAAGGATGCCTTCTTCGTGATCTAAAAAACCTTTTATGGAATTGAAATCGTTTAAATTTTCATGCATAAAAGTCTTTTTTACCAAGTGTTGATTTAAATCTTCGATGTTGCCACAAATACTCATCAGGGTTTTTTCTAATTTTTTTCTCCATAAAATCATTTAAGCTTTGAGAAAAATTTAATTCATTTAGATGGTCTAGTTTCAGCTCCTCTATATCAAGAATGTATTTACCTGAATCAATATAAGTATTCATAAAATATGTTTTACAACCAGTCGATTTAATAATTTTTGAAGGCGCTGATATTGTTGCAGCAGGTTGACCAAAAAAATTAATAATATCTGACTGATTTAACCCATAATCTTGATCTGTTGCATAAAGAACAGTTTTACCTTTTTTTAGCCATCTTATAAATTTAATAGGATTATTTCTGTCACATGTATCTTTAACACTTTTCAATCTTCCTGTTTTTTGAACAGAATCAAATAAGTCTGAGTTATGAACTCTTTCAACACCATATACCTCACAATTCATTCCAAGTAATCGTGCATCAAGTTCAAGATGAAGAGAGTGTTTAAAGAATAAAAGGACGCCATTATTATTTTTTTGTTCGTTGAGAAGAGATTCAATGCCTTTTATTTCGTAATTGATATGTTTATTTATCTTTTTATCAGACCAGAACCATGCAATACCTGAATCAAAAACAATTTGAGCAGATGCAACAATATTAGCTTTTAGAAGATTGTTTCTTTGTTTTAATGGCATATTGGGAAAACATAGATCAATATTCTTTTTACTAATTTTATTTCTTTTAATTGGCATTAAATAAATTAGATTGCCTAAAGTTAAGATAAAGACCTTATGAAGTGGTCTTGGTAGAAATAATATGAGTTTCCATAAACTCACAAGAAGTGTTAATAAAGCTCTATTCATATATTATAAGGCTGTATTATTACACTAATATTCAAAATGAATGAAAAATGAGTCTATTTTTGTATAACTTTCTAATGTATTTATCTCTTCCATTTATGGTGGGAAGAATATTATTAAAGAGCATAAAGGATTCTGATTATAAAAAGCATTTTCTTCACAGGTTTGGCATATACGAAAATGCAAACAATTTAAAAGATATTGTTTGGTTTCATGCTGTTAGCCTTGGTGAAGTCATATCATCTCAAAATATAGTTAAAACTATAGCAAAGGATAATGATGTTGTTTTATCCGTTACAACTCCAACTGGGTTAAGAGAAGCAAAAAAAATTTTTGGTTTAGACATTGAGATTGTTTATGCGCCTTGGGATTTGAAATGGTTTATTTCAAATTATTTTAAAACATACAAGCCGAAGGCATTAATTTTATTTGAAACAGAAATATGGCCAAATATGATTACTCAATCATTTAAAAACAAGATTCCAATCATTTTGTCTAACGGAAGAATGTCCAAATCCTCCTTTGAACGTTATAAAAAGTTTAATTTCTTATCAAATACAGTTTTTCAAAAAATCACCCATGCTTTCGTTCAAAGTGAAGCTCATAAAGAAAGGTTTAATCTTTTAGGAATAGATAATCAAAGAATTAGTACTGTAGGTTCAGTTAAATTCGATGTTGAAATAAATCAAAATCCTTCTCGAAATACTATTGAAAAAACAATCCTTTTAGCAGCAAGCACTCATAAAAATGAGGATGAATTAGTTATTAACTCTTACGCTAAGCTTCTAAAGGAATATCAAGATTTAAAATTGATTATTGTCCCCAGACATCCAGATAGAGCAGAGTCAATTCAAAAGTTGCTTACTAATTCAAAATTAAAATCATTATTAAGCACAGAAATACCTCAAAATTTTAGCGCCAATAATGTACATGTCATCAAAGCTACTGGTTTATTAAAAGAACTTTATTCAATTGCAACAATATCTTTTGTTGGAGGCAGTTTATTTAAAGAATACGGAGGACATAACATTATTGAGCCAGCGTCCCAAAAATGCCCATTTATTGTTGGCCCTTTCATGAAAAATTTTTCTGACATTATTAATGAATTTAAGAATCAAGATGCATGTATACAGATTCAAAATGAAAAAGAGCTTTTTAATGCATTTCAGACCTTGCTAAATGATGATGAATTGAGAGATGATATGTCTACGCGAGCTGCAGAAGTTTGTTTAAAGAGTCAGGGTTCTTTGCAAGAGCAATGCAATACTATTTTAAAAATTATTAGAGGAGATAAAATTGAAATTAGTAACAGCAATAATTAAACCTTTTAAGGTTGAAGAAGTTAGATCATCATTAGATAAGATTGGTGTTTCAGGTATGACTATGACTGAAGTAAAGGGCTTTGGAAGGCAAAAAGGCCATACTGAATTATATAGAGGGGCTGAATACACTATAGATTTCTTACCAAAAATTAAAATTGAGATAGCTATTTCAGACGATATGGTAGATCAAGTTAAAAATGCAATCATAGAAGCAGCCGGATCAGGAAAAATTGGTGATGGAAAAATATTTATCTCACCTATTGAGGAAGTTGTCAGAATTAGAACTGGAGAGACAAACGAAGAAGCTCTTTAAATTTGGATAATATTTTAAAAAAGCCTATCGCTTTTATTCTTGGGCCAACTGCCTCAGGAAAGACAGACTTAGCAATCGAGATATGCGATTCAGTGCCTGCTGAGATTATTAGTGTTGACTCTGTTATGGTTTATGAAGACTGTAATATTGGCTCAGCAAAACCATCAAAAAATATTTTAGAAAAATACCCACATCATTTAGTGGACATAATTAAGCCTAATTCAATTTATTCCGTATCAGATTTTTATCAAAGCTCATTGGAATTGATAGATGAAATACATTCTAGGGGCAAGCTGCCTGTATTTGTAGGTGGAACAATGATGTACTTCAAAACATTAATAAATGGTCTTGATACTTTGCCTGCTAGAAATGATGACTACAGATTAGAGCTTGAAGAAGCAAAAAAACAAAATGGTGATCAATATCTCTATGAAATGTTGGCATCTATTGATTCAGATTATGCTGCTACCTTAAATCAATCTGATGATAAAAGAATTATAAGAGCCTTAGAGGTTTATAAATCTACTGGAGAGAATATGACTTCTTTGTTGGGCAAGGTAGATAAAAATTTTCTTTTAGAAAAATATAATATAAAGCAATTAGGTATCTTAGATGAGGATAGGTCAATACTTCATAAAAGAATTGAAAAGAGGCTTAAGACAATTATTAGTGATGGTTTAGTAGAGGAAGTAAAAAATATTTTAGATAAATATAAAATTGCTGACAGTCATCCCATTAGAAAATCGGTAAACTATAAACAAGCAATTTCATTCATTAAAAAAGAAATTGACGAAGATGAATTTTTTAACACAGCATTGTTTGCAACAAGACAATTAGCTAAAAGACAAATTACATGGATGAGGTCGTGGGACAATCTTGAAATTTTTGAGAATAAATCAGCCTATAAAATTAAAGAAACTGTTAAAAGATTGGTAAGTTCTCTTTAAATATAAGCATTAGCCCTTAGATACAGTTTATAATATAAGAAAAAACGAGGTAATTATTGTGAATTGGGATAACCAAAACAAAGATCCATGGGGTGGTAAAAATGATGCTCCAGATTTTGATGACTTAGTTAAGAAATTTTCTTCAATATTAGGAGGAAAAAAGCCTTCTTCTAATGGATCAGGTGGTGATTCTGGTGGTGGGTTTAAAATTCCTACAACCAGACTACTTATGTACGGTTTATTTGCATTCTCAATAGTATATGCATCTCAGTCTATATATCAGTTAGATGCATCTGAAAGGGCAGTAATTTTAAGGTTAGGTAAATTTTACGAAGAACAAGAAGAAGGATTAAATTTTAGACTTGCTGGCATAGATGAAAGGTACATTGAAAATGTAACTTTAACTAGAAGGTATACACAAACTAATAGCATGCTTACAAAAGATGAAAATATTGTTGATGTTACTGTTTCTGCACAATATAGAATCGCTAATCTCAAAGATTTTGTCTTAAACGTCAAAGATCCCGAGGTAAGTCTTAGGCAGGGTATTGAAAGCGCTTTAAGACATGTTGTCGGCGATAATACTCTTGAACAGACTTTGACAGTAGGAAGAGAAAATATTGCATCTGAGGTTCAAGGAAGACTTCAGACAGATATTAGATAGTTATGCGACTGGCCTAATAGTTCAGCAAGTTAATATTGAAAAAACAGATCCTCCTGCTGCTGTGAAAGATGCATTTGATGATGTTGTTGCAGCAAGAGAAGATAAAGAAAGACTTCAAAACGAAGCTGAAAGATATGCTTTGAGTATTGTTCCAGAAGCAAGAGGACAAGCACAAGCTAGAATTAGAGAGGCAGAAGGATATAAATTAGAAGTTGTTGCTAATGCAGAAGGTGAGGTTGGAAGATTTATTCAGCTATTAGAGGAATATCAAAAAGCACCTGAAGTTACCAGGGATAGAATGTATATTGATGCAATACAGAATGTTTTATCTAGCACTACAAAAGTTATGATTGATGTTGATAGTGGTAATAACTTAATGTTACTTCCTTTAGATAAGATGATGGATCAAGGGAATAAATTTGATATAAATCAACTAAGGTTAAGAGGAGATTCAGATGAATAAGAATACTTTTTTATTAGTTTTTTCGGCATTGATAATAGGTATTGGCTTTAATAGTTTCTTCATTGTTAATGAGAAACAAAATGCAATAGTTTTTCAATTTGGTGAAGCTGTTAGATCTGATATACCAGTAGGATTTCATTTTAAACTTCCAATTATTCAAGAAGTTAAAAAGTACGACTCAAGAATTCAAACACTTGATGAGGAGCCAGACAGAATCTTAACAGTTGAGAGTAAATATCTTTTAGTTGACTCTTTTATAAAGTATAGAATTTCAGATGTATTAACTTTCTATAAAGCTAACAATGGAAGCTTTAATAGTCTTAATAGTTTATTAGGCCAGCGTTCTGAATTTGTTCTCAAGAATAATTTTGGTAAAAGAACCGTTAAAGAAGTTGTTTCTGGAGAAAGAGACGAGTTAATGAGTATTATGCTGAATTCATTGAATGAATCTGTAGCAGACCTAGGTGTGGAAATAATAGACTTTAGGGTAAAGAGAATTGATTTGCCATCAAATCTTAGTAATTCTGTTTATGAAAGAATGAGAACAGAGAGAAATAGGTTGGCTGAAGAGCTAAGATCAGAAGGTAAAGAGATAGCAAGAGAAATTAGAGCTGTAGCTGATAAAGATAAAGTTGTAATTTTAGCTGAGGCATATAAAAAAGCTGAGCTTTTAAGAGGTGAGGGAGATGCTGAGGCTACAAGAATATATGCTGAAGGCTTTTCACAGGATCCTGAGTTTTATGAATTCACAAGAAGTATTAAAGCTTATGTTGAAACCTTTGAAAGTAAATCTGACATGATGTTAATCGATTCAAATTCAGAGTTTTTAAAATATCTTAATCAAAAAGAAGTTAATAAATAAGGAATAACGTGGCCTCAAACACACTAATCCTTGGTCTTCAATGGGGTGACGAAGGCAAAGGAAAAATTGTTGATGCTCTTAGCGAAGAAGTCTTTGCTGTATGTCGTTTTCAAGGCGGTCATAATGCTGGACATACTATCAAGGTAAATGGTCAACAAACAGTTCTCCATTTAACACCCTCCGGTATTCTCCATCCAAACGTAAATTGCGTTATAGGCAATGGTGTTGTTTTATCTTTGGAAGCTCTGGATAAAGAAATAAATGATCTTGTAGATGCGGGTATAAATTTTGATAATCGATTTTTTGTCAGCTCAGGTTGTGCATTAATTCTTCCAAGTCATATAAGTATCGACAAAGTTAGAGATAAAAAGGAATCAATTGGAACGACTGGAAGAGGCATAGGCCCATCTTATGAAGATAAGATTGCTAGAAGAGCAGTTAGATTTGGTGATTTGGGAAATGAACAAATTCTTAGAGAAAAAGTTGAATTACTTGTTTCATATCACAACAGATTGCTAGTTGAGCTATATGAAGAAGAGCCTCATGACATAGATCATGTTATTGCTGAACTGTTGTCTTTCAAACATTTACATGACAAATATTGTACAGATACACAGGGCCTTATTTATGACTGGATAATAAAAGAAAATCAGTCTTTATTGTTTGAGGGTGCTCAAGGAACATTGTTAGATATAGATCATGGAACTTATCCTTATGTAACATCCTCAAGCACTACAGCCGGAGGTGTTTCAACCGGTCTTGGATTGGGACCTAAATATATAAATAAAATTATTGGTATCTCAAAAGCATATTGTACGCGTGTTGGAGAGGGCCCATTTCCAACTGAACTCTTTGATGATAATGGAAAAATGCTTGCAGAAAAAGGAAATGAATTTGGTGCTACAACAGGCAGGCCAAGAAGATGTGGTTGGTTAGATTTATTAGCTCTTAAAAAAGCTGTTTTTACAAATTCTGTTACAGATATTTGTTTAACAAAACTAGACGTTATGGATGAATTTAATTCAATAGAAGTTTGTATTGATTATCAAGGCGATCAGCCAGTCTACAAAACTTTTGAAGGTTGGAAATCATCAACAGAAGGAATTACTAAATTTAAAAATTTACCTTTAAAAGCTCAAGAATATATTAATTTTATTGAAGATTTTGTTGGTTGTAATATCTCAATTGTTTCTACAGGACCATCAAGAGACCAGACAATTCACAGATAAACTAATTTAATTTTAGATATTTATCTAAATTTGCATTAATAAATTTATAAGACTCAGGACTAGAAAACTTTTTTGAAAGTCTCAACGATTCGTCAATAATCACTGGTTTATCTAACTCACCATATATCATTTCATTTAAAGCAAAGTATAAAATTGATTTATCTATTAGATCCATATTTGAATCTTTAACATTCATAGAGTCTAAAATTTCTTTGAATTCACTTTTATTATTTTTAATTGATTCCAGCGATGAAGAAAATTTATCAAAATCAACTTTTTTATTTTTATGCTCATCTTTAAATTGATCAACAATGTCAGATATATCTTGATTATTAAAGAAATATTGATATATAGCTTGAACTAGATACTCTCTGGTCCTAATTTGAATCTTAAAATTAGCTAGATTTTTCATTGATAAGCTCAATTAAGGCTTGAGTGTTATTTTTTGTATTGATTTTTAATCTTTTAATCAATTGGTCGGAGTTTTCAACACACAATACATTATTAATTACTGAAATGTTTGGATAGGTTAGAGCTAAGTCTCCAATTGATCTGAAAGTCTCGTTAGTAACCAAATCATAGTGAGATGTTTCTCCCCTGACAACAATCCCTAAGAATAGAACACCAGAATAGTATGATGATTTATTTTTAATTAAGTGATGTTTACCTAATGCAGCAAGCTCTATTGCACCTGGAGCACAGGTAGTTTCATATTCATGCTCACTATCTGAAATGACATTAGTTGCAATTTGAACCATCTCATTTATGTATTCGCTATACCATGAGGTATGCACTATTAAAATCTTATTCATTCACAAAACCTGTTATCTCAATATTGAAACCTGATACAGCATTATATTTAGTAGGTGTTCCAAGTACTGTAATTTTTTTTAGATTTAATGCTCTGCATATTTGAGAGCCAACACCAATAACTTTTCTATTTTTTTTAGGCTCAACTTCTTTATCTTCAAGCTTGTTAAGCCAATAACTTTTTGCATCTCTGTGATTAATTAATACAAACAGTCCTGCTTCCTCTTTAGAGATTCTCTCGATAGATTTTCTTATAGACCAGTTTTTACCCATTTCTTCAATTCCCAAAGTATCCTGAAGGATGCTTTGAGTTTGCACACGCACTAAAGGAGATTCTACTTTTGATAGGTCACCTTTAGTTAATGAGAAATGATATTCATCTTTAATATTATCCTTCCAAACAATAAGCTTGAATTCTCCAAACTCATTTTTAATAGTTTTTTCGTTAATGGCCTCAATAGTTGAGTCTGATGAAAGTCTAAAATCAATTAAATCGGCTATTGTTCCAACTTTTATATCATGCTTTTCGCCAAATTTAATTAGATCATCTCTTCGTGCCATAGTGCCATCATCATTCATAATTTCACAAATGACACCAGCAGATTGAAAACCAGCAAGCTTAGCAAGATCACATGCCGCTTCAGTGTGCCCGGCTCTGCTTAGAACTCCGCCTTCCATTGCTTTTAAGGGGAAAATATGACCCGGCTGAACAATATCAGAAGGTTTGGATTTTGTATCTACAACAGTTTTTATAGTATGAGCTCTGTCAGCAGCAGAAATTCCAGTTGTGATTCCTTCGGCAGCCTCGATGGAGACAGTAAAAGCTGTTTTGTTGGCAGCTTTATTCTTATTGGTCATCATTTTTAAATCAAATTTATTTATTAAATTCTTGCTAAGGGGGAGGCAAATCAAACCTTTTCCCTTTGAGGCCATAAAATTAATAATTTCTGGTGTTACCATATCAGCAGCGCAGACCAAATCTCCTTCATTTTCTCGAGATTCATCATCAAGAATAATAACCATTTTTCCTTCTTGAATATCTTTTATGATGTCTTTTATATTATCTTTTATCACTTTATATATATTTTCTTTGTGTCTGATTCAATTTTATAGGACGATTCTAGTTTAAAACCCAGTTTTTCGACAGCATTATCTTCTTTGAACCAATCTACTCCATTTGGCCCAAGTTTCGAAGTTGATTCATAAATAATTAATTTATCTACATAATCTTCATTTAAAAAAGAATTAATTAATTTTGGTCCAGCCTCTACAAGAATTGATGTAATATCTGTGCTTCCAAAACTATTAACAACATTCTTAATGCTTCGCTCTGTAATAATTTCATAATTAGCATTCTTAAAAAACGGTGCATCAAAGTTAAAATTAGTTTTGCTACTTAATAAGATTTTTTTGGGTTGGTTAATTGGGAAATTAACTCTAGCATTCATTAATGGATTATCATTTATAACTGTATTGCCTCCAGTCAGAATTACGTCCACAGAAGCTCTTAGTTTTTGAACATCTTCTCGAGACTCCTTGCAAGTGATCCACGTTTGTTGATCATCAAGTAAATGAGATTTTCCATCTATGGATGAAGCAATTTTTGCTGTTATAAATGGTCTTTTATATGTATTTTTAAAAAAGAAAAATTTATTTTGCTCTTCTACCAATTCAGCACATATGCCACTTATTACATTAATACCATTTTTTTCAAGTTTTTTAATACCTTTTCCAGAAACAAGTGGATTAGGGTCCAAGGCACCGATAACAACATTTCTAATACCTGAACTAATTATTGCTTCAGTGCATGGCCCTGTCTTGCCAGTATGATTACAGGGTTCTAATGTGCATATTAAAGTTAGTTCTTCAAAAGAATTAAAGCTTTTACCAAGATTTAATTTCGCAGAATTTATTGCATTAATTTCTGCATGATTGCATCCAAATTTTTCATGCGCTCCCTCAGAAATTATTTCTTTACCCTTAACAATTATGCATCCAACAACTGGATTAGGTTTTGCTGTATATTTATATTGATTAGCATGAGAGATGGCTCTCAGCATCAATTTTTCATAATTCATTTTTTTGATTTATTTTTTGAATTTTTTTTTGGTTTTTCTTTACGAAGAGAATTAATTTCTTCTGAGAAATCTTTTATATCTTGAAAATCTCTATAAACAGATGCAAATCTAACGTATGCAACGCTATCAACTTCCTTCAGTGCATTCATCATTATCTCACCAATTTTTATAGATGGGATTTCTCTCACTCCACTGGTTCTAATTTCATTTAAGATTTTCCCAAAGACTGTATCTATATCTTCTGAAGATAAAGGTCTTTTTTCTAGAGCTCTTAGCATGCCTTTTTTTAATTTTGAACCGTTAAATGGTTGTCTTTCACCATCATTTTTTACTACTCTAGGAAGGGCTAAATCTACTGTCTCAAAGGTTGTAAATCTAGCTTGACATACTTCACAGGATCTTCTTCTTCTAGTTTGCGAACCATCTGCAACTAGTCTTGAATCGATAACTTTTGTGTCTTCAGCCTGACAAAACGGACAATGCATCTATAAATTATAGACCGGATATTCTCTTGTCAGCTCAATTACTTTGTTTTTTATTTCTGACTTAACACTCTCATTATCAATATTTTCGATGACGTCACATATCCAATTACTTAATAATTTAATCTCTTCAGTCTTAAAACCTCTAGTTGTTACAGCCGGAGTTCCAAGTCTTACACCTGAGGTAACAAATGGTGACCTTGGATCATTTGGAACTGCATTTTTATTAACAGTTATATTTACATCTCCTAATGCTTTTTCTAAATCTTTTCCTGTTATATCTTTATTTCGTAAATCAACAAGAACAATATGATTTTCTGTTCCTCCAGTTACAACATCAACACCTCGAGAAATAATAACTTCACACATTGTTTTTGCATTATCTACTACATGTTGCATGTAATCCTTAAATGCTGGTTCTAAAGCCTCTTTAAAACAAACAGCTTTTGCTGCTATAACATGCATCAATGGCCCTCCTTGAGATCCAGGAAATACAGCAGAATTAAGTTTTTTTTCAAGCATTTCATTGCTTTTGGCTAAAATAATTCCAGATCTTGGTCCTCTGAGTGTTTTGTGTGTAGTTGAAGTTACAACGTCTGCAAAAGGAACTGGCGATGGATAATGACCAGATGCCACTAATCCTGATATATGTGCCATATCAACTAAAAAATAAGCTCCAACTTCATCTGCGATATCTCTGAATTTTTGCCAATCAATAATTCCTGAGTATGCAGAAAAACCAGCAATTATTAATTTTGGTTTATGCTCGATAGCTAAATCTTTGACTTGATTATAGTCAATCTCATTAGTATCTGGATGAAGACCATATTGGACACTTTTATAATTTTTTCCAGAAAAGTTAACTTTTGCTCCATGCGTTAAGTGACCGCCATGATCTAAACTCATTCCAAGAATTGTATCGTTAGGCTCTAATAACGCTAAGAAGGCAGCAGCATTTGCTGAGGAGCCTGAATGAGGCTGAACATTAGCATAATCCGCTTTAAAAAGCTCTTTAGCTCTTGATATAGCTATATCTTCTGCAATATCCACATATTCGCAACCACCATAGTACCTTTTAGATGGATATCCTTCAGCATATTTATTTGTTAATAATGAGCCTTGAGCTTCAAGTACTCTATGACTGGCATAATTTTCTGAGGCGATTAATTCTATATGATCCTCTTGCCTTATAGCTTCTTGTTCAAAAGATTGCCATAATTCTTGATCATAATCTTTTATAGATTCCGAATTACTAAAAACAGCATCACTCTGTGAAAGATTTTTATCTTTGATGTTAGATTCCATTAAAAAAATCCTAATGTGTTATAAATATGAAAAAGAAACGATATTTTAATCTATCTAAGGCTTTTTGTGTGCAAATGGTTTAATTCTCTTAGGAAAACATGTCTTACAGATATCACACTCTAAGCCGTAACAAGCCTTAGCCTGACAAAACTCACGACCCCAAAAAATTATTTGAAGATGAAGCTTATTCCATAATGATTTATCAAATAATTTTTTAAGATCCGCTTCAGTCTTTTGAACATTTTTACCATTAGTTAAACCCCATCTTTGAGCTAATCTATGTATATGAGTATCAACTGCAAAAGCTGGCACTCCAAAACCTTGACTCATCACAACGGAAGCTGTTTTATGACCAACTCCTGGTAATGCTTCAAGATCTTTAAAATTATTTGGCACAACTCCATTAAACTTTTTAATCAAAATCAAAGATAGTTCCTTGATAGCCTTTGATTTTTTTGGACCTAAGCCACATGGTTTAATAATTTTATATATTTGATTTTGAGATAATTTTGACATTGCTTCAGGATCGGAGGCAATCTTAAATAGTTTAGGGGTAACCTGGTTTACTCTTTCATCAGTACATTGCGCAGATAAGAGAACAGCCACCAGCAAAGTATAATTATCTTTATGATCTAGAGGTATTGGAGTCTTGGGGTAAGTTTTATTAAGAATTTTTAAAACTATCTGCGCTCTTTCAGATTTTCTCATGCTGACAAATGTAGCATAATATTATCTTAAAAATGAATACCAAAAAAATACAAAAATTTATTCTTAAACTCAAGGATAGTTTTCTAGAAGAATCTGAAGAAAATAAAAAAATGCTAGATATTTTTGTTAAACAAATTGAAGGCACTGCATCTGAAGATGAAATTGATTATGCCAACGAGCAATTAAATGAAATATTTAAAAGTTTAGGCTTGGGTGTATTAACAATCTTACCTTTTAGTCCTATTACTATTCCTTATGTGATAAAGAAAGCACAAGAGTTGGGCATTGACGTTATACCAAAATGGTATAAGAAGCTTTAAGTAAGTCTATCTATAGATTAGAATGAGTTTGTAAATTTTTTACCCAATCGGAGAAATTATGAAAAACGTAGTTATTGTTGATAGCGTAAGAACTGGCTTGGCAAAGTCACATAGAGGTGGCTTTAATATGACAAGACCTGATGAAATGCTTGCTCATCTAATTAATGCATTACTTGAAAGAAACCCAAATCTTAATCCAGAAGTTGTTGAAGATATCATAATGGGATGCGGCAATCCTGAGGGTGCTCAAGGTCACAATGTTGCTAGAAATGCAGCAGTATTATCAAACCTTCCAATTACTGTAGGTGGAACAACAATTAACAGGTATTGTTCTTCTGGTCTTCAATCTGTTTCCATGGCAGCAGGTCAAATTATGGCTGGTTGTTATGACACAGTGATAGCTGGAGGAGCAGAAACCATATCTATGATGAAAATGAACATGGATAATTTTGTTAATGAAAGGTTAGCAGAACAATCTCCTGGTATCTATTATCCCATGGGTATGACAGCTGAAGTGGTTGCAAAAAGATACAATGTTTCAAGAGAAACTCAGGATGAATTGGCACTTGAAAGCCAAAAGAGAACAGCTGCTGCACAAGAAGCCGGTTTATTCTTGGATGAAATTGTTCCAATGAATACAAAAATGTTACTTGTTAATAAAGAGACGGGTGATTCTAAAGAGGTTGAAGTTACAGTTGAAAAAGATGAGTGTAATAGACCCGAAACTACTATGGAGGGTTTAAGCGGTTTAAAACCTGTTTTTGATCCTGAAAATGGAACGGTAACTGCTGGTAATTCTTCTCAATTATCTGATGGCGCCTCAATTAATTTAGTTATGTCAGAAGAAAAAGCTCTGGAACTTGGATTAAAACCTATTGCTTACTTTAGAGGCTTTACCACTATGGGATGTGAGCCAGATGAGATGGGAATAGGGCCTGTTTATTCAGTTCCGAAGTTATTAAAGAACTACAACATGGCAGTTGAAGATATTGATTTATGGGAGCTTAATGAAGCTTTTGCTGTTCAAGTTGCTCATTGTAGAGATACTTTGGGTATACCTATGGATAAATTGAATGTTAACGGTGGTTCTATATCAATTGGACATCCTTTTGGAATGACAGGTTCAAGATGTGTAGGGCATCTAACTAGAGAGCTAGTAAGAAGCGACAAACAATTTGGGGTTGTAACAATGTGCGTCGGTGGCGGAATGGGCGCATCTGGTTTATTTGAAAGATATCCTAGTTAAGGACGTTCTTGAATTCTGAATTTGAGCTAATAGATTTATTCAAAAATATTGGCTCAGAATACTACAAAGATAATGGCATAATCATCTCTCCTGGAGATGATTGTGCTGTGTTTAAATCTAACAAACCTATTGTCACATCCATAGATGCTTCTGTTGAGGGTGTTCATTTTCCAAAAAATGCTAATCCCTCTGATATTGCTTATAGATCGATTGCGGTAGCTTTGAGTGATATTGCTGCTATGGCATGCAGACCTCTTGCATTTAGTCTGTCAGTAACAGTGCCTCATAATGAACATGATTGGTTTGAAAGTTTTCTAGAAGGAACAAAAAAAATATCTGATGAGTATAGAATTTCATTAATTGGAGGAGATTTAACTTCAGGACCTCTAAATATAAATGTTGTTGTATATGGTTCACCGTTTTCTGAAAAAATTCTTACAAGAAGTGGAGCAAAGCCTGGAGATATAATTTGTATAAGTTCTCAAGTTGGCAAAGCATCAAAAGGACTAAAAGACTGGAACAACAACATAGATTCTTCATTTATTGATAGTTATTTAAGACCAAAAGCTAAAATTGAACTTGGTAAAGAAATTTCTTTGATCGCAAATGCATGCATTGATACTTCTGATGGCTTACTTGCAGATTTAAAAAAGATGCTTAATGCATCTAGATGTGGGGCAGATGTCTATATAGATAATATACCCATAACTTCAGACATAAATGATTTAAATGCTGGAGATGACTATGATTTGTGTTTTACTTTGCCAGAAGAAATGGTTGCCGATAATTTTATAAAAATTGGAATCGTAAAAGAGGGCAAGAAAATAAACCTTTGTTCTAATAAAGGTTATGATATTGATATAAAAGGATATGAGCATTATTAAATGAGCAAGTTTCCAGACCTAAAAAATCCTATTCATTTTATAGCTACACTAGGGGGTATTGGAAAAATTCCTATTGCCCCAGGTACATGGGGATCCGTATTTGCATTTTTAGTTTTTATCTACATTTCCCATTATGTAGATATGCTTATAGTTGTTATTTTATCAATACCATTTTCAATATGGATATGTGAAAAAGCATCAATCAATCTAATAGAAAAAGATCATAAATCAATCGTAATAGATGAATTAGTTGGTATCTGGATCGCGCTAGTTCCTGCTTTATATCTATCAACACAAACTTCAAGAACATATTATGCAGTTTTAGCTCTTATTTTTTTTAGACTATTTGATATTTTAAAACCCTATCCGGTGTCTTATTTTGATAAAAATTTTAAAAACGGGCTAGGAATAGTTCTTGATGACTTAATAGCCGGGATTATGGCTATTTTCCCAGCAATGGCTTTAATCTATCTAATATTTTAGCAACTGAAAGACCAGCAGATTCAAGCATTTCCTCTCTTGATGAATGTTCAATAAACCTATCGGGTATTCCTAAGAGAATTGATTTAATATCTATAGATTCAATTGAACAAAACTCCTGTACTGCACTTCCAGCACCTCCAGCAATCGATCCATCTTCTAAAGATACGAAATAGTCTGCTTTAGATAAATATTTTTTTAGTATTTCTTGGTCAAGAGGCTTAACAAATCTCATATCAATTAATGTGAAATCCATTTTTTCTGAAACTTCTAGCGCTTTATCTAATAAAGCTCCAAAATTTAAGAAAACAACATTAGACTCACTTTCTTTTACTACTTTAGCTTTACCAATTTCTACAGCCTCAAGATCAGAATTAACAGATGCATTTGGACCAGTTCCTCTTGGATATCTTACAGCTGCAGGTCCTTTATGTTTGAAGGCTGTAGTTAAAAGCAATCTTGTTTCATTTTCATCTGAAGGAGTCATCAGGATTATATTTGGTATACACCTTAGATAAGCAATATCATAATTGCCAGAATGTGTTGGTCCGTCTTCTCCAACTAATCCAGCTCTATCAAGAGCAAAGGTAACATCTAAATTTTGAACTGCTACATCATGAATAAATTGATCGTATGCTCTTTGAAGAAATGTTGAGTAAATTGCAACAACAGGTTTTTTATTTTCTAAAGATAGGCCGGCTGCAAATGTAACTGAGTGCTGTTCTGCTATTGCAACATCAAAATATCTATCGGGATACTTTTTACTAAAATCAACAAGCCCAGAACCTTCACGCATGGCTGGAGTAATTGCGACCAAGCTCTCATCCTTTTCAGCCATACCTACTATCCAATCACTAAAAATATCTTGATATTTTGGCTTTGGACTTGAATCTGATTTTATGCTGTTAATTTTACCTATGGCATGAAACCCTATTCTGTCTGATTCAGCAGGATCGAGGCCAGCACCTTTTTTTGTAATTACATGAAGGAATTGAGGGCCCTCAAAATCTTTAAGATTACTAATCACATCTGTCATTTCTTTTATATTATGACCATCAATAGGACCAACATAGTTAAATCCAAGTTCTTCAAATATTGTTCCAGGAGCTACCATTGCCTTCATTTGTGTCTCAACCTTTCTTGCTAAATGATAGGCTTGGGGTAATGGCTTTAATGCACTTGCACCACTTTTCTTAATACCTTTATAGATTTTTGATGCCCAAATTCTTGAAAAATAATTAGAAAGGCCACCAATATTTTCTGAAATGGACATATCATTATCATTTAAAATCACAAGAATATTAGGCTTTAAATGACCGCTGTGGCTTAAAGCTTCAAATGCCATGCCTGCAGTCATTGCTCCATCTCCAATTACTGCAACATGTTTTTTATTGGAATCATTTTTTTGAGCACCCATAGCCATACCTAATATTGCGCTTATAGAAGTACTTGAGTGTCCGACACCGAAAGCATCATATTCACTTTCACTAATTGCCGGAAAGGGAGCTAATCCTTCTTTTTGTCGTACTGTATGAATTTTATTTTTTCTTCCAGTTAAGATTTTATGAGGATATGCTTGATGCCCGACATCCCAAACCAAATTATCATATGGAGTATTGTATAAATGATGAAGAACTACAGTTAATTCAATAACACCAAGCCCGCCTCCAAGATGACCACCGGTTTGTCCAACAGAAAATAATAAAAATTCTCTTAATTCATCAGACAAAATTTCAAGCTCACTAACAGAGAATGATCTGATATCAGACGGTACTGAAACTTTGTCCAGCAAAGGAGTTTTTGGTTTAGTTTCGGGAATTTTATTAAAAATTTTCATTAACTCTCTCTGCCAATCAAATATTTAGCCATTTCAATTAATTTATCAATATTAGTTATATTTGATTGATTTAAAGAATTTAAAGCTAAATCAGTTAATTTGTTTGCTTTTAGTTTTGCTTCACCCAAACCAATAATGTCTATGTAAGTAAGTTTATTATTTTTTGCATCAGAGTTTTTATTTTTACCTAATATGCTTTCTATTTGAGTAACGTCTAAGATGTCGTCTGTAATTTGAAATGCTAAACCTATTTTGGAACTAAAATCTCTTAAGGCATTTAAGGATTCTGATTCTAAACTTGATCCAATTTGACCCAGCATTACAGCACACTCAATTAATTTTCCTGTTTTTAAGTTATGAATATCATCAAGTTTCTTTATGTCTATGCTTTGATTATTTTCATTTTCAATGTCTAGATATTGACCAAAGACCATTCCATTTTTACCGCATGCTTTTGACAGAAGATTGATAGCATTTACCTTATCATCTGAGCTTAAAAAATTATCATTTACTATAATTTCATATGCTAATGCCTGGAGGGCATCTCCTGCCAAAACGGCATTAGCTTCTCCATATTTTATGTGGTTTGATGGCTGATTTCTTCTTAAATTATCATCATCCATACATGGCAGGTCATCATGAATGAGTGAGTAGGTATGCATTAACTCAACAGCTGAAGATAATGTGATGATACTTTCTTTAGATATATTTTTATTTGTCTCTGATGAGGCAAACACTAATCCGGCTCTTATCATTTTGCTATCAGCAAGTGCAGAATAGGCCATAGCTTCTTCTATTTTATTGTTATTGCTTATCGATTTAAGCATCTTATCTTTTACAAGTTTTTTTACTTGAGATAAGTATTCAGGAAGCATTAAAGTTTTATGAATTATCTAATTCTTGTGAAGTTCCATCATCTAATAACTCTTTAACCTTTAACTCAGCATCTTCAAGTTGCTTTTGGCATTCTTTGACTAGATTAATTCCTGCTTCAAATGATTTTACAGAATCTTCTAAATTAATATTTTCATCCTCAAGTTTTTTCACTATTGATTCAAGCTCTTTTAATGAGGACTCAAAATCAATTTTTTTATTTGAACTAGACATATCTTATTGTAATTTATTAATTAGCTGTTTTAAAAAACTTTTTGAAATCATTTCTTAAAGCATATGGCAGAGATAAAACAGCTGGAGTTAATATCAAAGTAATAAAAGTACTGAATGCCAAACCAAATACAATAGATACTGCTAGATTTGACCACCAATCTACAATTGGGCTACCAAGGGCAATATCTCTTGCAATAATGTCCAAACTAACTCCCATTGCCAAGGGCAAAAGACCAAAAATGGTTGTAAGGGATGTAAGTAGGATAGGTCTTAGTCTTTGCTTGCATGCATTGATTATATGAGTTGAGTTTTCAACATGTGGAGATTCTTCTCTTAGTTTATTAAAGGTATCAATTAGTACAATATTGTTATTAACTACAATCCCAGCTAGGGTAACAATCGATAATCCTGTCATTGTTGTACTAAATGGCTTTCCTGTTATTAATAAACCCAGCAAGACACCAACAAAAGAAATTGTTACGGATGTAAGAATTATGAATGACTGATAAAAGCTGTTAAATTGGGTTAAAAGCATAAGTAGCATTATAAATACAGCCATAATACCTGCAGCTATCATAAAATTATTTACATCTTCAGTTTCTTCTGCCATGCCAGTAAATTTGTAAGTTACTCCTTTGCTTAAATCAGCAGACTTTAGCCATAAATCAATTTCTTCAACTTTCTCTGCAACTTTAGATTCATCTATTGTTGCTGCACCAATTTGTTGTGTAAATTTTCCATCTCTTCTATTAACAGATTGTCTATTTTCTTTTGGCACCACTGATATAAAAGAACTCACAGGAACTAGGCCTTCAAGAGTTATTACGTTTAAATTTTGTATTCCGGTGATAGTTCTATCAGACTGAGGGAATCTAGCTCTGATTTCTACCTCATCTCTTGAGTCATCTGGCCTATATTCACCAACCTTAAATCCATTAGTTAGCATTTGAACTAATGCACCTACATCAGCAACACTCACACCTAATTGAGCTGCTTTTTGCTTATCTACTTCAACACTCCATTCAACTGATGGATATGATTTTGATGAAGTAATATTTTTTAGGCCTTTAATATTATTTCTCATATGAGCTTCAATGATATCTGCTGCAGTATTAACATCATCTTCACTATTGCCATACAGATCTAATTCAATTGGATTATCAAAAGATGGACCTCCTAAATCAGGAGAAATTTCTACAAATATACCTGGCATATCATTCACTGATTCACTTAAAAGCTCCATTATTTTTAACCCAGATATTTCTCTTTCTGCAGCAGGTGCCACTTCTACAAACCCACCACCAATTTTATCTGCTTCTCTATTCCACCATTCACTACCAGCTCTTAAATAAACACTACCTAATCCTGGAACTTCTAAGAATCTTTCTTCGACTTGTTGAACAATTTCTTTTGTCTCTAATGCAGAATAATTGCCTCTAGCTTTAATAGTTACATTTGCTTCTACGGGATCAACCAGGGCAAAATAAATTGTTCCTTTTCCAAAATAGGAATAACTCATAATTATTATTAATAATACTGAAGCAACCGCTATACATGTTTCAATTGGATTCTTTACAAATTTTGCAATTCTTTTTCCATATAGTTCAGTTAATTTTTTAAATATAGAGTCTCTACCTTCGTCTTTATTGAGTGCTGAATCCTGTTGTCCAAGATATGACCCTAAAACAGGAATCATGATCAATGAATAAATAAGGGAGCCAGCTAATACTGTAAAAACTGTTATTGGAAGATATCGCATAAATTGACCAGTAAAACCTGGCCACAACATTACTGGTATGAAGGCAGCCATAGTAGTTCCTGTCGAAGCTACTATTGGATAAAACATCCTTTTTGATGCCATTTTATAGCCTTCTGATCTTGAAAGACCTTCTCCAATTTTTTTATCAGCATATTCAGTAATCACAATGGCTCCGTCAATTAACATCCCCATCCCAAGAAGTAACCCCATCATGACAAGGAAATTTATTTCCATACCAAGAGAAAAGAAAATTAGATAAGTAAATAAAAAACAAAAGGGTATGGATAGACCTACAAGCATTGATACTCTAAATCCCATACTTGCAATCACGAGAACCATTATTAAAACAACTGCAGCAATAATATTTCCATTGAGCTCTTTAACCATATCAATGGAGTACAAAGTATCATCTTGGGTAATTAATATTTCTAAATTTTCTGGAAGGGTTTTTTCATAGTCATTCAATATATCTTTTATGGCATAAGATGCATCTATTGAATTAGCCCCATCTCTTAGTTGAACCTCTAAAGTGACTGCATCTTGACCATTAATTCTTGCATAGGATGTAAAATCTTTAAAAGTCCTTTTAATATCTGCAATATCACCTAGGGTTACTATGGCATCTTTGGTAACTTTAATCGGAATAGAGTAAACATCTTGAGCAGTTTCAATAACGCTAGGCACTTCGATATTAAAACTACCTTTACCAGTATCTTGTGTACCTCCGGGAATAATTAAATTATTGTTTGATACTGAATAATAAATATCACTTAGAGTAACCTCATAAGATTCCATTCGAGATTTATTTATTACTCCTTCAAGAACCTCTTCAGGTGCTCCAGAAAGATTGGCTTGCAATATTTCTTCAAGGCTCTCAACCTTATCTTTTAGCTCTTTTGCATAAAAGACTTTTTGTCTAATCGAACTATTGCCAATAATGCTGATATTCATTACGGGGAAACTTGCCTCTGAGTATTCAGATATTTGAGGATCTTCAGCTTCTCTTGGTAGCTCATATTTAGTTTCTTCGACAGCTTGCTTGATGTCTACTAAGGCCTCATCCATATCGTAGCCAACTTCAAATTCAAGAAATATTCTTGCAAAACTTAAAGTGCTTCTTGAGCTAATACTTTTCACTCCAGAAACTGTCATTAGTCTATTTTCAAGTGGCTTTGCTATTAATCTTGAAGTATCACTAGGGGATGCTCCATCCAAATAAACAGAAACACTTATAAAGGGTAGTTGGACGTTAGGAGAAGCAGCAATAGATATTTCTTGTCTTGCATACGATCCGGCAATAATGATCATAAATGCAATCATTAAAGTTGTTTTTGCTTTTGACAAAGCAAAATCTATAATTCTTGTCATATTTGGTTTGTAACCACTTGTTGACCATCTTCAACAAACCCTTGACCTTGAACAATAAGATCAAGCGAATCAGGTATGTCAGTAATCCATAATCCTGATTCAGAGTCCTCTAATATTGAGACATTATGAAAAACAACAACACCATCAATAACTGATCGAACTCCAATTTTGCCGTTATCGTTAAGTATTAGAATTGATGGTGAGATTTTGTGTGCTTTTACAAATTTTGTTTTTATTATCATCTCTGCAGTAATGCCATCTCTTACCATCCCATCTTTGTTTTGAATTTGAGATTCAACTTTAAAAGTTCTTGTTGAGGTTGAAGCACTTTTTGAAACGAATGTTAAATTACCTTTAATAACCTCACCAGTAATCAAACTAATAAGAACTTCTTGACCTGTTTCAACTTTATTAATATTAAATTCTGGGACTTCAGCAGAAAATATAATAGGGTTGAGTTGGATTATAGTTGCACAAACCTGTCCTCTTTCAAGAAAATTTCCAGGTTTTACAATTTGTTCAATGAATCCAGAAAAGGGTGCTTTAACCTCTGTTCTGTTTAACTCAACAACACCTAAGCTACAAAGAATAGAATCTTTTTCAACAAATTGTCCCTGAGTTGAGCCTATTTTTACTACCTCACCTGAGGTCTTTGCTCTTACATTAACTCTAGCTTCAGATTGTGAAGTAGCCTTTAATTTAATTGTGGGTTGATACTCAACGGCATTACTGGTAGTTACACCCACAGCAAAGAGCTCATTTTTTATATTTTCTGGTTCTTTTTGATCTGTTACAAAAAAACCAGATACCATCCAAAGAATTATTGGTATGAGGATATATAAAGATATTCTTATATTCTTAGTCATATTTAATTATTTTATCATTTTAGTTTAGACAAAAGTGTTAAACCAATGGTTCAGTTTAATTCTATACGTTGTGCTTTTTTCTGAGGCTTTCAAAAAGCTTCTTGTTCATTGGTTTATTTTCAGATCTGTTTGAGTCAGGAGTTGGAATTTTAAATTCTTTACCATTTAATACATCTTCTTTAAGTTTATTAAAAATCTTTTTAAAAGAAGAAAACAATTCTCTACTATCTTTTTCATCTATGAAATTCCAACCTATTTTTTTACCTGTGAAATAAACAATTGGATGGCTCCATGAAAATTCTGCTCTCGGTGCATATGATTTTCTTGCTTCAATATATGCCTCTTCTACTGAAGGAAAACCCTTATGACTATTTATTTCAGAACAAGCCTTAAGAAAATCTGTTAGTGTTGGTAAATATGACTGAGCACCTATTACATTTTCAGTTGCTTCTGTAATTATTTCTGGAGAAAAAGACTTCAAACTCATTGCCCAAAGTTTTTTACCCTCATTTAGCCTGTCATCAGTACCAAAGACTTTATAAAATTGATAGTGATATGCCAATTCGAGTTTAAGGAATAAATTGTCAATGCACTCAATATATTTTTCTTTATTCAAAGTTGATTTCTGACGCCCAAGAGGAGTCACCTTTTCTTGCTGAAAAGTCTTTTCCATATTTTCCTGGTTCAGTATGTTTTTGATTTTCTTCATCTTTTAAATTTTGGTTATCTGATATATGTCTTCTTTTTACATGTTCAATAAATTTAGAGTTCCATGTTGTGAAAGCAGAACCATTCTCTTTCCAGTATAGTATAAATTCTCTTAAATATTTTGAAGCTGATTCTTTTGAGATATCAGATAATTCAAGGATATCATAAGCATCATTACTTGGAGACCATTCGAAATCTATAGTATGTGGTAGTCCTTTGGTTGAACTTTGTTCCTTTGCCCATTCTCTTCTAATGTAATCTATAAAAGAAGTGTTCCAGTTATTTCGTTCTTGTCCTCTTTCTGTCCAATATAAAACAAATTCTTTTACTTTGCTTGAAATGAAAGTTTTTGGGATTTCACCCATATTTAGAATTTCCAAAGCTTCATTGGATGGTGACCAATTTGAATCGATTTTTAATTTTTTTGTGTTATTTGCTTGAGCAGCTTTTAAATTGTAATTTTTTTTGTTTGTTATTTCTTGTGAATTTGATATCAGCTTGTAATTTAATAGTTTTTTTAGACATGCTTCAATAAGCGCATGCTCAATGAAAGGTAATTCTTGCTTTACCAAAGTTTTAAAGAGCTCAGAATCACCGGAATAGGTGATTTTATTTTGTTGGTATAGTTCAAGTATTATTGCAGCTTCGACTCCTAAGGTTTCAGCAACATCTTTTGAAAAGGAAATTCTATCAAAGTCTTTCAATAGCCTATGAGCTCCTTCTTTTAGTTACTGCATCGCTCAAACTTTGCAGACATGAAACAGTATCATCCCAACCAATACATGCATCAGTAATGCTCTGACCATACACAAGAGAGTCAGAAATTTTTTGATTACCCTCAACAAGGTGACTTTCTATCATTACACCTTTGATGTTTTTATTGCCACTTGAAATTTGACTAGAGATATTTTCAATTACAGGCAGTTGTTGTTTAAATTGTTTTTGACTATTACCATGACTAGCATCAATCATAATTGACTCATTAACTTCAGCTTCTCTAAGCGCAATTAAAGTTTCGTTAATAGAATCACTATCATAATTTGGCTCTTTACCACCTCTAAGAATAATGTGAGCATCATTATTACCTGCTGTTTTTAACATAGCTATATCAGATTCTTTGGTAGCACCAAGGAAAACGTGAGAGTGATTTGCTGCTTGAATTCCATCTATAGCTGCTTTGAGACCACCATTTGTTGCATTTTTTATACCAATAGGGCAAGAAAGTCCTGATGCCAATTCTCTATGAATTTGACTTTCAGCCGTTCTAGCACCAATAGCTCCCCAAGAAATAATATCAGTAATATATTGGGGAGAAATAGGGTCAAGAAACTCTGTACCTGCAGGTAGATTTAATTTAGCTAGATCTATTAAAAGTTTCCTAGCCATCTCAACACCTTTACCAATTTTGAAGCTTTCATTGAGGTCAGGATCGTTTATAAGACCTTTCCATCCAACTGTTGTTCTGGGTTTTTCAAAATAAACCCTCATCACTATTAACAGCTCTTCTTTGAATTTAATATTTTGTTCGATTAATTTTTTTCCATATTCAATCGCACTCTCAGGATCATGAATAGAACATGGGCCAACAACCACTAATAAGCGATCATCCTTGTCATGCAAAATTTGGCTAATTTCTTGTCTTGTTCCATATACAAGCTTAGAAATGTCATCATTTATAGGGTGCTTATTCACCAACTCATATGGAGCAGGAACTTTTTGCCTATCAATAATCCTAGTATTGTCTGTTGAATAATTCATTTTCAACTATTTTTTCTTAATTGCGCATTAATATTAAATGAATGAAATAAAATTAGTAGAGGTTATATGAATTTTTGTATAAGAATAATTTTTTCATCATTTTCTCTAGAAAATTAAAAAAAGTTAAAAGACACAATATGTTGTATTAATAAGCTCTAAACCTTACACTATGTAGTGTTTATCATGCAAAATAACACTCAAACACAGTTAGAGTTTCCAACCGTAATGGGTCAGCCATACGAGACTATTCCTGACGATCTTTTTATACCGCCAAATGCATTAGAACTTTGTCTAGAAACTTTTTCTGGACCAATGGATTTATTGTTATATTTAATAAAGAAAGAAAATATTAATATTCTTGATTTAGATGTATCTAAAATCACTGATCAATATATTGAATATATAGACTTGATGGATGCTTTGCAGTTTGAGCTAGCTGCTGAATATTTAGTAATGGCAGCAACATTAGCTGAAATTAAATCAAGAATGATGTTGCCTCAAGATGTGCATGAAGAAGAGGAAGATGATCCTAAGTCCGCTCTCATAAAAAGACTTCAAGAATATCAAAGGTATAAGACTGTCTCAGAAAAAATAGCAATTCTACCAAGAGTTGATAGAGATTTCTTTCTTGCATCGGCGTCGCTTCCGAAAATCGAAGTAGAAAAAAAAGATATACAAATTACCAAAGATGAACTTGTTGCTATTTTTCATGAAGTTAAAAATAGGCCTGACTTAAAATCTAATCACCAAATAGATTTTGAAGAACTATCAACTCAAGAGAGAATACAGATTATTCTTGAGATACTTTCAAAAAGAAATGTTATTAGTTTTTCTAAAACTCTTAGAAAAACTGAAGGCAGGCAAGGGGTGGTAGTGACCTTCCTCGCATCTTTAGAACTAGCCAAAGATGGGCATCTTGAATTAATACAAAACGAAACTGAAGAGATTTTTTTAAAATCAAAAGGAGCGATAAGTTGAACATTAAAATGATTAATACTGTTGAAGCCTTATTATTTGGCTCTGGAAGACCCTTAAGAATATCTGAAATTAGAAGCTTGCTAGAATTTGATGGCGTTACAGCCGAGCTATCTGAGATAAAACAGTGTCTTAATGAGTTAGAAACTAGATATATAGATTCATCTCTTGAGGTTGTTGAAATAGCTTCAGGATATAGACTTCAAATAAGGCAAGAGTTTAGTCCTGCGTTATCACATCTTTGGAATGAACGTGCTCCAAGAATTTCAAAAGCATTAATGGAAACAATTTCGATTATCGCTTACAAGCAACCTGTAACTCGCGGCGATATTGAAGACATTAGAGGAGTGAGTGTCAGCACCCAAAGCATCAGATCTCTTCTTGAGAGGAATTGGATTAAAGTATCAGGATTTAAAGATGCGCCTGGTAGACCAGCATTGTATTCGACTACTAAAGAGTTCTTAGACGACTTAAATTTAAAAAGATTATCTGATTTACCCGAGTTGCCTGATCCTGTGGATAATATTGTTCAGGATGAGGATCATCAGACTATACCTCAAGCGGTATAAAAATCTTTAATGACTGAAAGATTGCAAAAGTTTCTTGCCAGTGCTGGTATAGGATCGAGAAGAGGTTGCGAGCAGTTAATTAAGGATGGGAAGGTTATTGTAAATGGCAAAGTTGCAGAACTTGGAACTACTGTTTCAGAAAAGGATATTGTTGAGTTTGATAACAAAATAATACAAGTCAAACAAAGTGAAATAAAACTTATTGCGCTAAATAAGCCTGAGGGTGTGCTCTCATCTTCTGCAAGAGAAAAAAAGATTCCTATTGTTTATGACTATTTACCAAATTCAAGAAATCAAAGAAACTGGATTTCTATCGGTAGGCTTGATATTAATACTTCAGGATTAATGTTATTTACTAATGATGGTAATTTTGCAAATTATTGTATGCACCCATCAAATACCATTGATAGAGAATATTTAGTTCGTGCTAGAGGTGAATTTTCTCAAGATAAAAAAAAATCAATGATTGAAGGCATAACAATTGATGGTGAACTCCATCAATTTACTGATGTTGTTGAAGGGGAAAGAAATGGAAGCAACCAGTGGTTTTCAGTATGTTTAATAAGTGGAAAAAATAGAGAAGTAAGAAAATTATTTCAATCTTTAGATATGGAGGTAAGCAGATTAAAAAGAACTAGATTCGGACCAATCTTCTTACCCTCAACTTTAAAAAAGGGTAAAACTCTGGAATTAAGTGAAAAAGAAATTAACGAATTAAAGAATTATGGCAAGTGATGTTAAATCAGAAACCGCTTACAAATTTTTATTAAAAACTTCAAAAAATAAAAAACATCATCGACTTAATAAATTCTTAAAAGAAACAGAAATAATATCTATAGATTCTAGGCAGAATAAAAACTTATCACTAAAGTTTTTTATCATTAAGACAATCATAGGCCAACAAGTCTCTATAGGGGCAGCTGCATCAATATGGAAAAAAACTCAAATACTGCTTAATAATAAAAAAAGAATTTCATTAGGAGATCTTAGTGATTGTGGATTATCAAGACCAAAAGCCAGTTACGTTAATGAGGTTTTAAGCAATCAATATTTAGACTGTTTTACAAAAAAAGATTTGAAAAAAATGAATCAGGCTGATATTTCAGATTTATTTTTAAAAATTAAAGGAATAGGGCCATGGACTTTAGGAATAATTCAGATGTTTTATATTGGACAAGAAGACATTTACTTGACTGGTGACTTGGGAATAAAAAAAGCAGGGTTAGATTTTTTTAAATCAGATAATTATGACGCCATAGACTACTCGCCATACAGGACATATTTGTGCATGTATCTATGGAGAAGTCTTGATAATTAATTTGTAAATTCTATGTATCTTGTATCTGATTTTGAACTTTCTTTTGATAGCATCCATAAATAATATTTCATAAGCGATGATGGCTCTTTAAGAGTTGAAGCATTTTCTGCTGGGTAAGCAAATGCTCTCATTGAAGTTCTGGTTGCTCCTGGATCAAAATTAAACACTTTTATATTTGTTATGGGCTCAAGCTCATCATTTAATATCTCAGCTAAAGATTTCACAGCAGTCTTAGAGATTGCATACGCTCCCCAAACTGCTCTACCTTTCCTTACAACCCCAGAGGAGGTAAATATTACTCTCGGATTTTTAGAATCAGCCATTAAAGGAGTGAGATATTTTGTTAACAAATATGTACTAGTTAAGTTTGTATTTATAACTTTGTTCCAGGTCTTTAAATCAAAATCATGAATTGATGACATTTTTCCAATTATTGCTGCATTATGAATAATGCCATCTAATATATTTACATTTTCAGAGATAACATTTGCAATGTTCTGTGATTTATTTTCATCTAAATCATTCAAATCGCATTGAATAATTAGGGGAGAGGTTTCTGTTGTATCTATAATTTCATCATAGATCTTATCCAAAGCCTTTTCATCGCGGCCATGTAGAATAATATTTGCCCCATAGGAGCTTAATGTTACTGCTAATTCTCTACCTATTCCTTTAGATGCGCCTGTGACTAAAATATTTTTATTGTTGAGAAAATTTTTTTCAAATGTATTTTTTATTTTCATAACAATTTTAGAGCGTTGATTATTTCATCTGCCTTGTTAACTATTATTGATTCCGGATATGTCTCATCTTTATCTAAACTATAGCCATAAAGACAACCAATAGTTTTTGTTCCTGCATTTTTACCAGCGATTAGATCGTTTGGGTGATCTCCAACATAAACGCTTTCTTTAGGATCAACTCCTATTTTTTTGCATGCTAAAAGTATACCTTCTGGACTGGGTTTGCTATTTTGAAGATGATCTGGACATACAAGTGCTTTGCAATTTTTTAAGCTCATTGAAATAATTAATAAGAGGTTCAGCATAATCGAAAGGTTTATTAGTTACTATTCCATAAGGAATGCTATTTTCATCTAATTGATTTAATAATGATGATATACCGGCAAATAGCTTTGATTTATTAGTTAGGTTATTTTTATATTCTATAAGAAACTCATTCCTGTATTTATTAAAGTCTGGATGATCTCTTGTAATCTCAAATCCAATTTCAGTAAATTTTACAGAACCTTCTGAAACAAAAGATCTTATATGGTCAAACTCTAAAGTAGCTCTTCCATGTCTTTTTAAAATATTATTTAGAGATAGAACAAAATCAGGAGCAGTATCAATAACCGTTCCATCAAGATCAAATAAAACTAATTTTGAACTAAGGCTTTTTTGCATACATTAAGTAATTAACACCTAAATCATTATTAAGATTAGCTTTATGAGTTATTGGATTGTAAAACATTCCTTTGGTTTCAACTAACTCTGCAGAACTCTCTCTAATGTATGATCCAAGTGATGAAGGTTTTATGAATTTATCAAATTCATGAGTGCCTTTAGGTAATATGTTGAATATATATTCAGCTCCAACTATTGCAGTAATCCAGGATCTAGGATTTTTATTTATGGTAGATAAAAATAGATCTCCATTTGGTTTTAAAAGGTTAATACACGTTTTTACCAATAATTTAGGATCAGGAACATGCTCTAAAACCTCAAGGCATGTTACAACATCATATTTTTCTGTGCTTTTCTGAATTAAATCTTCAGCCGTGCTTTCTTGATAGTCTATTGATTTATTATTTTTTTTTGCATGATGTTTTGCAATTTCAATACCAGGACCAGCAGCATCAATACCTGTAACGATTGCCCCTTTATCATGCAAAGCTTCTGCCAATATACCTCCACCACAGCCCACATCTAGTAATGTTTTACCTTCTAATTCAACTTTTGATGATATGTATTCAGCTCTAAGAGGGTTGATTACATGAAGAGGTTTAAAGTCTCCAGATGTATCCCACCATTTCTCTGCAAGATCTGCGAATTTTTGAACTTCTTGTTGGTCTATGTTCATGAGAGAATTTTACCCTTAATAGAACTATTTAGACATAGGGCAATAAATTAAATATGTGTAGTAAAACTACAATTTGAAAAGTGCTTTAATCATTTAAAATTCGGTATATTTTAATTAAATTGACTTTTTATTTTTATTACGTTTTACTTCACTACATACACAGTTTAAAAAAATAATAGTGATTATTGAGGTATCACGTGCAAGTTGGCAACCCAGAGATTATAGCGTTCATACAAATCAAGGTTTCCAAAAAGTAGTTGATGAAAATTTCCTAAAGTCAGTCTATTCATCTTCTAGTGAAGTTGTTTTATATGAAAGAGTCGTTGAATGTACAAATTGCGGTCTTATTTATACAAGTCCAAGACTAAAAGACAAATTAATTCATCAGTTATATGAAGATGGAGCTGATGAAGATTTCATAAACAACAAGACGATTTAAGAATCTCGACATCTAATAGAAATAATAAACAGTTAATCAAAATGGGCAATTTTTCAATAAATCTCATAATAAAATACTTGATGTTGGTTGTGGAAGCGGAACATTTTTAAGAGCATGTAGAAAATGGGTTTAGCGGAGAAGGTGTTAACCCTCAAAATGGTTGTCAAATTATTGTGCCACAGAACATGAATTGAATGTTTACCAAGGTACACTTGGAGAAAATCTTGAAAAATTGGAAAATAAATATGATTTAGTATCTATGTGGGATGTAATTGAACATTTAAGCAATCCTCTGAAGAACTAAAGATGATAAATACGATTATGCATGATGACGGTTTCTTGATACTAAATATTCCAGATGCATAAAAAGTTCTGTAGCAAGATTAATGGAAGAAAAATGGCCATTTATTTAAGCGTCCATCTTCTTTATTTTTCAAAAAACAATACAAAATTTACTTGAAAGGTGTGGATTTTGAAATAGTTAGTTATCAAAAACATTGTGCAGTCACTTAAACTGGGATATGTTTTTAATAAAGCACTGGTATTTTACCTTTCCTAAAAATTTTTAGTCCCATTTTTAATCTAAAGATTATATATAATCTTACTTTTACATATTGGATAGGCCAGTCATTGATTTTAGCTAAAAAGTTAAAATGAAAGAAATTCAGTCTCAGATGAAAATATCTGCAACTTCAATAGATTCTTCAATTGATGTTATTGCTGCAGCTGGAAAAGGTAAAAGATTAAATCCTAAATGTACCAAAAATAATACCCAATTGCAGGTAAAACAATTTTGGAATGGATTTATGCGAATACTGTCTCGATCTATAGGGAAATAATTATTGTATTGTCACACACAAGGGAAAAAGATGTCGTACCTTTCATTAATAAGAAAGGATTTAAAAATGTTAAAGTTGCAGTTCAAAATAATCCGATTGATATGGCGCGGATGCAATAAAAAATAGGTTTCAAAGAGTGTTCAAATAACAACATATTTGTTGTTTGGGGCGATCAGCCATGCTTTAGCAAAAAGACTCTTGAATTCATGAACATAAGACTAACAAGCATTAAAGATTGTCAAATGATATTTCCTGCAACTGCAGAATTCCAGAATCCATAACGTTCACTATGAAATCCAACGATAAAGGACTTCTTGTATAAAAAAGTCCTAGAAAAAAGAGAGAATTAGATAATTATGCCGAGACCTGGTCTTTCAGATTCCGGACTTTTTTTGCTAAAAAGAGATGCTCTTGAAAATATTCTTTGTAGAATTGAATTTGCTCCTCCCCAAATATAACTAATGAGAAAAGCTTATAAGACTCTTTACCTTCATCTTAGAAAATGATATAGAAACAATCTGCATATTTTTTTACTAGCAATGAATCAGAATGCTTAAGCATTAACACCCAAGAAGAGGCAGAAGTTGTTGAAAAGCATCTTTTTGTGTATAAATTAATTTATGAAAAAATAGTAGTCTTTGCAGGCGGTAGAGGAACAGATAGCTTGATTCAAGGACTTATGCATCATGAAGATGTTGAACTAACAATGCTCATTAATGCATATGATGATGGTCTGTCAACTAGGCCTAGTTAGAAGAATTATTGGAGACATGTTAGGACCATCTGATTTAAGAAAGAATATTGCTAGATTTGTTTCATTAAGTGACAACATGTCACAACAGATCTCTTGCAAAAATTCTTGAGTATAGATTTGATCTTGAATGTAGATACGATGATGGCCTGGCTGTATGTAATGATTTTATAAATTTGACTTTTAATTCAGATACAAAACATTCAAAAATCTTAAATCCTTTAAGGCAGAAACTGACATTTAGACAAACATTGTGGCTTTCTAATGTACTTAAATTATTTTTTGATTATTTAGATAACAAAAATTCAAAAATGAAGAACTTACGTTTAACGATATGAGTCTTGGAAATATAATTTTCTCAGGAGCTTATTTATTTAATGAAAGAGATTTTAATAAGGCAACAAAAACTTATCCAAAATCGCTGGCGTGCATGCAAACATATTAAACATTACTCAAGGAGAGGCATTGACTTTGGTGGCTATAAAAGAGGATGGAGAATTCCCTTTTCGACGAGGCGTCAATAGTATCTAAACAAACTGAATCTAAAATAAAGGAATTATATCTAATACCTGATAGTGAATTAAAAAATATATAGTTTATAAAATTTCAAAACTAATGTAAACTCAAAAAAGAAGAGATTTTATCCAAGGCGTCCAAAAATACTAAATCTAAATACAGGATGCAGCTAAATCAATTGAACAAGCAGATCTAATTATATATGGTTCAGGAACACAACATTCTTCTTTATATCCAGTTATAAGGACAGATGGTGTATTTTCAAAAATCATAAAGAATAATTTTAAAGCAAAAATTCATATAAGCATAGAATGGTGCGAGAGATCATGCACTCACAAAATGAGACCCAAACCACTCTGTTTAAAAAGTTCCTAAGATATTTTGATTCTAATGAAGATTTTAGACAAATTGAAATGTTGTAGATACTGTTATACTGCATAAACCAAATCCAGAGTTAAGAGATAAATTTTATGATTTTGATATTTCTGACATTAAATCTAAAGTTAAATTTGATATAAATGTGGTTCAAAAACAGTTAGAGCTTAAAGATGGAAAGCATTCATTTACAAGAACAACAAGAGAATTATTAAATAGTGTAAATGTTGAAGAAGTTTCTATTAATTACTCTACAAAGCTAATATCAATAATAATTCCGTCCTTTTAATGAAGATAGATATATACAAAATACTGTTGATAATGTCATAAATTTTATCGAAAAAAGTGATTTTAGATATGAAATTATTTGTGTTGATGGGGGGTCTACTGATAATACAATTAAAATCTTAAAACAGATATGATGGAAAAATTAAAATTATACAAAGTAAACATTTTGGAAAAGGCGCAGCACTAAAGGCAGGTCTTAAAATTTCTCATGGAGATATTGTTGTTTTTTCCTTCAGATAACGAGTTCGATGTCACTGACATTTCTAAAGTCATAAACCCATTAGTGAATCAAGAATTTTCGATGGTGGTAGGTAGCAGGGCATATGATTCAATAGATCTTAACAATCGTTTAAAAAGAATTTATAACAAGAGAAGTCTTACTTTTTTTCTAAGCAAGTATGGAGGTATGTTACTTACGATCATATATTTTTTAAGATATAAAAGACTATTGGGTGATCCACTCTCCTCCTTTAAAGCATTGAACGTAAGAGCATTAGATGGCATCACAGGACACTCAAATGGTTTTGATTATGAAAATCGAAATTCTTGCAAAGTTATATAATAAAAAAGCAATTCTTATGGAAGTTCCAGTAACTTATAAGGCTAGGTCAAAGGAAGATGGTAAAAGATGAATTTTAAAGAGGGCTTAAATGTTTACTAAGGCTGATAATTGTATCAATAAGAAGTAATTAGTATTGTGCTTATATCAATAATAATTCCTGCATTTAATGAAGAAAATACCATTGGTACTTTGTTATCTAAAATTCAAACTGTTGAAATACAATCTGAAATTTCTCTTGAAATAATTGTGGTAAATGATGGCTCATCAGACAAAACTGCTAAAATTGTATCCTCATTTGATGGGATTAAACTCATTAATCAATCAAGGAAAGGGGGAGCGCAGTTCAGAAAGGCATTGCTATTGCCAAAGGAGAGTATATATTAATTCAAGATGCTGATCTTGAATATTCACCGGATGATTACAGAATTTTATTTGAGCCAATAAAAAATAAAACAAAACAATTAAGTGTTTATGGTAGAAATAAAAATCTGAAGATGATTTTTCAACAAAATTTATCTCATGGGCTCAAAAACATCCTGATCAACCAGTAATTGTATGGATTGCTAATTTATTTTTAACCACAGTTGTTTATGCTTTATATGGAAGATTTATTTCGATACCCCTAACTGGATATAAGGTTTTACCCAAGATCTTTTTTTGATGTGAATAAAATAGAATCAACTGGATTTGAAGCAGACCATGAAATTAGCATCAAAGTTGATTCAAAATAAATATAGAATTGTTGAAGTGCCAGCGTGAATTTTTATCCTAGATCAGTTGAAGAGGGAAAAAAAAATTGGAGCTTAAAGATTTTTTTATAGCCACCTATGTTTTTTTAAAGACAAGACTAAACACAGAGATGTTTAGATATTTTTAGGTGGAGGATCTACTTTTTTGATTGATTTAATATTGTATTCGATTTTTACGAGAATTTTTTTACTAGATATTCTTATTCCAGAGCGATATCAATTACTGCTGTAATTATTTACAATTTTTTGGTGTACAAAGTTTTGTTTTTCGTTCAAATTCAAATGGTATTTTGAAAAACTTAAATATTTGTTAGTAATTTCTTTAACAGCATCAATCAACTTCTTCATAATGTATGTTTTTGTGAAAGTTTTAAATTTTAATGATCTTATTTCAATTATCATAGGAACTGCATCTGTGGTTATTTTAAATTTTATTGACATAAATTTTTGACTTTCAAAACAAAAATTATAAAAAGATTTTCAATCAGCCCATTTTAGTCTGATTAGTTTAATTTTTTTTTAATCTCCTAATATTTTTGTATAAGCCCTTAATATTGGCCCTGACAGAGCAATTCATGATCCAGCAGTTAACAGAATTATTGACCCAGAATATTTAACAAATGATTGGTTTGTAAATGCTGTTTCGGATTCAGGCGTTCATTTTTTTATGGAAACTAATATCACTTTATACCTATATTGGAATTGATCGTTTTATTTGGGAGGATATTCTCTATCTTTTCAGCCTTCAAATTTTAATTTATTCATTTTTTAAAATCTCAAAGACATTTAACAGAAATATTTTTTAGTTTTAATTTTTTAATGCATGCGCTGGCATTTATCTTGATACCTCCTCAATTTGGATATGGCGAATATTTTCCAATTGGACTAGCGGTTTATCACCCTGTTCTCTATCAATACCATTTACGTTTTTATCTATAAGTTTTATGTTGAGAGGCTCATACTTATGGGCTGCTTTTTATATCGGGTTATCAAACTTTATTACATCCAAATGGTATTTTATCATTCATGTTAATTTTCTTAATACGAATATTTCTTGTAATAAATGAGGTTCTAAAATTTAGCACATTAAAATCAATTTCAGAAATCTGAAATTTTTAGAATTTATATTCTTAGTGGTGGATTTTTTGCATTTTTGATTGCTTTAAATTCTATTGGTAATTCTGTTATGGACATTAATGAATTTTCATGGGCATGGATATATTTAAGAGCACCATATTTTGGACATTCTCGATCAAGGATATAGAACTTATGCTCTTTGGATTGCTCACTTTTTATGTTGATATTTTTTATATGAATTTATGAAAACTAATAATAGATCAAAGCATCAACTAATATTAATTTTAATAGCCATTAGCATTATATTTTTTGGTATTTTTTATATTTCATTTTATTTTTTCCCATCAAAATTATCTTTTCATTATATTCATTCAGATTAATTTATTTATTTTATTTCTTATTCATTTAATGTCAGCCTTATATGTATTAAAAGAATATTCTAATTTTTTGGATTATATTTCTTTTCAGAGGAAATTTTTTCTTGATGTCTCAGTAAAAACTATTTCTGTTTTATTTATTGTTATAAATATCTATTATTTCCGATCTTCAAAAATCTTAAAGATTCATTTTTTAAATTTGGATCAAATAAACTTGAAATTACTTCTGATGTCCACAAAAAATTATATGACGTAAATGAGACAGTCATGATGGATCCAAAATTAGTATTTTCAAGCAATTTCTATATATCAAGTTTTGTATCATTTGAAAATTTTGGTTTCACTGAAACATCAATGAAAGAATGGTTAAGAAGATTGAATTTAATATGTAGCAATTCAATTTCAATAGAATACATAAATCAGTTAAATGAAGGAAAATTTTCTAATTCAGAAATTAGTTTGGAAAGTTGCTTCAATAAAAAAGGAAATAAGAACTTAGAAATAATGAGCGATTATAGAATAAATTATTTATTAATAAAAAAACTCTGATGATCGCTTTAGTAACATAGAAGCTGTTTCAAAAAACGAAACTTTGTTATTAAGAATTAACAATTTTAAGCTAAGGATAAAAGTGTGAATATGAAGATATCATAGTTTTAGACAGAGATGGAGTTATAAATATTGATTTATCAACATACGTTACAAGGGTTGAAGATTTTGTTCCTATAGAATTAAGTCTAGATGCAATTTCACTTCTAAATAAAAATGGTTTTAGGGTTGTAATTGCTACAAATCAAGCTTGTATTGAAAAGAAAATTATTTCTAAATCAGAATTGGATGAAATTCATTTGTGTATGCAAAATTTGTTGAGAAAAAAGGGAGGCATAATAGATTATATTGTATATTGTCCTCATGCTGCTGAGAGTAATTGTGATTGTAGAAAGCCTGAAACTGGATTATTAAAAAAAATTGAAAAATTGGAGTTAGTCTAAAAATAAATATTTTAATATTGGCAGATGAAGAATCGATATTTTGGCTGGACTGAGGCATGATCATTCTTATTAAGAAGGGCAGTCAAACAAGCACTTAATTCAGGTCCACCAGAACATTGTTTTGACCCCAAAGATCAAAATTTAATATTAATTCGACTTATAAATTAAAGTTAAATCAATAATATATTCCTTTAAAGCCTGCAAGAGTTTTTGTTATAGGTGTGATGTAGCTGGTTTGCAAGCTATCGGCAAACTGCAAAAAGACTTAGAGCCAGAGTTGAGGCTTTTGATACTCGTGATGTTGTTGAAGAACAAGTAAATTCATTAGGGGCTAAGTTTGTTAAAATAGATTTAGGTGAAACCGGTCAAACAGATCAAGGTTATGCAAAAAAGAACTAACTCCAGAACAAGTTCAAAAACAAAAAGATCTTCAATCTGATGTTTGTGCAAGATCCGATATTGTTATTACAACAGCTCAACTCTTTGGAAGACTTGCTCCGCAATTAATAGATAACAAAACAATAGATAAAAATGAAACCAGGTAGTGTCATTTTTGATATGGCGGTTGAATCAGGATAAAATGAAGGCTCAGTTGCTGATGAGGT